>NZ_JBHXRD010000020.1:26548-153141 GCF_042717325.1 Streptomyces sp. NPDC058637 | reverse complement strand
GGACCGAAGAAGTCTCTTCGGTCCCGCCCCACGTCCGGGCCCGCTCGCCCGAGCATTCTCCGTTCCGCGATCAGATCCGCCCGCGCGCCAGCCGGGTCAGCGGACCCGTCGGAGGCTTGGCAGTTGAGCGGCCGATGGCGAACGCCGCTCCGACCACACCGGCCACCCCTGCTGCGGCTCCGGCGGCGACCGCCTTCCGGTCCTTGACAACGGTCCAGGCCGCGGTGGCCGCACTCGCGGCCTTGGCCGCGTTCGCGGTCACGGCCTGCTGACCGCTCTGGAGACCGGAGGCAGCGGCTCGGCCGACACGCCGGGTGGTCTCACCGGCTGCCCGCACACCGTCCGAGGCCGAGTCCTTGGCAGCCTCGGCCGGGGACAGCACCTCGCCGCTCCTGGTTTCGGCCTGCATTCCGGCCGAGGCGACTGTATTGCGGGCGGTGGTCGTCCTGCCCTCGCTCGGGGTGGCGTTCATTGCGTCCTTGTCGTCAGTAGTCATGGCCTCCTCCTTGCCTTGCGTGACGGGATGAAACCTGGGTCTCTGCTCGCTCATGCGCCGTTGTGCGGCAGCAGCGAGCCGAGCGGCCCGAGGTCGAGATTGAGGTCGTCCATGGTCAGCCCGTAGCGGTCGCACAGCTCCGTCATGCGTTCGTTCAGGATCATCAGCGTCATGCCGATCCGCTCCTCCTGGAGCTCGCTCAGGTCGCCCTGGTCGACCCGGTGGATCGCGGTGCGCTCCATGAGCTGGCGTAGGAGCTCGACGATGGTGAGCACCGACTTGATGAGATCCCGCTCCACGGTGTCCGGGTCCGTGTGCAGCCGCTGGGCCGCCGCCGAGGGGCGGCCCTCAACAGAACCCGGCTCGCACTGGAGCAGTTCCGTGAGCTGCGCGGAAGCCTGCCGCATGGCGGTAGGAGCGACGACGCGCTTTCCGTCGTGCTCTTCATCGGTCTTCTTCTCGGTGCTCATCCTTCACCTGTCGCCGGGGATAACCGCTTATTGATCGGTCTCCGTCGTCCGTGGCTGACGTTCGCCTGCCCCTGCTGTCCGGACGTGTGCGCGAAACAGCGCGGGGATGATGCCGAGGGGTGCGTCTGCTGCCGGTTTCCCTTTCGGTGGCGGCGTGGGGAAGTCGCTGTCCCGGGCGCGGCGAGGGTTCTCACGGCCCGTGGGGGTAGGCGCAAGCGGACACGTCGGTCCCGAAGGAGTCAGTCATGGAAATCTCCGGACTCGTCAGCGCTCTGATCATCGGCGCGGTGGTCGGTCTGCTGGGGCGTCTCGTCCTGCCCGGCCGTCAGCACGTCGGCGTCCTGTGGACGCTCGTCGTCGGTATGGCCGCCGCGCTCCTCGGTTCACTGTTGGCGTCCGTATTCGGAGTGGGCGCCACGCGGGGCGTCGACTGGTCCGAGTGGCTCATCCAGATCGTCCTGGCCGGACTGGGTGTGGCCGCCCTCGACCGCGCTCTGGACGGGACCGAACGGCGGCCGTGGAAACGCGAGTAGCCCCGGTCCGTTGTGCCCCTGCGGGATCGCCGGGTCGTGGACCCACGACCCGGACCAGGAATCCCTGCGTGTTGTCGTACGAGGCGAGGCCGGCGGGACGTACGACGCGGACACGCCGGAGGCCGCCGGCCGGATCAGCAGCGCGCGGTGTCGCATATGTCCGGGAGCGTGCCGTCGGCGTGTAACGGCCCCAGGGGAATCGAGGGGGCGGGACGTGTTCGTCCGGCGGTGGGTGGGTCGCTGCGCGTGACGGTCCAAGGCGAGGGCGGCGTCGTCCTTCCGGCGGTCGCACCAGCGAGGCACCTCGGCATCCTCCACGCGCGGGAAGGCTTCCCGGGCCGCTCTCAGCGGCGGATCGTCGACGCGTCCGCGCAGGCTTGCCCTGCCACCGTGCCGTGTCAGAGCGTCCAGCAGCGCGACCGGGACGGGGTGCTCGGTCCGTACGCCGGTGACTCCGCCGGAAGGCCACGCTGCCTCGTGACGGTGAGGAAGCCCTCGACGTCGACAAGCGCCATGCCGCCCCTGATCAGCTCGGCCGTTGCGGCCCGGTCGGTGTCCTCCGGCCGCCCCGCCGTCGCCGACGGAGTGATACGGGTCGATCCCAGCGAGGCGAGCCGCGCCGCGCCGCGGCCTGATGGTGCGGGCACGGACGTCGGTCCAGTCGAGTCGATGCCGCCCAGGGCGTGCTCCCGCGCGTGCCGCGGAACATCGGGCACCGGTGGGTATGAGGGACGGCGGCGGGGCACTTCGGCGTCGCACCCCGCCGCCGTCACCGGCCCGGTGGGAGCGGCCGGTCCCGTCACCGGCGCCCTCCGCGCCGATGACGGTGTCGAGGGGTCACTCAGCCGGGGAGTATCCACTTCTGGTTGGCGCCGGTGCCGCAGGTCCACAGGTGCAGCCTGGTGCGGTCGGCCGAGGAGACACCCTCCGCGTCCAGGCACTTCCCGGACTGCGGGTTCCGCAGGGTCCCGTCGGCCGCCGGGGCCCATTTCTGCGCCCCGGAGCCGTTGCACCCGTACAGCTGGATCTTGGTGCCGTTCGCCGTGCCACTTCCGCTGACGTCCAGGCACTTACCGAGCGCCCGCAGAGTGCTGTCCGTGCCGACCGTCCACTTCTGGGCGGCCGTCTGATTGCACGTGTACAGCTGAATCTGCGTCCCGTCCGCCGACGCACCACCCGCCACATCCACGCACTTGCCACCGATACCGGTGACAGCGCCCTCCCTCGGCCCCGTAGAGCCGCCGAGTTCCTTGATCCGGACGTTCCGGAAGGACACGTCGTCGCCGTCGCCGTGGTTCTGCAGGCCGATGTGGCCCTGCTGGAGGCTGCGGGCGGGGTCGGTGTTGGTGAAGTCGTTGATCTTGCGGCCGTTGAGGAAGAGCTGGAGGCGCTCGCCCTCGACGCGGATCTCGTAGGTGTTCCACTCCCCCGGCGGGTTCAGGGCCGCGTCACGGACGGTGAGGTCGGCGGACTTGTAGCCGTAGACGGAGCCGGTGGTGCGGTCGGGGGTGTCGGTGGCGTCGATCTGGATCTCATAGCCGTTGTTGACGGCCGACCACGGGTCGTCGGAGGCCGGGAAGCCCACGAAGACGCCGCTGTTGTCGTCCCCGCTCTGACGCCAGTCCAGCTTCAGGGAGTACGACGTGTACTCCTTGGCCTGGTACCAGTACAGGCCCAGACCGCCCTGGGAGGTGAGGGTGGCGTTCTCGTGCGTGAAGGAGCCGGGGCCGGCCTGCTTCCAGCCGGTGGTGCCCGAGGAGCCGAAGATCGTGGTGTAGCCGGTCTCCGGGCGGCAGTCGGCCTCCGTCAGCTCCGCGGCCCAGCGGATGCCGCCGAGCAGATGCCGGCGGAAGGCGGGGTCGGTGTAGGAGTCCTCGGTGTGGCCGCCGCCGGTGTAGAAGGCGCGCCCGCCCTGGTAGTCCTTGCACCAGGCGATGGGGTGGTCGCCGCCCATGGTGCCGCCGCTGTAGGTGGACTCGTCGAGCGAGGCCAGGACGTGCGCGGTGGTTCGCGGGTTGGTGCGGTAGTCGTACCACTCGTCGGTCCGCTGCCAGTTCGGCCCGAGGTGGGCGGTGGCGTCGTGGGCGCGGTCCTCCACCTTGACCGTGGCGGGCTGGATGTGCGGATGGGACTTGAACAGCGCCCCGGCCAGCCCGCCGTACCAGGCCCAGTCGTATTCGGTGTCGGCCGCCGCGTGGATGCCGACGTAGCCGCCGCCCGCCGTGATGTACCCCTCGAAGGCGGTCTGCTGGGTGGCGTCGAGGACGTCGCCGGTGGTGGAGAGGAAGACGACGGCCTCGTATCCGGCAAGGTTCGACGGGGTGAAGGCCGCGGCGTCCTCGGTGGCGGTGACGGTGAAGTTGTTGGCGGCACCCAGCTCGCGCAGGGCGGTGACGCCTTCGTCGATGGAGGAGTGGCGGAATCCGGTGGTCTTGGAGAAGACCAGCACGTCGTACGCGGGGTCGGCGGCGGCCGCCACCCGGACAGGGGCGTCGGGGGCTGCCGCCGTGGAGACGGCGGAGGGCAGGGCGACAGCGGCGAGCAGGCCGCAGGCGGCCCAGCAGGCGAGGCGTCCTGGAAGTGTGACCGTTCGTCGGCTCATGGCAGTATCCACTTCTGGTTGGCTCCGGTGCCGCAGGTCCACAGGTGCAGCCTGGTGCGGTCGGCCGAGGAGACACCCTCCGCGTCCAGGCACTTGCCGGAGGCCGGGTTCCTCAGCGTGCCGTCGGCCTGCGGGGCCCACTTCTGGGCACCGCTGTTGTTGCACCCGTACAGCTGAATCTTGGTGCCGTTCGCCGTGCCACCTCCGCTGACGTCCAGGCACTTACCGAGCGCCCGCAGAGTGCTGTCCGTGCCGACCGTCCACTTCTGGGCGGCCGTCTGATTGCACGTGTACAGCTGAATCTGCGTCCCGTCCGCCGACGCACCACCCGCCACATCCACGCACTTGCCACCGATACCGGTGACAGCGCCCTCCCTCGGCCCCGAAGGTACGGAGGTGGTGACGGTGAACTCGTCCACGTCGAAGAGGGCTCCGCTGCCGCCCTTGAAGACGAGGTGGAGCGTGGTGGTGCCGGCCGGACGATTGGTCAGGTTCGTGGAGACCTCCTGGAACGTCTCCCAGCCTCCCGTGACGGGGACGGTCACGGAACCGAGCAGGGCGCCGGTGGGCGATCCGGCCCGCACCTCGAGCGTGCCGCCTGCTCCGCCGGAGGAGACGCGGGCGGTCAGCTCGGTGGCGTTGTCGAGGGCGTAGGGCGCGAACGAGATCCAGTCACCGTTCTCGATGTTGCCCACGGTCTTGCCGCCCCGGGCCGCGGCGTGGTCGACGACCGTCACCCCGGCCGAGCCGCCGTAGTGCTCGGCCTGACGGTGGCTGGGCTGGCTGATGTGCTCGTCGTGCGTGGTCAGGGCGGGCTGCCCGGCCGCACCCTTGTCGGTGTACTCGGCGTCCCAGACGCCGAAGATGTTGGCGTTGGGGTCGTGCTCGCCGTCGGCGATGGTCTGCACGGTGCCGGAGCAGCCGTTCGCCGAGGTCTGCGGGTGTCCGTGGCTGTCGTGACCGATGATGAAGGTGACCTTGACCTTCGAGCAGTCGATGGTGCCGTCCTCCGGGTCGGTGACGGTCACCTTGAACGGAACCGCGTCACCCGGGTCGATGATCCGGCCGTCGACGGGCAGTTCCAGCTTCACGGTCGGCGCGGTGTTGCCCACGGTCACGGCGACGGAGGCGGTCGCGGTCAGACCGGTTCCGTCGGAGACGGTCAGCTCCGCGGTGTACTGGCCGTTGGCGGTGTAGGTGTGCGTGGGGTCGGCCGACGTCGACGTACCGCCGTCACCGAACTTCCAGGCGTAGGTCAGTGGATCGCCGTCGGGGTCGGAGGTGCCCGCCGAGGAGAACCGCACGGCGAGCGGGGCCTGACCCGAGGTGCGGTCGGCCTTGGCCTCGGCGAGCGGGGACAGTCCGCCGGAGACGTTCTCGATGCGGTAGACCGCGCTGTTCGCGTCCCCGTTGAAGTACCCGGTTCCGTAGTCGAGCACGTACAGCGCGCCGTCGGGTCCGAATGCCATGTCCATGACCTGGGTGCCCTGCCAGGGGAAGGCGTTGATGGACTGCACGGTGCCGTCGCCGGACTGCTCGATGCGCTTGATCCACTTGCGGCCGAACTCGCCCGCGAAGAAGTCCCCGTCGAAGCTCTCGGGGAACTTGACCCGGGAGGTCGAGCCGGCGTCGTAGCGGTAGACCGGACCGCCCATCGGGGACTCCGAGCCGCTGCCGAACTCCGGTACCGAGCCGCCGTCGTACGGGACCCAGGCGGGCTGGGCCGCGGGAAGGTCGGTCAGGCCGGTGTTGTTCGGCGAGGTGTTCCTGGGCGCCGAGCAGGAGAAGGAGGAGCCGGACGTCGAGTTGGCGAAGTCGTGGTCGACGTACGCGTTGTTCGCGCCGGTGCAGTAGGGCCAGCCGTAGTTGCCGGCCTTCGTGATCCGGTTGAACTCGACCTGTCCGGCAGGCCCGCGGGTGGCACTCGCGGTGCCCGCGTCGGGACCGTAGTCACCCAGGTAGACCGTACCCGTGGGCTTGTCGACGGTCATCCGGAAGGGGTTGCGGAAGCCCATGGCGTAGATCTCGGGCCGGGTCTTCGCGGTGCCGGGAGCGAAGAGGTTGCCCGCCGGGACGGAGTAGCCGCCGTCGGCGTTGACCTTGATCCGCAGGACCTTGCCGCGGAGGTCGTTGGTGTTGCCCGACGAACGCTGGGCGTCGTAAGCGGGGTTGCGGTTCGACCGCTCGTCGATGGGGGTGTAGCCGTCGGAGGCGAAGGGGTTGCTGTCGTCGCCGGTGGAGAGGTACAGGTTGCCCTGCGCGTCGAAGTCGATGTCGCCGCCGACGTGGCAGCACAGACCGCGACTGGCGGGGACGTCCAGGACCTGCTTCTCGCTGGCGGTGTCCAGGGTGCCGTCCGTCCTGAGGACGAACCGGGAGAGCCGGTTGACGCCGTCGAAGGGGGCGAAGTCGGCTGCCGAGCCGGTCGCGGGGGCGTCTCCCGCGGGAGTGTTCAGCTTCGGGGCGTAGTAGAGGTAGACGAAGCGGTTGGCGGTGAAGGCCGGGTCGACGCCGACGCCCTGAAGCCCCTCCTCGTCGTGCGAGTAGACGTCCAGCTTGCCGGCGACCTTGGTGGTGCCGGCCGCGTCGGTGCGGCGCAGGGTGCCGTCCCGCGAGGTGTGCAGGACGGACCGGTCGGGCAGGACGGCGAGCGTCATCGGCTCGCCGGTCTCGGCCACCCCCTTGGCGAGGGTGACCTGCTGGAACTCCGGTGCCGCGGGGGCGGCTTCGGCTTGGTTCTGCTGGACGGTGAGGGCACCCGCGGCGGCGAGCAGAGTACTGGCGATCGCCGCGAGGGGCCGGGTGAGTCTCCTGTGCACGCGCATCCTCCGTGGGTCAACGGGGCTGAGGGTCTCGCACAGGCGCGCGCCGTCGCGCCGGGGGACGCGGTCGCCCTGGAGGGAGGAGGCGCACGCGTCCTTGCTGTCCGGTACAGATCAGGAAGGTAATGGCTTTTTCATCAACCAGAAACCCCTTTGACGCGTCAGACCAGAACTTTATTCTCTGGGGGGACAAAGCGTCCGCGCCCGGCCGCGTACATCAACTCGGTTTTCTGGTGCGGGACTTGCCGCACCCTGCACTTACCGCCTCCCGTCGGCGAGACCCCTCCGGCATGATCTGACGGTCATCGGCCGGGCCTGCCCGAAGACCGGCGCCCTGCTCGCGGCCGGCTGCACCTCCGCGTCCACGAGCCGTTCCACGAACTCGAACTCGACCTCGCCTCGATCGAAGGTGTCGGCGCAGTGGCGGGAGACGACCGATAGGCCGCGAATTCATCCTGCCCGTCACCCCGGCCGGCGGCATGGCCACCAGGGAACAGAGTCGCGTCGACCGGTCACCCCGCATGAGATCGCTGATGACGTCGCGCGCTGCCGGGAGGTCGGCGCCGATGTCGTGGCCGGCCGCGTCCGCCGCGAGGACGGGCCCGCGACCTGCGATCCCGATGTGCGGAACGGCCGCTTCATGCCGACTACCGCCCCTGGGCCCCTGGACCATGGCGCCGACGTTCAGGCCCCCGCCCCGCTGAAGGCCCCAGGAAGAGAGATGGCTGTTGCGCCGGCCCGCGACGACGGCTGGGCGCACGAGGCGGACCGGGCAGACGTCCTCACGCGGGTCGGGAGGCGCGGGTCGGCGAGGCAGATTCCGCGGCGATGGCGCACACGGTGTCCGCCATGATGTTTCTCGCGATGACGCGAGCGTGAACATCGCCGGGAGCGTCGACGAGATCCTGCGCGACATCCGGGAGCGGGCCGCGGTCCCGTTGACACGTCGACCTCGGCCGCGCACCCGCCACTCACGGGCATGCGGCCCGGGAGCTGAATGGTGACGGCGTACGGTGCAGCCGATGCGCCGGGCGCCGACGGCCAGCGCCTCCACCCGGCCGCGGACGCCCCCTCGCCCACGAGTGCCGTCGACGTGCACCCACACCGCGCTCTCGATCAGCCTGCTTCCGTCAATTCCGCGTGCGCGGCGGCGAGGATCTCCTCGGAGAGCGGGGAGCCGTTGGTGGCCCGGGACAGGACCAGCGCGCCGAACAGGGTGCAGAGGCGGACGATGCCGTCCTGGTCGTCGGTGGCGAGGAAGTCGGCGAAGTCCGCCACCCCCTCGGTGTAGACGCGACGCGCCTCCTGCCCCCCGCCCTCGCGCGCGATGTCGGAGGCGAGTGCTGCGACCGGACAGCCGTCCGCCGGGCCGTCACGGTGCTCGACGGAGAGGTAGGTGTCGACCAGCGCCTGCTGGGCGGCCTCGCCTGGCCATGACCGCCCTCAGCTTCAAGACCCGGCGCAGCGCGAAGCGCCACGGTGTGACGTACTCGTTCCTGTTCATGAAGGCCAGTGGCGACCAACTGCGCGAACTCAGCCCTCTCATCGACACCGGGAAGATCCGCCCCGTCGTCGACCGCGTCTTCCCGTTCGACGAAACCCTCCAAGCCATGGAGTACGTCGAAAAGGGCCGGGCAAAGGCCGGAAAAGTCGTCGTCACCATGGCGTGAGGGCGGAAACGAGCCCAGGGCACCGGTTACCCGAACACCACCGTCTCCCTGTTGCGCACCGAGGCCGGACGCGCTCCCCACGACAGCGACATCACCGGGCCGATCGGCGAACTCGTCACCCGCGGCGACGAGTTCCGCACCGCCCGCCTGGGCCAAGCACAACGCGCGCCCGCACCACACGGGCCGCAAGTCCTTCCACCACCCGGGCATCGGCAGGATCACCCTCGACTTCGACGCCATGGAGTTGCCCGCCCAGCCCGGCCTGACCCTCACGGCATACACAGCCGCACCCGGCACCCGCGACCACGACGCCCTGAACCTCCTCGCCGGCTGGGCCACCACGGAGAGCCACGACGCGACCGCCGGCCCGGACCCCGCCGCCCGCCAGGAGCGGTGACCCCGGATCCGGAGCCGCGGCTACGCGGTCCTGCGCATCAAGCCCCCGTCACTTCCGCCCTCGACAGCCTCGCGTACCCCGCGACGGGTGCGACCCGGGACACCGGCCGGCCTTCGGCAGGGAGGGGCGCGCAGGCGGCGCCGCCCTCATCGCCACGCTGCTCCCGAGCCCTCTGCGGCTCCACCTTCGAGGGACCGCACCCTCGAACGCCCGTCCGGTCGCCCGAGGGCGACCGGATACAGTGCGCGGGACGGCAGCCTGGCCAGGGAGGGAAAGCGTGACCGAAACCGACAACACCCGACCCGCAGACAGTGAGGCGCGGGCGCCGCGGCCGAGCCGACTGCACCGGCTGATGCGCTACATCCCCCTGATCGCCCCCGTCCTGCTGTGGGCCGTGCCCTGCTGGGTGCTCCTGCACACCGGCCAGCACTGGCCGCTGCCCGTCACATCGGTCGGCACCGCGCTGTTCGCCCTCGGTCTCACCGGTATGCCGCTCGCGATGGTGCGCGGCCACGGCCGGCGCCAGCAGGACCGGGCGGCGATCGTCGGTGACACCTTGCTGGGCGCCAGCTGGATTCTGTTCACCTGGTCCGTTCTGCTCGGTGTCCTCCTGCGGCTCGCCCTGACCGTGGCCGGCGTCGGCGAGAGTCAGGACCGGGCCCGAATCGTCACTTGGGCCGTCCTCGGTGTAACCGCCGTCATGCTCGTCTGGGGATACGCGGAGGCCCGCCGCGTGCCACGAGTGCGCCGACTCGACGTGCGGCTCCCCCGCCTGGGCGCCGGATTGGACGGCACCCGCGTCGTCCTCATCACGGACACCCACTACGGCCCGCTCGATCGCGCTCGCTGGTCGGCGCGGGTGTGCGAGACGGTGAACACGCTGGGAGCCGACCTGGTCTGCCACACCGGCGACATCGCGGACGGCACGGCCGAGCGCCGCCGCGCCCAGGCCGTCCCGCTCGGTACCGTGCGGGCCACCCGGGCCCGTGTGTACGTCACCGGCAACCACGAGTACTACAGCGAGGCCCAGGGCTGGGTCGACCTGATGGACGAGCTGGGCTGGGAGCCGCTGCGCAACAGCCATCTGCTGCTCGAACGCGGCGGCGACACCCTCGTCGTCGCCGGTGTGGACGACGTCACCGCCGAGTCCTCCGGCCTGGCCGGCCACCGCGCCCACCTCGCCGGAGCCTTGAACGGCGCCGACCCCGACCTGCCCGTCCTGCTCCTGGCACACCAGCCCAAGTTCGTCGACCGGGCGGCAGCCGAGGGCATCGACCTCCAGCTCTCCGGTCATACCCACGGCGGCCAGATCTGGCCCTTCCACCACCTGGTCCGCATCGACCAGCCCGCCCTCGCCGGTCTCAGTCACCACGGCGCCCGTACCCTCCTCTACACCAGCCGCGGCACCGGCTTCTGGGGCCCGCCGTTCCGCGTCTTCGCCCCCAGCGAAATCACCCTGCTCGTACTGCGCTCCCCGCAGCTGCCCACCTCGCCGTAGCACCGGGCGGGCCGGTGCATCCGCTCGCGTCCTGGTACGGACTCCGGCGCAGCCGGCGCCGAAACCACACAGCACCACCCGGGCAGCGGCGCGAGGGCCTGCCCTCCGCTCCCCCGGTGAGCTCTCCGCCCGGCTCAGGAGCGGCGGGTCCACGCCGGGCCCGAGTTCTCCTCGGCGGCTCGGCTCCTCCCCCGGCACGGTGACCCACATCACGTTCGAATCCTGTCAGCAATCGGGGCGCCATCCCGTTCAAGGGTCATGCGAACGAGACAGGAGAACGCCATGAAGCACCGCATCGTCGTACTCGGCGCCGGATACGCCGGGGCCTTCGCCGCCGGAAACCTGGCCCGCAGGCTCTCTGCCGCCGACACCGAGATCACCGTCGTCAACGCCGCGCCCGACTTCGTCGAACGGATGCGGCTCCACCAGCTCGCGAGCGGCCAGGATCTCGCGTCCCGCAGGCTCGCCGACGTGTTCGCGGGAACCGGGGTGCGGTTGCGCGTAGCGCACGTCACCGGCGTCGACCCCGAGCGCAGGACGGTCGCCGTGACCGGCGAGGACGGCGACGCAGAGCTCGCGTACGACACACTCCTTTACGCGCTCGGCAGCTCCGTGGCTCACCATGGCGTCCCCGGCGCGGCCGCGTACGCCTTCGACGTGACGGGCCGGTCTTCGGCGCTGCGGTTGCGTGAGCGCCTGGCCGGCCTGGGCGCGGACGGCACCGTGCTGGTCGTCGGGGAGGGGCTGACCGGCATCGAGACCGCCACCGAGCTGGCCGAGTCCCGGCCGGACCTCTCCGTCGCGCTCGCCGCCCGCGGTGAGCTGGGCGCCTGGCTCTCCCCGAAGGCCCGCCGTCACCTGCGCCAGGCGTTCGACCGGCTCGGCATCACCGTCCACGAGCACACCGGCATCGAAGCCGTCGAGCCGACACGGGCGATCGCCGCCGACGGTACGTCCATCCCGGCCGACGTGACCGTGTGGTCCGCCGGATTCGCCGTGCACCCCATCGCGGCCGCCAGTGGCCTGGAGGTCGCCGTAACCGGCCAGATCGTCGTCGACCGCACCATGCGCTCGGTCTCGCACCCGGACGTCTACGCCGCCGGGGACAGCGCCTACGCGATCGGCGACAACGGCCGTCCGCTCCCGATGTCCTGCGCCTCGGCCGGCTTCACCAACATGCAGGCGACCGCCGCGATCATCGCGCGTCTGACGGGCGGAGAGGTCCCGGCCACCGGGCTGAAGTACCACGGCAACCACATCAGCCTCGGGCGGCGGGACGCGATCTTCCAGATGGTGGACGGGGACGTCCGGCCGAAGTTTTGGTACCTGGGCGGCCGGACCGCCGCGCGGCTCAAGTCGGGCGTGCTCAAGGGCGCCGGGTGGGGCATCGCCCACCCGACCTTCGGCATGCCGAAGCGCGGTCGCCGCCTGGCCACCGCTCCGGACCGGGCCGGCGCAGAGCCCGTCTCCTAGGGTGTTCCGCGTGGACAGCGCAGCCATCGATCGGTTCGAGGCCAGCCGGGGCAGGCTGGCCTCGCTCGCGTACCGTCTGCTCGGCTCGGCCGCCGACTCCGAGGACGCCGTACAGGACACGTTCCTGCGCTGGCAGGCGGCGGACCGCGAACGGGTCGAGGTGCCGGAGGCGTGGCTCACCAAGGTCCTCACCAATCTCTGCCTCGACCGGCTCCGTTCGGCGCAGGCACGCCACGAGCGAGCGGCCGGCGCGTGGCTGCCGGAGCCGCTCCTCGACGGCGACCCGATGCTCGGCCCTGCCGACACCTTCGCGCAGCGCGAATCCGTGTCCCTGGCCGTACTGACCCTCATGGAGCGGCTCTCGCCGGTCGAGCGGGCCGTCTACGTCCTGCGGGAGGCCTTCTCCTTCAGCCACGTCGAGATCGCCGGGATCCTCGACATCACCGAGTCCGCGAGCCAGCAGCATGTCCACCGGGCCCGGGCCCGGGTCGCCACCGGGCGCCGCCGCGGCAGCGAGCCCGCCCCCGATGCCGGGTCCACGCGCCGGGTCGTCGAGGAATTCCTCGCCGCCGCCACATCGGGCCGCACCGAACGCCTGGTGGCGCTGCTCACCGACGACGTGACTGCGGTCTCGGACGGGGCAGGGCTGAGCAAGCGGCTGTTGCGGTTCAGGACGCGCGAGCGGGTCGCCTCCTTCGTGCGGGCCGGTTTCAGGTCCACGCCGGCGAAGCGGCGGCTGGCCGGCGGCACGCCCGCGATCCATGTCGCGGCGGTCAACGGCTCCCCGGCCGCTCTCGCCGTGGTCGACGGCCGGGTCGTGGGCGTGGTGGCGTTCGAAGTCAGCGACGGCAGGATCGCGTCCCTGCGGGGCATCGCCACCGCGGCCCGGCTCGGGCGCCTCAACGAGGCCTGGCGGCAGCACGAACCCGACGCTCCGGTCATCGACGCGTGGTGACCGGAGCAAGTGGCCCGGGTCGGAGCTCGGCCCACGATGGTCAATGCGTGACCCGAATCACCGGCCCTCGACGCGGTGTCGCGGTCCTGCCGGGCGAGCCTGTGGCGTCAGCGCCCGCGAGGGGGAGACGGCTCCGCAAGGGCCACCGGAACCATGGGGTGCCCCGTCACAATGAGTTGACCTGCGGGTCGCCAGTGGCTGTCTGCGGGGTGGGTGACCTGCTTGGATCCGACACCTGTGCGTCGGAGACGCTCTCCCGTACCGGCGGCTCGTCGGCGCAGTCTGCCGCGCCGAAGCCGGTCGCCTGACGGCCGTGGCCCACGCCCACACGAGGCCTACTCGTCGGCCGGTCCGGAGGGGGACGCACCGGGCGGCTGCGGGCGGCCGATGGTCACGGCGCCGTGGAAGGGGTCTGCCGAGACGGCCGACATCGTGTCGAGTGATCGGTCGGGAACCGGCAGCAGGTGGGCGTCGACCCAGGTGTCCCCCACTGCCGCGCCGGCCCACGGGTCCTCGATCACGACGGCGCCGGGCACGGTGCCATGGCAGAGCACCCAGTGCGGTACGTCGAACCCCTGCATCGCGGCGAGCGAGACCAGGAGCAGCACCTGCTCCCGCCGGCCGATCGCGTTGCGGATCGCGGTCACGGAGAGGCGACCCGTGCCGATCGGGACGCCGGCCCGTGCGGCGTCCGCACGCGACATGCCCTGGAGGTGGGCACGCCACTCCTGCTCGCTCTCCGGGAGGTGGTCGAGCAGCACGGGCCGGTCCGTGTCGAGGTGGATCCCGACGGTGGACGAGGGCCACGCCCGGTGCACTGCGACGCCGAGCCCGACGGGCTCGCACGCGGGGAAGTTGGTCGCGTCGCGCCACAGCGTCAGCTCCGCCCGGCGGTCGAGCGCATCGCGCGGCAGCGTCCCCGCATGCGCCTGCGCGACCAGGGCGGTGACGGCGCCGCACGTGAAGTGCGTGGTCTGCCCGTAGTAGGGAGGTTCGGCCGCCGCGCAGCCGCGCAGCCAGCGAACGTGACCGGCGGCGGGCCCGGCCGCCTCCTCCGCCTGTGCGAGCGGAGGGCGCAACGGGGTGAAGCCGGCGGCGGCGACGTCCTCGGGAGTCGCCGTCCACCCTTCCCACTTGACCTGCGCGAGCTCCAGGCCGCGCGCGTGGGCGACGACGGCCGCGACGGCTGTCGACACGTCACCGACGGCGTCGACGATCTTCAGATAGGCCGTGTGCGGGCGGGCCGTCACAAGCGCGGCAGCGGCCCAGCCCTCGCCGTTCTCGTCCGGAACGACCACGAGGTGAGGGCCGTGGGCGGATCGGTCGACCGCGTGCCAGCGTTCCAGTACCTCGTGGGGTCCGAGGCGCTTCAGCGGGGCCGGAGAGGTTCCGGTCTCGAACGGGACGACGAGGTACTTCACGGGCGATTCCTGCTGGGACTGCATTCCGGTCTCCTGGCGGGTGGAAGAGGGCGGTCGAGGGGCGGGTGCTGACCCGCGGGAACATACCGGCGCGGCTCCGGGTGCGCCGCCGCCCGATGTCGCCGCCGCCCGATTCATGCTCGGGACCGCCGGAGCACCCAGACGAAGTACGGAGCACCGACCAGGGCGATCATGAGGCCCGCCGGCACCTGGGCGGGTGCGACGAGCGTGCGGCCGAGGGCGTCGGCCACGCAGACCAGCAGTGCGCCGAGCAGCATCGCGACGGGGATCGCGCGGCCGTGCCGGGCGCCCACCAGTGACCGGGCGAGGTGCGGGGCGACGAGCCCCACGAAGCCGACGACGCCGACGGCGATCACGCTGAGCGCGGCGAGCACCGCGGCGATCGCCAGTGCGGCGAAGCGGGTGCGTTCCACCCTGACGCCGACGATGCGCGGGGTGTCCTCGTCGACGGCGAGCAGGTCGAGCCGCCCGCGCATGGCGAGCAGCACGGGAAGCGCGAGCGCCAGGGCCACCGCGACCGGTACGACGTCGGGCAGCGTGCGGCCGTAGGTCGTGCCCGAGAGCCATGTGAAGATCCGGGGCGTGTTGTACGGGTCGGCGCGCAGCAGGAGGAAGGTGGTGACCGCGCTGAGGCCGTACCCGCAGCCGATGCCGATCAGTACGAAGCGGTCGGGCAGGAAGCCGCCCCGCCAGGACAGCAGGGCGATCACGGCGAACGTGGCGAGACCTGCCGCGACCGCGACCGCGATGAGCACGGGCCGTCCGCCGGGCAGGCCCGACGTGACGACGCTCGCCGCACCGAGCCCCGCGCCCGCCGTGATGCCGAGCACGCCCGGCTCCGCCAGCGGGTTGCGTACCGCGCCCTGCACGACGCATCCGGCCAGCCCGAGCGCCGCACCGGCGAGGACGGCGGCGGTCACGCGCGGGACCCGGTCGTCGAGCGCCTGGCCGATGAGGTCGGGGGCGAGGCCTTGGATCCAGAGGGCGATGTCCCCCGTCCGTAGCCAGAGGCTTCCCGCCAGGACTGCCACGACGACCGCCCCGGCCAGGAGTGCTGTCGCGCCGGACACGACGAGGAGGAACCCGCGGCGTGACCGTGCGGCGACCCGCGCGTGCGGTGGTTGCCGCAGCTGACCCGTGTCACGGAGGCGCATCGCGAGGACCACGATCACGACGGAGCCGAGCAGTGCGGTCGGTACGCCGGTGGGGATGGAGGCGGCTCCGTCCGCACCCTGCACGGCGCGCAGGGACGCGTCCGCGAGCAGGATGAGCAGCGCGCCGAGCAGCCCGGCCACGGGCACCAGGAGGAGATGCCGGCGCAGCACCCCTACCCGGCCGGCGATCAGGCGGGCCAGGACGGGGGCGCCGAGGCCGACGAAGGCGATCGGGCCCGCGAGTGTCACCGCCGTGCTGGTCAGGAGTACCGCGCAGACCACGGCGGTCACGCGGGTGGTCCGGATCGGCACGCCGAGGGTGGACGCGGCGTCGTCGCCGAGGTTCATCACGTCCAGCCGCCGGGACAGTGCCAGGGCGACGCACAACACAACGGCCACGAGGGGGAAGGCGCGTATCGACGCGTCGATGTTCAGCTGCGCGAGAGAGCCGCTCCCCCAGGCGAAGAGGCCGGTCGTGTTCTGGTTGAACAGGATGAGGAGCATCCCGGTCGCCGCGTCCAGGGCCATCGCCGTCGCCGATCCGGCGAGGATGAGGCGGGTGCCCGCGGTGCCCGCGGCCCGGCCGGCGAGGAGCAGGACGAGCGCCGCCGCGACCATGCCGCCGGCGAAGGCGACGGCACCCGACGCCCACAGCGGGACGGCGATGCCGAAGGCGGCGACGAGCGTGATGGTGAAGTAGGCCCCGGCCGTGACCGCGAGGGTGTCGGGCGAGGCGAGCGCGTTGCGCGTGACGGACTGGAGCAGCGCGCCGGCACAGCCGAGGGCGAAGCCCACCGCCACGCCCGCGAGCAGGCGCGGCAGGCGCGAGCCGGTGAAGATCTCGTCGACCGGCGCCCCACCGGTGTTCTCCCGTTCCCCGGTGAGATGGCGCACCAGGTCGCCCACACCGACGCCGGATGTCCCCTGCGTCAGGTGCCACATGCCCACGAGGGCGGTCACGACGACAAGGAGGGTGAGGACGAACACCCCGGTGGGGCCGCCACCGCGCTCGGCGCGCGGCAGCGGCTCCCCTCCGGGTGCCGACATGTGCGGTGTGCTCACTTCTTGTCGAGTACGTCGACGTACGCGTCGATCGCCTGGGCGCACGAGCGCGGACCACCGGCGCCCCACACCCGGGCCGGGAACGCGTGCGCGCGCCCTTCCTTCACGGCCGGGAGGGTCTTCCAGATCGGGTTCTTGGCCAGTGCCCCGACGTATCCGCCGGCTCCCTCGTCGTTCGCGTAGAAAAGGTTGGCGTCCCCGACCGCGGTGAGTCCCTCGACGTCGGTCTGCGCGAGGCCGTAGGCGGGGTCGACACCGCCGTCTCCGTGAGCCTTGTTGACGTCATCGGTCCAGGCGGGGTTCATGCCGAGTTCCTTGCCTATCTCGGTGAACAGGGCGCCGTCGCTGTAGGGGCGGACGGTGAGGTTGCCTCCCTGGAGCCATCCGTCGAAGAAGAGGAAGTCCTTCGTCGGCAGATCGGCGTCGGTGACCTGCTTCTTCGCCGTCGCGAGGTGCTGGTCGAACTCCTTGAGCACCTGGTCGGCGCGCTCGGTGCGTCCCGTCGCCTCGCCGATCATGCTGAAGACCTCGCGCATGTTCCCGATCGGGTCCTTCGGGTTCGCGCCCCGTGTGGCCATCACCGGGACACCTCTCTTCTCCAGCTTCGCGATGGTCTCGTCGTCGGCGGCGAACGCTTCCACGACGATGAGGTCGGGCTTGGCCGCGTAGAGGGTGTCGAGGTCGGGCTCCTCACGGGTGCCGATGTCCGTCACCCCGCCGGGCAGCTTCTCGGCGCTGACCCAGGTGCGGTACCCCTTCGCGTCGGAGACCGCGGTGGGGGTGACGCACAGTGTCAGCGCGTCCTCGATCTGCTGCCATTCCAGGACCGCGATCCGCTGGGCGGGCTTGTCGAGCTTCACCTGCCGGCCGACGCCGTCCTTGAAGGAGACCGGCTTCGTCGAGGTGGTCGTGGTGTCGTCGGCGCAGCTCTGCGACGCGGGCGACGCGCTGGGGCTGCCGCCGGCCGTGGCCTTGTCGACGTCGGTCGTGCCGCAGGCCGTTGCGGCGAGGAGGGCGAGCCCTGTGGAGGCTGACGCCGCCAGGCGACGGGCACGGTTCATGGAGGGGCCTCTTTCTCGTGGTTCGTTCGTGATGCGCCGGAGCGGCCGTGGTGGGCCGGATCTCGGCTGTGACGCGGCGGAGGTGGCGGGGCGGCGGACGCGTCGCGTCAGGAGGGGTGCCGCCCGAGCGGGTCGATACGGAGGCGTCCGGTGCGGGGGTCGACACCGACCTCGACACGGATGTCGTAGACCGCGCCGATGTTCTCGGCGGTGAGGACCTCGGCAGGTGCGCCTGCCGCGTACACGCGGCCGGAGTGCATCAGGACCAGCGTGTCCGCGACACGGGATGCCTGGTCGAGGTCGTGCAGTACGACCCCGACCGCGATGCCGTGCTCCTCGACGAGGTCGCGCACCAGGTCGAGCGTCTCGATCTGGTAGCGCAGGTCCAGGTGATTGGTCGGTTCGTCCAGCAGCACGACGCCGGTGTCCTGGGCCAGGCACGCCGCGAGCCAGACCCGCTGCATCTCCCCGCCGGAAAGCTCTCCGACCGGCCTGCCTGCCATGTCCCGTACGCCGGTGATGCCCATGGCCCGATCGATGGCGGTCCGGTCCTCGGCGGTCTGCCCGGCGAAGCCACGCCGGTAGGGGTGGCGTCCGAAGGCGACGACCTCCGTGACCGTCAGCCCCTGGGGGGCGGGCCTCGACTGGGAGAACAGCGTGACCTCGCGGGCGAACTGGCGAGGGCTGAGCAGGGACGCGTCACGCTCCGGTTCACCGTCAGGGGCGCCGAGCGTCACCCGTCCGTCGTCCACCCGGTGCAGTCGGGAGAGCGCGCGCAGCAGCGTGGACTTGCCGCTGCCGTTCGGCCCCACCAGGGCGGTCGCGCGGCCGGGTTCCAGGACGAGCGATACGCCGTGGACGACCGGCGTGCCGCCGTACCGCAGCACGAGGTCGTGCCCGTTGAGGGCGGCGGCCGGCACAGCGGGGCCGGCCACGGCGCGACCGGCACGGCGGAAGGGGCTTGTGAACATCGGGGGGTTCCGGACGGTCGGAGGGGCAAGGACTGCGACACCCTCCGTCCGGCCTTCGCCGGTCGGGCTGCGGACTCCCCCGCGCACGGACAGCACCGTGCGGGGCGAGCTCCAACTAAGGGTCACCTAACTCCGAGAAGGTTATATTCCGGTTGCCGTGTCGACAATCAGGAGTTCTGGACACGCGATACGGGATTCCGGACATTCCCGGAGACGTCGTCCTCCGCGTCGAAGAACGCGCCCGGCGTGGTTCCCATGACCCGCCGGAAGGCGGCGATGAAGGAACTGGGCTGCGCGTAGCCGAGCGTCTCGGAGACCGTCATCACGTCGAAGCCCTGGGAGAGGAGCATCAGCGCCCGGTGCACACGCAGCATCTGCCGCCACTGCGCGAAGGAGAGGCCTGTCGCATGACGGAACGCGCGGGTGATCGTGCGGTCGCTGATCCCCAGCCACCGTGCCCATTCCTCCAGCGATCGGCAGTCGGCGGGATCGTCCAGGAGGGCTTCGGCGATCACGCCGATCCGGGCGTCACCGGGCAGCTGCAGCGCGAACGGGCGCTCCGACGGCTGGAGCACGTCGAACACGACGGACTCCGCCCGCGCCCTGGCCGCCGCGTCGAGATCCGTACGGGACAGATGGGTCAGCAGCGACTCGAGCAACGGCGTCATCGCGATCGCCTTCGGTTCCCCGAACGCGAACGGCGTGCGGTCGGGGGCGAAGAAGGCGTCGTGGAACTCCGCGCCCGCCGTCGCCCGGCCCCCGTGCACCACTCCGGCGGGCATCCACAGCCCGTGCCCCTCGAACACGGTGAAGACGCGGTCCCGCACCCGGGACGTCAGCGTTCCCCTGCGTACCCAGACGAGCTCGTGCAGGGGGTGCGAGTGCGGCGCCCACTCCGTGGGTACGGGAGGTATCCGGAATCCGGCGACGATGGCGAAAGGGGCTTCCGCCTCGTCCGGGAGCGCCACCGACCGGCGCACCGCGGTGCCCGCCTCGCGCCGCCACATCCCGGGGGTCGCGTCATCACGGGACGGTCGGACCATACGGAGGAGTCTATCCGGGGCCCGCACCGGTGCCGGTGCCCGGGACCGCGACAAACCGGCGAGCGTTCGGTGAGGGGGCCGGGAGCTCATGTGAACCGCGTCCTGCGACAGGTCTTCGGGTGACAGTTCTTCGGGTGACATGCCTTCGGGTGCACGTGCGGAGGTGATACTGATCGTGACAGTCGCGTCGCCGTGAACCAGCTCCGGACGCGGGCCGGTGGGCAGGGGGCGCGCACCTTTGTCGATGTCTTCGAGGGGAGCCGTTTCATGACCACGGCGAGAGACCTGTTCATCATCACCCTGGATCCGAAGCCGGAGCACGCCGTGGGGCAGGGTGATCTGTCGCTCGCCCTCGCGGGAGCCGAGCTGATCGATCTCATCGGCGCGGGGGCCGTCACCCTGGACGGCGACCGCATCGTGCCGGGCGGGGCGGACGGGGCGCCGTCGCCGGATGATCGGCTCCTCGGCGAGGCCGCGGCACAGGCCACCCGGCAACCGCCCTACGAGCGGATCGAGGACTGGCTGTGGCGCCGGGGCCGAGACCTCTCGGCCGCGTACCAGGCCGTGTTGGAGGAGGACGGCGAGCTGACGCGGAAGCGCAGCGGCCGGTTGCCCTTCGGCCCGGAACACGTCGAGCCGGCCGATACGCCCGGCCGCCGCAGGGCAGTCGAACGCCGGGAGGGGCAGGAGCCCGTCCTGGTCGCCCTCGCCTCCGCGGTGGGCATCGACGACGCACGGTCCGACGACGAACCCGGCTTCGATGACGAGGCGGTGACGACCGTGGTGGCCGCCGTCCACGACGCGGTGATGGAGCTGGAGGCCGTACGCCAGAGGCGGACCATCGAGAGCTCGGCCTTCGCCAACCTCTGGCGGGGGCCGTGAGCCAGATCCGCGGTCGAGGCCGACGGCGGGGTGAGGGGCGTCGCCCGGTCGTCGGGCGACGCCCCTGGCGTCTCCATGGGTGCGCCCGAGCAAGGGCGGTCGCCCGGTACGCCCTCCCCCCCGGAGGCACCTGGGAAACTGACGCGTCCGGGGATCAGGACCGACCGGTACGCCCACCTGAGGCCTCAGGCCGCGCCCGCCCGACAGGCCCCGTGGTACGACCCACCGTCCGCCGAGCACATACCGACCCCGAATCCGGCCCCGAATCCCCGGATGCCCTTCGGCCCCTGCTCAGTGCGACACCTCAGTGCGACACCTTTCCGAGCCCGGCCATCGCGTTGAACACACGCCGGGTCCGCAGCGGATGGTAGAGGGTGTGCATGGGGTGGTCGACGCCACGCAGAGCGTGGGCGACCGCCTCGGCGATGACGGGCGCCTGGGCGAAACCGCCGGTGTTGTGCCCGGCCGTGACGACGAAGGCCCCGTTGCCGGCCGCGCTCGTCTCGAAGATCCCGAGGTTCGACGCGGTCCACGGGCGTACGCAGTGCTTCTGCGACCCACGCAGTCCGTCGCGGCCGCCGATCCTCTCGTAGGCTTCGGGGAACAGCAGTTCCACCGTGTCCGCGACGGCGGCGTGAACGTCCTGGAGCTTCCGCTCGTCGATGTTGCGCGGATCGCTTCCCGTCCATCCGTAGCCGGAGCCGATCATCAGGACGCTCTCCCCGGACTCGTCACGGCCGACGGTGATGTTCGCGTCCTCCGCCACGTGACCGCGCCGCGCCACCTTCAGTGAGTGTTCGAGGGCGGGGGTGCCGTTCGGGACCGTGGCCCAGCAACCGAGAACCCCGTGCACCTGGTGAAGAGACGGAATCTGACGGCGCAACGCGTCGTTCCCGACGCCTGGCGACACGACGTAGTGGTCGTAGATCAGCGGACCGTCGGCGGTCAGCACTCCGGTCACCGCGGACGTCTCGTCCCTCATGATCTCCTCGACCGGCAGGTCGAAACGCATGCGCACCCCGCCTGCCTCCAGGTCGTCGAGCAGGCGGGCCATGAAGTCGTGCACGTTGACGGTGAAGCCCTCGACGACGATGCCTCCGGCGAAGGCGTCGGTGGCGGCGTGTGCGAGTGCCGGGAACCTCTCACGCACTTCGGCGGACCCGTAGGAGGCGACGGTGGCCCCCACCGCGTTCTGCCGGTGCCGGGCTGCCTTCAGCTGCGAGCCGTCCTGGTACAGACGCAGGATGTCGTGCCGCAGGTCCACGTCGTCGAACAGGTGTGGCCGGGTCTGCAGCCAGGTCTGCCACAGTTCCCCTCCCCGCCTGTTCAGCCCGAGGATGTCGCCGTTGTACGCCCGGGCCAGCCAGGGCCGGACGCGCCGGAAGTCCTGCACCCACTGCCGGTCCTCCTCGCCCTCGTGGCGACGGACGTCCCAGCCGAGTCGGGACGGGGGGCGGTCGAAGACGGTCGTGCAGTCGAGTTCACCGACGGACTTCGCGTGGTAGTCGTCCATTTCGGTGTAGGTGAACATCCGCGCGTTGCCGCCCCCGCGTGAGGCACCGTACGCGGTCCAGGGTCTCCCGGCCCTCGGGTCGGGCGCGGCGTCCACCATCGCGACGTCATAGCCTTCGGCATGCAGCAACCGTGCGGTGACCAGGTTCACGACGCCGCCGCCGACCATGAGGACCGACGCTCTCCCGGACGCGGTCCCGGACGATCGCGTCATGACCCGTGTCGGGCCGGTGAGCTGTTCCCGGTCCTGCGCGAACCGTTCGGCGACGGCGAGTGCTTCGAACAGGCTCGCGTCCTCGTCGACGCCACCACCGGCGTCGGGCTGCCGCGGGACGGTGTACATCGGTATGCCGAACGGAAGTACGGCCGAGGTCGGCCGCCCGTACATGGTCGGTAGGCGTCTGAGCGTGCCGTGGGACTCCGTGAGCCGAACGACCGCGACCGGCTTCTCGGGCATCGCTTCGCGCCAGAGGCGCAGAACCTCCCGGCCGATCGGGCGATCGGTGACGATCGCCTGGGGGCAGATCTCGCTCAGCGCGCCCGCGAGCGTGCTGTCGTCCGCGCCATGCAGATCCGGACGGCATCGGACGCCGCTCCCGGCCAGTGACTCGGCCACGGAGGGGGAGACGGGGACGGTGACAAGGAAGCGCACTACTTCTCCCCATCTCGGTGGGACGAGCCGGCGGGCGTGCTCTGTATCTCGGTCAGGATCGTGTCCGGGAACTGTTCCCTGCGTACGACGAGCCTGGACCCGCCGTCGCGTACGAAGACGACGGGCGGCTTGTCGAACCTGTTGTGCTGGTTGAACATCGAGTGGGTGTAGGCGCCTGTGCACTGAACGGCCAGCACTTCACCGGGCGACAGATCGGGAAGCCGTACACCATCGATCAGTTTGTCCGTCTCGCAGTGCC
The DNA here is from genome assembly GCF_042717325.1 of Streptomyces sp. NPDC058637. NCBI lineage: Bacteria > Bacillati > Actinomycetota > Actinomycetes > Kitasatosporales > Streptomycetaceae > Streptomyces > Streptomyces sp. NPDC058637. Next base: position 130,187 of record NZ_JBHXRD010000020.1, on the reverse strand, counting down.
GACCGAAGATCGTCACGTCGTGCAGTTCCACGTCCCTCAGTTCGGGATTGGACGGGAGTACGACGTTGTGCACCGACCGGTACATGATCGGCCTCGGGTTGTCCGAGAGCCCGCCGTCGACGGCCACGAGCCGGTGTGCCCCGTTCCTCTTCGTCGGGCCGACGGTGTACAGCGTGACCCCCGCCTCGGCGATCACCGATCTGCCCGGTTCGATCCCGAACATCACGTCCGGGGCGCAATGGGGTGCGACCTGTTCGCCGAACACGGACAGGAGGTCCCGTGCCCATTCCTCGGGTGAGGGCGGCGAGGACATCCCGTCGTAGTTGACCCCCATCCCTCCTCCCACGGTGACGCTCTCGGGCTTCCACGACGAGACGGCGGTGACCGCCCGGATGAACTCACCCAGTTCACTCAGGGCCTGCTGATGGAATTTCGTGTCCAGAACCTGGGCGCCGAGATGGAAGTGCAGGCCGCGGAGCCGGAGGTTGTCGCGTTCGAGGACTCTCGCGACAGCGGCAGTCGCGTCGCCGGTCCGGATCCGCAGCCCGAACTTCGACTCCACGCTCCCCGTCGTGTACTTGGGGTCGGTGTGGATGTCGATCCCGAGGTTGAGGCGGATGTCGACGGCCTGGACCTGACCGTCCTCCCGGGCCTGACGGTCGATGAGGTCGATCTCGTCCAGGCAGTCGATCACCAGGGACCGGACCCGGCTGCCCACCGCGAGCTCGATGTCCTCCCGGGTCTTGTAATTGCCGTGGAACGTGATCTTCGAGGGTGACGCACCGGCCCAGAGCGCGAGGCGCAGTTCGCCCGCCGAGACGACGTCGAGGCTGAGGCCTTCCTCCGTGGCGAGGCGCACCATCTCGCCCACCAGAAACGCTTTGGACGCGTACGCGACGTCCACGCGGGGCCATTCCGAACGGAAAGCCCGTACGTAGGAACGGCACCTGTCACGGACGGACGACTCGTCGATCACATAGACGGGTGTTCCGTATGTCTTCGCCAGATCCAGTACATCGCATCCCCCGATCTCCAGGTGTCCACGACTGTTCACGGTTTGTGTACCGTATGTGTGCACTGCTTCCTCACATGACTTCGCAGGGTTTCGCTTCGTCGAGCGACGTTCGCGGGAGCGGTCAGCTTTCTCACCGCACCGGTTCATGTTCCGAAGATGACTTTCCGTACAGCCGCGTGGGTCGCCACCGAGATCAGGAGAGCGAATCCCGCGATGGCGAGCAGTGCCGCGGTGACATCGCTGATCAGCGCGAGCATTCCGGCACTGACCGCGGATCCCAATCCGAACAGGGCGAACTGCGCGGAGAATCCCTGGGTGTGCAGTGACGCTGGAATGCTGGCTTCGAGGCTGATCGATCGCTGCGTGTTGAACGGGGTGATGAAGAACCCCGACACTCCGACCCATACGGCGATCCACAGCGCGCTGTGACTGAACGCCAGGGCGACCACGGAGGTGAGTACACCGAGGAGGGTGAGGAGCGACTGGACGGTGATGTGCAGCGGAATCCGTCCCGCCGCTTTCCCGTAGCAGAGAGTTCCGGCTATCCCGGTGCCCGCCAGCAGACTGACGAGGATCCCGGACCACGCGGGTGATGCCCCGCTCTTCGGCAACAGGACGGGAAGTACCGAGACGATCCCCGTCACCGCCATGCCGACCGAGACGGAGTCGACGAGACCGGGCCATGCCCCGCGGTAGGACCACAGGGATCCGGGTGCCTTCTCCGTAACTTCCGGCGGTGTCCCGCCCCGCCCCTCCCCGACCAGCGGACCGAGGAACAACTGGACACCGAGGAAGGTGACGGCCATCGCCACGACCTCCACCCACGGGAGACCGAGCAGGCTCAGACCCGCGATGACGACCGGCCCCAGGATCCAGCCGGCTTCCGTCATGATCGAGTCCCATGAGAGCGCCAGGTTCCGCAGACGCGGATCGGCGTACTTGACGAGCACCGAGCGCGAGAGGCCGGGAATCCCTCCCGGCAGCGCGGCGCACAGGGCGGTGAGCACGGTGATCAGCACCAGGGAGAGGCGGAAGGTTCCGAAGACGGCCAAGGCGACGTGGAGGAGGAATGATGACGTCGTCATGATCAGGACCAGGCGTCGCGGACGGGCGGCGCGGTCGATCAGCCTTCCCGCGGTGGTCGCTGTCAGCGCGCCGGTGAACGCATACACACTCACGAGGAAAGCCCCGTAGGAATACCCGCTGACAAAAATTCCCAGGCTGATGAGGGCCAAGGTCGCCATGGGCTCGGTGATACGGGCGAAGCAGGTGCCGAGTGCCCACCGCCACCACCAGGACGTGGTGAACAGTTTCGGCTTCGCATCGGACCCGACCGTCAATGAGGTCGCATGCATCAGAATCCTGTCACCTTCGGTCGTATTCCCGGCGCGATTCCACATCCCGGGCGCGCGAAATCACCCCCCTGATCCGGCTCGACCGCTTCTTTTCTGCGTAGGCTGAATTGCTTTCCGGCCATGAATACGTGACTGGACCGCCGAGTACGGCGCGGCACGGCCATTTCCGGATCCGGCCACCAGCTGGACCGGCCACTTCACCCTCTCCGGAATACGGGACTCGCACCCCGTGTACGGCTCGTCGCTCCGACCACAACCTTTGCAGGCGAAGGCACGCCGCGCGTCCGTGGTTTCCCGGACACGTGATACGTACGTACGGAGGCAGTTCACGCACAGGCCGGCACGGGAGGTGTATCGGCCGCGGATCAAGGTTCTCGCCTGCACCTGACCCGTCGACCGAGGCGAGGGCGAAGATCACCGAATTCGCCGGTGGCCGCACCGACGAGGTCACTGTCTCCAGCGTGAAGCTTCGGCGCACCAACGGCGCCGATTTGACCACCGTGCGCACCGCCGGTGGCTACGACGGCTGGGCGGGGCCCGACCAGCCCGTCGGGCGGTGCGATCGCACGCCCCTGTTGATCACCGTCCACGAGAAGACCCGACAGATGCACACACTCCTCAGCGGTACGCAGCCGAGGGCGAAGGCCTTGCATTCTCCGCTGGCCTCATGGGCTCCAGCGGCAAGGTGGAGAATTGGCGAGGCATCTGCCCGCTCGTGCGGGCGTGGTGGCTGGCGTACGCGTACCGCGGCCCCGGACACGGCGCGGAAGTGTGCCGACCAGCAGCTCCCACACAGCAACCGGAACCTCGCCAGGTATGGCGCATGGTGCATGGTGCATGGTGCATGGTGCATGGTCAGTTGACCGTGCGCAGTATCACCCGCACAACTGCCATGGCTCCACGACCGATCCACCCGAGCAGTCCTGTCTCCACGGCCAGCTCGGCAGCGTCCGCGGCCGCGTCACCCCGGTCGGCCCCAGAATGGCACCGGGAACAAGAACGGGGCCAACGGCGCTTTCCCGCACCGCACTTCTTGCACTTCGCCATGCCTCATTTCTTTCCTACCTCAGGACAGTCGCCACACACGGACCCCCGACCGCTGTCCCGCCGTCCGTGTCCCCGGCTCGGGTGAGGGCGCCGCCGACGGCGGCCTGCACCGGGCGCGTTGCGGACCGGCGAACAGGCAGCACGGCCGAGGTATCGACGCGAGGACGGTACGAACCTTTCGACCCGTCTGCCTTCCTCCGGTCGCCCGTCGCGCCTTCACGTCCGCCCCGAGTCACGGGCCCGGTGCGTGCGCCCGCCGAGTCCGCCTTCGCGCCCCGGCGAATGGCGCAACGGCTGCTGGGCTCCGCTGGTCTTGATCAATAGCCTGACGCCCGGTACGCAACTGCGCGCCTGCCGAACAGAGAGGGCGAGCGGCCCCAGTGAAACTCCCTATGTTGCAGCGCATGGCCTGGCTCACCGCGGCGACCGCGCTCCTGACGACCCTCGGCGCCGCCCCGGCCGGCGCGAGCGGCGAATGGCAGAAGGCCGGTGTCGACGCCCGCGGTGGTATCAGCGGCCTCGCGTACGAAGGCCGTACCGGCGACGGCGCCGGGGTGCACCTGCTGGTCGTGCACGACAACAAGGGGGTCGGGCAGCAGCGTCTGTCCCGGATCACCCACCGGGAGGACTCCGACCTCATCGCCCCGATCACCTGGGACGGGCCGGAACCCGTCGACCTGGAGGCCATCGAGGCGATCCCCGGGGTGCCAGGACAGTACCTGGCACTCACCAGCCGCGGCATCGTCTACCGCCTGGAGGTCACCGGCTCCACGGCGACGGTCATCGACTACTCACCGCTGCCGTCGATCGGCGAGGGCGACGACTTCGAGAGTCTCGCGCTCGTCGCCCGGAACGGGAAACTCGCCGCACTGCGGGCGGACCGCGGTGCCGGCGCGGATCGTCCCGCCACGCTGTACACGGCGCCCCTGACCTTCGCCTCGTGGGGACGGCCACTGTTCGGCGCCGTGACGCGCCGGGCCTACACGGCGGTGTACCCGACCGACGACGGCACGCGGCACATCTCCGACATCTCGGTGACCGGCTCCGGCCGGATCATCGTGAGTTCGGCGGCGGACGCCGGTGACGACGGCCCGTTCGACTCCGCGATCGGCGACGCAGGCCGGGTGACCGTGTCGGCTGACGGCCGGGTACGCGTCACCCTCGCCGCGCCCCGGACCGTCCTGGGCACGTTCCGGCAGTACAAGGTCGAGGCGGTGGAGTGTCTGCCCGGGACCGCCGATGCCGTCCTCGGCACCGACGACGAGAACCTCGGCGGATACCTACGGAGCATGCCGTTCTGCCGGACCTGACCCGGTCGCCGCAGACAGTCGCTCTCCGGACCTCTGGAACCCGGCGAGACGGAGGAACTCGCCTCGCCCCGGAGTTCCTGCCAGGGCCTGGCCCTCCCCCTTCACCAGGCCCTGGACCTCCTCCCACACCTGCCACCGGCCCGGACCGGCACATGAACTGCCCCGCCCCCGGTCGGACGAAGGGATCAGCGCAGTCCGGCGAAGAGATCGTTCTCGGGGAAGGCCGCGCCGGTGGCGTCCTTCACACGTACGAAGGTCTCCACGCCCATCAACTCACCGAACCTCTCCTTGCCCATCCTGAGGAAGAAGATGTTCTCGCCCTGACTGGCGTGCGCAGCCAGGGCATCGAACTTCTGACCGCTGAACGCGGTGGTGTCCACCCATGTGGTGATCTCGTCGTCGGGGAGGCCGATCTCGGCCATCGCGGCGGCCTCGGCGGGATCCGGCTCCGGCATCTCCTCATGGAACTCACGCATGGTCTCCCCGAACTTCTGCATCATCGAGCGGGGCATCGTCGTCCAGTACACCTTCGGCGTCAGCTCGGTCATCTCCAGAGCCGCCATCGTGATGCGGTGGGCCTGGATGTGGTCGGGGTGGCCGTAGAAGCCGTTCTCGTCGTAGGTGACGACCACATCGGGCCGGTAGTGCCGCATGAGATCCGCGAGTCGGGCGGCGCCCACCTCCACAGGGGTCTGCCAGAAGGATCCGGAGGCATCGTTGCTCGGCCAGCCCACCATCCCGGAGTCGGCATAGTCCAGCATCTCCAGATCGCTGATCTTCAGGACGTCACAGCTCGCCTCGAGTTCTCGGCGGCGTATCACGGCGACGGCGGCCGGATCGTGCCCAGGATCGCCCGGCTTGGCACCCCCTGGTCCGTCACCGCAACCGCCGTCGGTACATGTCACGAGAACGGTGCGGATGCCTTCCGCCGCGTACCGCGCGAGGACCCCTCCGGTTCCGGTGGCCTCGTCGTCGGGGTGAGCGTGCACCGCCATGAGCGTCAACGGCCTGTCAGTCATGGAACAATCCTCCAGCAGAAATACGTCTTGGTTCGGATGCGCGGCGGGCGCGCCGCGATCTCGGAGCCCGGACCCCGGTGGGGCGGCCGGTCGTGTGGTCTCCGTATTCTCCGCCGTACGGGGCCGGCCCCTCGGTCGATGCAACCGTGCCGACCCGACCGGCTGTTCCCGGCGCAGCTTATGGGTCTTCCAGGGGCGTCGGAGTCTCGACGCGAACGGGGTGCAGGCGCGTCAGCTCGACGAATCGGTGGGTGCGAAAGGACGTCAGCCGGTCGGGTTCGATGCTTTTCGAGGCCACCCGGTAGCGGCCGGGGAGGAGTTCGGGAACGGTGCTCTCCGTGAGTGTCCCGACCTCGGTACCGGAGCAGGCGGCGTCGAACATGACGCTGTCGCCGGTCGTGCTCAGCACAGGCCTTCGCGAGGTCCAGGACCGCGCAGGCCCGGTCGTAGCCGCCCTCCGGTCCCGACCGGCCCGTCTCCTTACGGCTGCGACGGCTTCGGCAGCGTGAGGATTTCGGCTCCGTCCTCGGTGATCGCGATCGTGTGCTCGCTGTGTGCCGTCCGGCAGCCCGTCGCGCTGCGGAGCGTCCACCCGTCGGCGTCGGTGACGAGTTCGGCGGTGTCCGCCATGACCCACGGCTCCAGCGCCAGCAGCAGCCCGGGGCGCAGTTTGTACCCACGGCCGGGCCGTCCGGTGTTCGCGACGTGCGGGTCCTGGTGCATCGTCGACCCGATGCCATGTCCTCCGAACTGGGTGTTGATCTGATATCCGGCCTGGCTGAGGACGGTACCGATCGCGTGGGAGATGTCGCCGATGCGAGCTCCGGGTCCGGCGGCGGCGATCCCTGCGGCCAGTGCGCGTTCGGTCGTCCTGATCATCGCGACGCTCTCCGAGGGCTGCGCATCGCCTACGACGAAGCTGATGGCGGCGTCCGAGGCGACTCCACGCAGGGAGACGGCGAGGTCGAGCGTGAGCAGATCACCGTCGGCGAGCGTGTAGTCGCTGGGCCGCCCATGCAGCACGGCATCGTTGACGGCCGTGCAGATGTAATGACCGAACGCGCCGCGCCCGAAGGATGGCGCGTAGTCGACGTAGCAGGACAGGGCCCCCGCCTCGACGATCATTTCCTTGGCCCACCGGTCGATGTCCAGGAGGTTCGTGCCGATCACGCTACGGCTCCTCAGCGCCTGCAGAATGTCTGCGACCAGGGCGCCCGTGTCCCTCGCTCGGGCCAGCAGAGCGGGGTTCAGGATCTCGATCATGTGCCACTTTCCTCACGGGACCAATAACTATACCGGTCAAACTATACCGGTAAAAGAATTGGAGTCGCGGTCGGACCGTCACCCGTCCCCCGAGGGGTCGCACGCAGTCGGCACCCCGGCACCCCGACCAGGCGAAGGCGGCCCTGCTGCGCAGAGCAGACCAGATGGGGCCGGGCCCTCCAGCACCACCACGACCCGCTCTACCGGTGGGGCGATGTGCTGACTCGAACCAGGAATCGCGCCAGATCGATGCTCTCCGGAAGACTGTCGAGCGAGAGCGGCTGCGTGGCGACGGCGCCTTCGTGCAGCACGAGGAGCCGGGTGGCGAGGGTGGCCGGACGCGAGCAGCCCGCCGTCGTAGCGAGTCCCTTGAACAGGTTCAGCAGCCAGAGCTTCTGGTTCGTGGCGATGTGGTGTGCAGGATGCGCGGGGTCGGGGAGTTCGGCCAGTGCGTTGATGAAGGCGCACCCCCGGGCATTGGTCTCGCTCCAGGTCCGCAGGGCCTCGAAGGGTGCGGTGACGGCTTCGACGGGAGTGCCGGCGGCGTCGACGGCGGCCTCGACCAGCGACCGCCAACGCTGGTCGCGTTCCGTGAGATAGGTCGCCACCAGGTGGTCCTTCGAACCGAACTGGTTGTACAGGGTTCGCTTGGTTACGCCCGAGTGCTCAGCGATCAGATCCACGCCGACCGCTGTGATGCCGCGGTTGTAGAACAACTCGTCGGCGGCCGCCACTATGCGGCGACCCGCCGGCGTCATAAGCCGCGCTTCCCGCATGGCGGATTCCTTCACTGATCGGTGTACGGTGAGAGAGGTTCACAGATCAGTATACTTGCGAGGAGGTTGGAGCGATGGGACTGTCCGATCTCATGCGAGCGGTGCGCATCACCAGGCACGGGGGACCGGAGGTCCTTGAACTGACGAAGGTCGCGGTCCCCGCCCTCCGGGCAGGGGAGGTGCTGGTCCAGGTCAGCGCGGTAGCACTGAACAACACCGATCTGTGGACCCGGGAGGGCGCCTACGGTCGTCCGGACGACCCGAAGGCGCTGTCGGGCTGGCGAGGCCCGATCGACTTCCCGCGCATCCAGGGCGCCGACGTGGCCGGGCGGGTTGTGGCTGTCGGGACCGGAGTGGAGGGGAGCCTCGTCGGACGCCGGGTGGTCGTCGACCCCGCGATCTACGACTCCGAAGGGCCGGACGCCAATCCGGTGGGCCTGATGGGAAGCGAACGCGACGGCGGATACGCCGAGTACGTGACAGCGCCGGTGAACCGTGTGCACGACGTGACGGAATCTCCGCTCACGGACGACCAGCTCGCGACCTTGCCGACCGCCTACGGCACGGCTCTGGGCATGATCGAGCGAGGCCGGCTGCGGAAGGGGGAAACCGCCCTGGTCTCGGGAGCGTCCGGCGGCGTCGGCCTCGCGCTGGTGCAGATCGCCCGCGCGCGCGGCGCAAGGGTGATCGCCATCAGTAGCGGACCCAAGATCGACGCGGTGCGCGAAGCGGGCGCGCACGAAGTCATCGACCGCGCGGGAGACATCGCCAGGCAGATCCGCGCCGCCGCCCCGGAGGGCATCGACGTCGCACTCGACGTCGTGGCCGGCGAGCTGGTGAGTGAGGGGCTTCCGCTGCTGCGCGAAGGGGGCCGATGGGTCATCGCGGGCGCGCTCGGTGGATACGGCGTGCGCTTTGATGTGCGCCGCCTCTACCTGCACAACGCCCAGGTCATCGGTTCTGCGATGCACACGCCCACGCACTTCGCCCTCCTCATGGACCTGGCTCGTCGGGCAGAGGTCCAGCCCGTCATCGCCGCGACGTTCCCGCTGGACCAGGCCGCTCAGGCGCAGGAAGCACTCTCCAGCAGGCGGCATGTGGGAAAGATCGTCATGCACCCCTGAGTTGCCTCCGGATCACGGTCGGAGCAGGAGGAAGGCTCCGCGGAAGGAGATCGCAGCGACCAACAGGCCGGATCCGGTCCGACCGACGCTCAATCCCGGTTCCGCATGCCAAGCGGGTTCATGCGCGTGGACGCCCGCCTCACTGACCCAAGCGGTTCTGCCCGTCACCCGCGTGTGCGGGTGACGGTCGTCGGCGGGCCCGCCCAACGGCTCAGCCGATGATCGCGACCGGGGCGTCCCAGGCGTTGCGGTCGACGGTGATGGTGTGACCGCCGCGCTTTTCCTCGCTGTTGGCCATGTACTGGTGGGCGCGGCTGTGATTGGTGTACTGGGAGGGGTTCCACGGCCAGTCCGTGGTGGTGGTGTTCTTCTTGTCCCACAGTGCGTACCAGAGGTTGCCCGGCAGATCCGTCTTGTTCGTGGCGGTGGCGATGGCCTTGGCGCTGGAGCTGCTGAAGCCGTACAAGCCGCCGCGGTAGGTCGCGTTACGCAGCGTCTTCGTGAAGGAGCGCACGTAGGCGAGGGTGGCGTCGTTGCACGCCTTGTCGGTGATGTCGTACGACTCCATGTTCAGGTAGATCGGACTGCCGGCCTTCATCCCGAGGGCTGAGGCCTTGGCCACCGCGTCCTTCGCGTTACGCGCGCCGACGGAGGCAGCCGTGGAAGCGGTGAACCTCTCCGGGTTTGCGCTCTTCTGGCAGGGCGGCTGGGCACCGACGTAGAGCGGGATGACCTTCCAGCCAAGGGAACCGACCGATTTCACCCACGGTTTGGTCAGGTTCGGCTGGGCACAACCGCGGTTCCTACCACCGATGTAGACCGCCACGCCGCCGTAGAATCCCGTGTTCCAGGCTTTCATCGCAGCAAGCGAGGGCGCCGTGCACGTGTCGAAGGCGCGGCCGGTGTAGGTCTTCTGTGCGGGCCAGGCGGTGGCCGCCATGGATGTCTGTGCGGCGATTCCACCACCTGCGACGACGGCAGCGCCTGCCGTCGCCCAAGCGACGTAGCGGCCCTTTTTGGACAGCCGATGACTGGACAATTCCCACCCCGTTCATAGTGCGGGCACGGCCGTATCCTGCCGGGTCCGCAGATCTGAAGTGCCACGCTGTACGGCTCCGCCGGACGGGCGCGGCGCCTGAGCATACATAGCAGTGGGCGCCGCGGCCGGAGGCCCAAGTCGGTGCGTCGCACCCATGGAGACCGCCGGTCGTGACGGTCGGGCGGCTCGACGTACCGATCACGATGACGTCGATGATGTGCGTCGCGGACGTGCTTCGCGTTGCCGGTCCACGTCCTGTACGACAATCCGCCGTATCGCAGCACGGTCACAGGCACCCGCAGCCCCTTGCCGAGGGAACTGCGCACCCCGAGGAGTCGGGCCCTGGCTGCGGCGACTCGGCCGTGCGGACCGTGCGGGCTTGTCGGTGGCGCTGTTCGGCCGGCACCTCCGCCCGGCGGCCCCGCGGCCGGCTCGCTCCGGCTGCCCGGCTCCCGGTTCCGCGGCGTCTCCGTAACCAGGGCACACAGCTCCGCGGCACGCTCCACGCCGCCCGGGGCCCCTGGTGCGCGGGGCTGCGGCCGGGCAGGCTAGTTTGCTCGGATGAGCCTTCTCGATGATGTGGCCGCGCGCGACGGCTGGCGCTGCTGGGTGTGTGACGAAGCGGTCGACCCCGACGAGTCGGTGAACGACCCGCGAGGACCCAGCGTCGACAGTCGGACCACCGACCGGAAGGCCAAGGTCCCCGAGCGGCTCGCGCATCGCGGATGCAACACACGCAAGGGCGCGGTCAAGGTGGTCATCGCCTGGCCGGACCGCCTGTACGTGGTCGAACCCGCGTCGCTGATCAGCGTTGCCGAGAGGCTGGAGCGCAAGGGGGGCCGCGAGATGGTGGGCCGTTGTCCGACCAGGCAGGACGCCCAAGCGGCGGCGGATTGGCTGGTGGACCGGTTCTCCCGACTGGTGCCGGGGCTCGCGGTGACCGCCGACATCCAGCCGGGCGGCGGCCAGTTCCTCGTCATCCTGTCCACCGGCCGCCGCTGACCAGGGATCATCGGCGCACACGCGCGTCGAACTGAGCCGTCGGCCCACCCGGTCTGTCCTGTCACGGGCTGCCCCTCACGCCCCGAGGAGTCGAGCAGTGCGTAGGTGGTGACGTGGGCTCAGCGAGGATCGGTGTGGTCGGGCAGGGCGCGGCGCAGTGCCTGCGCGGCTTGCAGCCGGACGTCGTGGCGGACTTCTTCGTCCCACGTGACCCAGGCGTCGATGTCCTCGTCGAAGTCGGGTTCCTCTCCCTTCCCTTCGACGGTCATGCGGAACCGCAGCCAGGCGAGGGTCTCTTCGCGCCTCTGGATGGCGTAGCGGGCGAGCTCTCCGACGGCCAGCACCAGGCGCTCCGCCATCCATAGGTCCGGCTCGTTCTCGAAGCAGGTCCGCAAGCGGGGGATGAGGGTGTCCGCGTGGGCGGCGGACTGCGCGAGTGCGCCGACCGCGCCGGCCCGGATGAGGTCGTTCCCGTCGTCGAGCAACGGCAGCAGGGCGTCCGCGACACGTTCCCAGGCGGCCGGCCACGCCGGGGCGACGGTGGGCCGCCACCTGCCTTCGAGGATCGGGTCGACCTTCGCCGAGGGGGCGGTGTTGCCCGTGTCGGCGATATCGGCGATCGTCCGCAGGATTTCGAAGCGCACCGTCACGTCCGGATCCCGTGCGGCCTCGACGAGGAACGGCAGCATCTCGGCGGCCGCCGCCCGCACCGAACTGCCGTCGCCGTTGGCCGTGTAATGCAGGATCTGGCACGTCCTGTCGGCCGTGATGGGGTCCGTCGCCCAGAGCGCTGCCAAAACCTCGGGGCCATACTGTTCTCCGGTGTACGGATCGATCATCCTCGACCAGTCGACCCGTGCGGCGAGCCGCGCCAGGCGTCGCGCTCTCACGTCCTGTGCCGACATACAGCCGCTCGCCTCCCTTCGTCAGCTTCGCGCGGTGAGGCCCAGGAGAGACAGCCTCAGGGGGCGGTTGCCCCTGCGCCCGGCCCATGCTTCGCAGACCAGCGCCTGCGGACCGGTGATCCGCAGGCCGTCGCCCTGGCCGGTCGCCGTCGTTCCCGCCAGTTCGCGACAGGCGACCGAACCCGTACTTCGCCCCCGTCGTCGGTGCCGGTCACCCCTGCGACCAGTCCGCCCGCTTTCCACGCTACGCGACCGCACCGAAGGAGCCGGAAGATTCGGCGACACCCGGCTCGCACGGTTCAACTCCCAGCCCGCGGTTGTGCATGGTCTGCTGGAATCCGAAGCCGGAAACCGGCAGACCTGGCCGGTGGGGCCCGGCCCGGGGCAGGCCCCACCGCCTCCCCGTAGCGCCCGCCCGCACACCGCCTGCCCGGCTCCTGAGCTGTGACGCTATGGAGAACCAGCTCACCCATGAGGCCAGTACCTTCATCAACTTCCGGGACCACGAGTTCCAGGATGTGAGGTCGCACGGCTACAGGTGGGTCGGCATCAAGCACCCGCGGTTCCCCGGGGAGTCCGTAGAGGCTCGGGATCTGCTTGCGGCGCTCATCGGCCATGAGCAGTTCCGGGACGACTACGCGGGAGGTGGGGTCCTGCCGGAGGGTCCAGGCACGGCCCGTACCGGCTGGGATCGGTCACCTCTGATGTCTACGAAGCCGTCGGTCGGGAGAAGAGCGCGCGCGTCCTGTGGGGTGGGCGAGCCGGTTCGGGGATGTGCCCGCCGAGCTGGAGGCGGATCTGCGGCAAGAGGTCTTCGACCGCCTGGCCGTGGCCGACCACGTCCACTACCTGGACGAGCTCGGGGACAAGGCCATTCATGACTGGGGTCGTGTGCACGAGTACTTCCACGAAATGGTGCTCATCGACCGCTCAGCCGGACGGATTACGCTCCTTGTTCGCAGCCGACGACTGAGTCGATCGGACACAGCGGCGGAAGACGCCTGGGGGATCAGGGACGGAGCCACAGCCGAGGCGCGGCCGGAGTCACCGTGCCGTGGAACGCACAGGCCCTCTTGTCACAGCGGGTCGCCACGGCCCTGGGTCCTTTGAGCGTATTGATGTACCGCTCGACCTCGTTCCTGCGGGTTCGCATCCGGAAGAGCATTCCGTTGATCACACGTCGGTAGCAGTGCCGACGACCGCCTCGCCCCACATCAGGCAGAACGATCCAACTCCTGGCGGGTCTGCCGGCGGGGTGTGGACGGGGTCAGACGTTCTCCCTCGGAATCCGCTCGTTCCAGGTACGGGAGAAGACCCTGCGCCCGGCCTCGTACCCGTCCAGCGTCGCGTCCACGTGGAAGTCGTCCTCGTCCGAGGTCAGCACGGTCCGCGTCTCGACCCGGACGTCCCAGTCGGGACGGCGGAAGCGCATCTCCCACGCCGACTCGCCTCGCACCGAGCCGAAGTCCTCACCGACCCAGCTGTACTGCTCGCGGGCCCGGAGACCGGTCTCGATCCCGTTGGCCTCGTACCGCTGGAGTCCTCGGTCCTTCACGATGTCCAGCACCGAGCGGTAGTCGACCAGGTTCCTGGAGACGGTCCACGCCTGCTCCGGTTCGCTCAGCCGGGTGACGGCGGGGGGTGCACATCCCTCGGGCTCGCCGAACGGCGGCAGAGCCGCGTCCTGTGGCACGTCGGTGGGGCGGACCGGCAGCGTGAGGCTGCTCCCCTGCTCGTACACGCTGAGCAGTACCGGTTCGGGGGCCGGCCACACGAGCGGCCAGTACGAGGTCGACAGCGACAGCCTGACGCGGTGCCCTGCGGGGAAGACCTGGGCGACGCTGTGGAGCGGCACGCGCACCCGGTAGCGGCGGCCGGGCTCCAGCGCCTCGGGCGCCTCCTCGCCATCGCGGTAGGCGAGGTTGAGCACGCCGTAGGTGACACGGGTCGAGCGTCCGTCCGGTGCCACGTCGGACAGCCTGACGTTCAGCTGGGCGAGCGGCGCGTTCGCCGACACCTCCACGATGACAGAAGGTGCGCCGAGGATCTCCATGCGCCTGTCCAGCGGGGCGGTCTGGAAGACGAGCGAGCCGCCGTCCTCCTCGCGCTGGTCGTAGGGCAGGTCCGGCGGGGCGTTGTACGAGGCCCACTTGCCCGCGAACTGGCCGACGGAGAGCGGCGACTGCACCGTGTGGACCCGGTCCTCCTGCTGCCTGTCCTCGTCCGGCATCGCGAGGGTGCCGTCGAGCAGCGGGAAACTCGACTCGCCGATGTTCGGCGACGGCCAGGACGGCTCGCCGACCCAGCGGCCCGGCCGCTCCTCGTACGCGGTCGAGGGCGGAACGCTCTCCTGCATCCACGCCTTGAGCATCGGGCCGTCCATGGCGCCGTTGTCGACGCCCTTGAGCCAGTGGTCCCACCAGCGCACCACTTCCTGGAGGTATCCGATGGCCGGCCCCGGTTCGCCGAGGTGGGGGAGCTTGTGCGACCACGGGCCGATCAGACCCTTGCGGGGTACGTCGACGTGACTCAGCAGCCTGGTCACGGCGTTCGAGTAGCCGTCGGCCCAGCCGCTGGAGGCGAGCACCGGGCAGCGCAGGGCGGAGTAGTCCTCGCTCAGGCTGGCGTGGCGCCAGTAGTCGTCCCGCTGCTGGTGGCGCAGCCATTCCAGGACCCAGGGGCGTGCGGCGTCCAACCGCTCATGCCACATCTCGCGCCAGCGTTCGCCGACCACGGCGGGATCGGGCGGGCACGTCGCGTAGGCGAACATGGTCCCGGCCTCGGCCAGGTTGTCGGAAAGCATCGCGCCGCCGAGGTAGTGCATGTCGTCGGCGTACCGGTCGTCGGTGAACGACGAGATGCAGATGGCACGCAGACTCGGCGGCCTGCGCGCGGCCACCTGGAGTGCGGCGAAGGCTCCCCAGGAGATGCCCATCATGCCCGTACTGCCGTCGCACCAGGGCTGTTCGGCGAGCCAGGCCAGGACCGTCTCGGCGTCGGTCTGCTCCTGTTCGAGGTACTCGTCGAGGAGTACCCCCTCCGACTCACCGGTCCCCCGCACGTCGACGCGCACGCAGGCGTAGCCGTGTCCCGCGATGTAGGGGTGGTGGACGGCGTCACGGGTGGAGGTGAGGTCGTTCTTCCGGTACGGGATGTACTCCAGCACGGCCGGTACGGGTTCGGCGTCCGACGCGGTCGGACGCCAGATGCGCGCGGAGAGCTGGACCCCGTCCGGCATCGGGATGGTGACGTTGTTCTCTTCCTGGATTGCGCAGGGCAGTTGGTCGACGTAGCGCATGCCTGTGCGACCTCCTTTCGTCGTGCTGGTCCGGCCCACTCACCGGGTCTTCGTGCCGCGCTCTCCCGGTTCCGTCTCGTCGAAGGTCAGACCGAGGGCGGCAACGCACCGGTCGTACTTGCGGCGGATGTCGTCCTCGTCGTCACCCCCGGTGAAGATGTGGGCGATCTCGTAGCTGTAGCTGTCCTGCTGGGAGATGGTGGAGAGCTTCTGCCCCTCCTCGGGTACCACGTCGATACGGACTCCGGGTATCTCCGCCTCGATGGCGGCGATCCGTTCCGGGGTCGGCACCTCGTGCACCTTCCCGTCACCGAACCAGCGGTAGTACCACTTGGCGGCCACCGCGTAGGGGCCCTTGGCGCCGGTGAGCGCGGGGTCACGGCCGAGGGCGAGACTGAGCATCCGGTGGTGGTTGGGGGCTCCGTCCACGTAGTCGAAGAGTTCGGCGTGGGACTGCGAGTGCCGGGGGTTGATCTCCAGCAGGCTGATGTCGGCCGTCTTCGGGTCGTAGAAGTACTCGATACTGAAGGTGGCCGACTCCATGCCGATCTGGCGCATGGTCCGCTCGCTCACGTCGTGGAGCTTGCGGATGATCGGAGCCGGGAGGGCGCTCGGGTACTGATGGCGCAGGAAGCACGGGGAGGCGGGGTAATTGATCGAGTCCAGCACGCCGTAGACGGTGACATCGCCCTGGTGGACGTAGCCCTCCACGGCGACCTGGATGCCGGTCATGGTCTCTTCGGCCAGACAGACCTGCCCACCGACCCCCTCCATCTCCGGCGGGAGATCGAGCAGTTCGAGCACGGAGTCGAAGGGCCGGCCGACGCGGCCGATCCCCTCACGGATCCGGTCCACAGCAGTTCGGAACTCCGCCATGTCCGACACCCCGTACGCGAGCTCGGACGAGTAGGCGAGGGCGGGCTTGAGCCACATGGGGAAGTTCACGCCCTCGGGCGGCTTCGGGTCGTCGGTATCCAGATCCACCCGTCCGAAGCTGGGATACTCGTCGATGACCTTCTGCTGTTCGAGCCGGCTCCAGTACTTGTGCTCGCACTTGACCACGGACTCTAGGCTCGTCGTCCGCACGCCGTACTCCTCGCCGAGCATCGGGACAAGGGTGCTCACCGGGAAGTCCCAGTAACCGACTATCGCGTCGATGCTGCCGTCGTGCGCGTCGAGGACGGCGCGGGCACGGTCCATCAGTACGGGCACGGAGACCTCACCCTCCTGGAGTTCGTCGATGCCCAGCAAGCGGTGGAACCTGTACGAGTCCGCATTCGGGACGGCCTCCAGCATCGGAAGGTTCGCATCGTCGAGGCCGATCACAAAGACGTTCTTGGGCTGCTCCTGGGGCACGTGCGCGTCCTTTCGAGGGGGAATACTCCGGCACGTCACATCGCCTGCCCGACTCTGCGGCCCATATGCGGGGTCATCGATTCCGGGGCAGGCGGCCGGGACGTACGGGATGGGTGCATGCCGCTCCCGTGCCCCGCGACTGCCGACCGATGTGTGCACTTCATCGGCCCCGGGGCGATACCACCCGGAGTGCCCGCCCCGGGCCTCCTCGCCGGGGCCGGCTCAGCGCGCACTGGCAGACCCTCGACACGGGGACCGACAAGCTGATCCCGCTGCCTACCGAGCAGCCGCCACGCTACGTCGCCATGGCCTCGGTGGAACGCTGGGACAACAACCGCTGGATGGGCACCGAGTACGGGCCGGACGGGAGCCGTTCGTGCTGAAGCTGTCCGCGACGGTGGATGACGTGGACTTTTGGTCAGCACCGGACCAGCACGGGAGTCAGCACCGCCCTCGCGAAACACACCGGACAGTGCGACTCGGACAGTCCCCTCCCACCTACCCCCACAGGGCGGAACCAGGGCCGCAGCACCTCCCCGTAGCGCCCGCCCGCACACCGCCTGCCTGAACTATGGTGTCCCGCCACATACGCCCCTGACCTGCCCCTTCCTACGGTATGGCGACACAGGAACGTCCCCGCCGACCGTCCGGAAGTGGTATCCATGGCCGCCCCAGCAACCGCTCCCCCACCCCCTTCGAACCTCCGCCGCGTCGTCGCCGCGAGCCTCGTCGGGACCACCGTGGAGTGGTACGACTTCTTTCTCTACGGATCGGCTGCCGCGCTGGTCTTCAACAAGCTGTTCTTCCCCGACTCCGACCCGCTCGTCGGCACACTGCTGTCCTTCCTCACCTACGCGGTCGGATTCGCCGCACGCCCCCTGGGCGCGCTGGTGTTCGGGCACTACGGGGACCGGCTGGGGCGCAAGAAGCTGCTGGTGCTGAGTCTGTTGCTGATGGGTGGTGCGACCTTCGCCATCGGGCTCCTGCCGACGCACGCCACCATCGGATCCGCCGCTCCCGTCCTGCTCACCGTCCTGCGGCTGGTGCAGGGCTTCGCCCTAGGTGGCGAATGGGGCGGGGCCGTGCTGCTGGTGTCGGAGCACGGTGACGCGAAGCGCCGTGGATTCTGGGCGTCGTGGCCTCAGACGGGGGCGCCGGCCGGGCAGTTGCTCGCGACGGGGGTGCTCTCCGCTCTCACCGCGCTGATGTCCGAATCCTCCTTCGAGGCATGGGGCTGGCGGATTCCCTTCCTGCTCTCCGGTGTTCTCGTGATCCTCGGACTGTGGATTCGTCTCTCTGTCGACGAATCCCCTGTGTTCAAGGCCGCCCTGGCCCAGGCCGAGCTGCGCAAGTCCGCCAGCGCGCCCGCCGAGAAGATGCCGCTCGTCGCCGTACTCCGGCACCACTGGCGCGATGTGCTCATCGCCATGGGCGCCCGCATGGCGGAGAACATCAGCTACTACGTCATCACCGCGTTCATCCTCGTGTACGCGACCACAGCCGCCGATCTCAGCAAACAGACGGCTCTCAACGCCGTACTCGTCGCGTCCGCGGTGCACTTCGCCGTGATCCCGCTGTGGGGCGCGCTGTCGGACCGGGTGGGGCGCAGGCCCGTGTATCTGGTCGGTGCGATCGGGGTCGGGCTGTGGATGTTCCCGTTCTTCGCGCTCATCGACAGCCAGAGCTTCGGAAGCCTCCTGCTCGCCGTCACCGTCGGGCTGATCTTCCACGGCGCGATGTACGCACCGCAGGCGGCGTTCTTCTCCGAGATGTTCGCGACGCGGATGCGCTACTCGGGCGCGTCGATCGGCGCCCAGTTCTCCTCGGTGGCCGCAGGTGCCCCGGCGCCGCTCATCGCCACCGCGCTGCTGGCGGACTTCGGCACCTCGACGCCGATCTCGCTGTACGTCATAGCCGCGGCACTGATCACGGTGGTGGCGATCCTCTGCGCCAAGGAGACCCGGAACCGGGACCTCTCGGACATCGACGCGGGGGATGCGGGAGAGATCCCCGGGACGGATGCCGTCGGCGCGCAGGCCGGGCTGCCCGCCGAGGCACGCAAGGCCTGAACCGGCCACGGACCGCACAGGACCAAGCGGGACCACGCAGAGGTCCTCTCCCGCCATCCGGGCGGGAGAGGGCCTCCGTGCCGTCAGGCTCCGGCGGGCTCGAACCAGGTGGGTTCGTCCGCGACGGACTGCTTGATCCGGGACAGTGAGAACTCGCTCAGCGGCGGCAGCGCGTCGAGGCCGAACCAGCCCACCTCGGGCGACTCGTCGTCGTTCACCCGCGCCTCACCGCCGGTGGCCCGGCAGCGGAACGTGATGTCGAGGTACTGGGACACGTCCCCGTTGGCGTACGTCACCGGTTCCAGCGCCTGCGTGAGCACCACCCGCTCCGCCACACCGTGCACGGCCGTCTCCTCGTACACCTCGCGCACGGCTGTCGCCGCGGGCTTCTCGCCGGGCTCGGAGATCCCGCCGACGACCGACCACTCACCGGTGTCGGACCGCCCTGCCGAGAAGAACTCTTCCCTCGTCGTCGAAGACGATCGCGCTGACGCCCGGTAGCAGAAGCAGCTGGTGACCGGCGGTGGCACGGATCTCGCGGATGAAGTCGGGAGTAGCCGTACGGCGGATCCTACGTGGCCGACGGGACGCTCTCCGGCTCCTTCCGGCGGTCCTTCCTGGCCCGCACGGACCGGACCGTGACCCAGCCGAGGCCGGCCACCGCGAGCAGCGCGAGGACACCCTCGGGCAGGGTTCCCAGCCGGGTCGCCGGTGTCAGGGAGGAGCGCAGCGGTACCTCGTCGACCAGGGCGTCGGCGGTGAACATCCCGGTCTTCCGCACGATCGTGCCGTCCGGCCGGATCACGGCGCTGACTCCGCTGGTGACGGGCACGACGACGGACCGCCCGTGCTCGACGGCACGCACCTGGGACATCGCCAGCTGCTGGTAGGTCATCTCGCTGCGCCCGAAGGTCGCGTTGTTGCTCGGTACGGCGATCAGCTGGCCGCCGTTCTTCACGGTGTCGCGCACGGCGTCGTCGAACGCGGCCTCGTAGCAGGTCACGAGGCCCACCTTGGTGCCCGCCAGGTCGAACACACCGACCTCGGTGCCGGACCCGAAGTCCCGCTGCACCCGGTCGACGTCCTTGCTGAAGATCCGCACGAAGGACCGCATCGGCATGTACTCGCCGAACGGCTGGATGTGCCGCTTGTCGTACGTGCCGACGGGGCCCTCCTCGGGGTCCCACTCGATCAGTGTGTTGCGGAGCGCTCCGGTGTCGGGCGTCAGGACGGCACCGATGACGGTGGGGACGCCGATCGCCCGCACGGCCCGGTCGATCGCCTCACGGGCGTCGGGGTTGCGGTAAGGGTCGAGGTCGGAGGAGTTCTCCGGCCACAGGACGAAGTCGGGCCGGGCCACCTTGCCCGCCTTCACGTCCCGGGCGAGCTGCTCCGTACGGTCGGCGTGGTTGTCCAGGACGGCCCGGCGCTGGGAGTTGAAGTCGAGTCCCAGACGGGGCACGTTGCCCTGGATCGCGGCGACGGTCGCGGTGCCGTCCTCGGCCGAGTCGTCGACGAGCGGAAGTGCCGCGAGTGCGGCCACGACCGGCACGGCGACGGTCACGGCTGCCGCCACCACGGCGGCGCGGGGGACGGTGCCGGTGGTGCGGTACCCGCGGACCTGCCGCGCGGCTTCCAGGAGGCCGAAGCCGCAGAGCACCACGGCGAAGGAGAGCAGCGGGGTGCCGCCCAGCGCGGCGAGCGGCAGGAACGTGCTTTCGGCCTGACCGAAGGCGATCTTGCCCCAGGGGAAGCCGCCGAACGGCACCCGGGCCCGGACCGCCTCGTCCAGCACCCAGACTGCAGCGGCCCAGACGGGCCAGTAGGCGAGCCGGGAGACGGCGGCGATCCCGACGCAGCCCACCGCGATGAACAGGGCTTCGGCGAAGGCGAGCGCGAGCCACGGGACCGGGCCGACCTCCTCCCCCGTCCAGTGCAGCAGGGGAAGCATGAAGCCCAGGCCCGCGAGGAGTCCGAGGCCGAACGCGGCACGCGGCCTGCGGGCGGAAAGGACCCAGCCCAGCAGTGCGAAGCCCGGCAGTACGAGCCACCACAGGGGCCTGGGCGGGAAGCTCGCGTAGAGCAGCGCACCGGACAGGAGGGCTGCGGCCGGCCGGACGAACCGCGGCCACAGCTTCCTGCTGCGGGGCGCGGGGGCGGGGGACGGCGGTTCGACGGTGGTGATGGTGGCGCTCACCTGGCGGAGTCTACGGTGGCGGGCTGTGGGAACGGCAGTCGCTCCGGCCGTTCAGGCCCCCGCCGGGCCTCCCGGCTTCCCGCCGGCCGTCAGGTGCAGGCGGTCGCGGATGAAGCGTACGGCCGCTTCCGCGTCGTCCACGGTGACGGTGAAGGTCCTGCCGTCACCCAGTCTCAGCACCAGTGCCTCGCCCCGGCGCACGACCACGGCGGTGCCCTGTTCGGGGCGCCAGCGGTAGCCCCAGCCGCCCCACTGGCGCGGGGTGACCTTGGGCGCGAAGTCCGCCCCGACCACATGGGTGAGCAGGATCCGGCGCCTGGGCAGTCCGATGTGGCCGCAGCGCACCTCGAGGGCGTCGCCGTCGACCTTGACGGCGACGTGGACGAAGGCGAGGGTCCCGTACAGGATGAGCAGTCCGGCGGCGACGCAGCCGATGACGGACATGAGGAGCGGCGCGATTCCCGTGCTCCAGGCGGAATCGACGGCGAGCTTGATGCCGAGCGCCATACATCCCGCTCCGGCGGCCGCGAGCAGCCACTGGAGGCGATTGGTGGCCCGGCCCGTCCAGACCGTGCTCGGGGCCTGGCTCGAACCGTGCCGCGCGTTGCCGGAGTGGTCCGTCATGTCAAGCAGCGTACCCACGTTCCGCGCCCCGAGGGGGTGACCGGAGCCGCCTCGGGCGGGCCGCTGAAGGTCAGAGTGCGGGGCTGACGGCCTTGAGGAGCAGGCCTTCGGCGTAGGCCAGAGCGGGTTCCGGGAGGGGGGCGGTGTGTCCGCCGAGGAGGACGGTGAGGGTGCCGAGGGGTTCGGCCGACGGAGCGGCCGCGGCGCCGACGCGGCGGAGAGCCTGTGCGGCGACGGCGTCGGCGGAGCCGTGCAGGCCGACCTGCGGGCGGCCCGGCCGCTGTACCGCGGCGCGGATGCGGTCGGCGAGCAGCTCGTAGTGGGTGCAGCCCAGGACGACGTGTCCGACATCGGGCGGGGTGAGGGCGGCGGCCGCGGCCACCGCACGGCCGATCGCGGCCTCGTCGGCGTTCTCCACGGCGTCGGCGAGCCCCGGGCAGGGAACTTCCGTCACGTCGGCGGACCGGGCGAATTCGTGGATCAGCCCGCGCTGGTAGGGGCTTCCGGTGGTGGCGGGGGTGGCCCAGATGGCGAAGGGTGCGCCGCTCCGGGCGGCCGGCTTGATCGCGGGCACCGTGCCGATGACCGGCAGGTCCGGTTCCAGCGCGGCCCGCAGGGCGGGCAGGGCGTGGACGGACGCGGTGTTGCAGGCGACGATCAGGGCGTCGGGCCGCTGGGCCGCGGCGGCACGTGCCACGGCGAGCGCCCGGGTGGTGACGTCCTCGGGCGTACGGGGGCCCCAGGGCATCGAGGCGGGGTCGGACGACAGCACCAGATCGGCGTCAGGCCGTAGCCGGCGTACCGCGGCCGCTGCCGCGAGCAGGCCGATTCCCGAGTCCATGAGTGCGATCTTCACCCGGTCACCATAGTCGACACCCCTTGCGGGCCCGTCGAAGTGGGGCAGACTTCGGCGGATGAGCGCCGTTGCCTGGATCGCCGTGGGTTCGCTGGTCGTGTGGGTGTGGCTGCTGCTGGGCCAGGGTTTCTTCTGGCGGACCGACCAGCGGCTTCCCCGGCGTGCGGAGCCGGTGCGCTGGCCTTCGGTGGCCGTGGTCGTACCGGCGAGGGACGAGGCCGAGGTGCTGCCTGCGAGCCTGCCGTCGCTGCTCGCCCAGGACTATCCGGGGGACGCGGAGGTCTTCCTCGTCGACGACTGCAGCACCGACGGCACCGGCGATCTGGCGCGTGGGCTGTCCGTACGGCTCGGCGGGCTGCCACTGACGGTGGTGTCTCCGGGTGAGCCGGAGCCCGGCTGGACGGGCAAGCTCTGGGCGCTGCGGCACGGGATCGCGCTGGCCCGGCAGCGGAAGCCCGAGTTCTTCCTCCTGACGGACGCCGACATCGCGCATGAGCCGGACAGTCTGCGGGAGCTGGTCGCGGCGGCGGGCGAGGAGGGGGCGGACGGTTTCGACCTGGTCTCGCAGATGGCCCGGCTGCGGGTGACGAGCACCTGGGAGCGGCTGGTCGTACCGGCCTTCGTCTACTTCTTCGGGCAGCTCTACCCCTTCCGCCGGGTGAACCGGGCGGGATCGCGTACGGCGGCCGCGGCGGGGGGCTGCGTGCTGCTGCGGACCGGAGCGGCCGAGCGGGCCCGGATCCCGGAGTCCATCCGGCAGGCGGTGATCGACGACGTGTCCATGGCGCGTGCGGTGCGGCGCGGCGGCGGCCGGATCTGGCTGGGGCTCGCGGAGCGGGTGGACAGCGTGCGCCCGTACCCGCGGCTCACGGATCTGTGGCGGATGGTCTCGCGGAGTGCGTACGCGCAGTTGCGGCACAGTCCGCCGCTGCTGGTGGGTACGGTCCTGGGGCTGGGCCTGGTCTATGTGGCACCGCCCGTGACGCTGGCCGCCGGGCTGCTGACGGGTGACGCGGTGGCGGCGTGGGCGGGCGGGGCGGCGTGGGCGGTGATGGCGGGCACGTACATGCCGATGCTGGGGTACTACCGGCAGTCGCTGTGGCTGGCCCCGCTGCTGCCGTTCACCGCCGTCCTCTACCTCCTGATGACGGTGGACTCCGCGGTGCGGCACTACCGGGGCCGCGGTGCGGCCTGGAAGGGACGTACGTACGCCCGTCCCGAGGCCGCCCCGGAACCCTGAGCCCTGCCTGGATCCGCCCCCGGGGGTCACTTGCGGCCGGGGGTCCAGTTCATTCCCCAGCCGTAGGCGGCGTCGATGGTCCGCTGGGGGCTGACTCCGCGCTGGGGGACGAGGTAGCGGGCCTCGCGCTGCACGGTGAGGTCTCCCCCGTCGTTGGTGATGAGCACGAGCGCGCACACGGTGGAGGGCACGGTGCACTCGTCGAGGGAGAAGTCGATCGCCGCACCGTTCTGCGGCTGGAGGGTCACGGTGGCGTGCAGATCGGCGAAGCTGCGGGCGCCTTCGTAGATGGTGACGAAGATCAGGACGCGGCGCAGCCGGCCCTTGTGGTCGAGGTTGACGGTCAGGTTCTCACCGGTGGAGAGCGCGCCGGTGCGGTCGTCCCCGTCGAGGAGGATGTACGGCGGCCGGTCGAGGGAGCCGAAGGCGTTGCCGAGGGACTGGACGACACCCTTGCTTCCGTCGGTGAGTTCGTACAGGGCGCAGAGGTCGAGATCGAGGTCGGCGTGCATGGCGACGGCCCTGCCGAGCTTCGCGCCCCAGCTCTTGAACTGCTTGCGCACCTCCCAGTTGAGATTGACCCGCAGGGCTCCGGAGGTGCCGCCCTGCTTCGCCAGCGAGACGGAAGGGGTCTCCTTCGTCAGCGTGACCTTGGTGAGCCGCACGGGCTGCGCGGCGGGGGGTGCGACAGGAAGCGCGGGCGGGGGCACGGGAGCTGCCTGGGGCGTGACGAAGGCGCTCGGGGCGGGGCGGGCCGGAGGAGTCTGCTGGGGCGCGGGGGCCTGCTGGGGTGCCTGCGGTTGCTGCGGTTCGTCGACGGAGATTCCGAAGTCCGTCGCGAGGCCCGTCAGCCCGGTGCCGTATCCCTGACCCACCGCCCTGAACTTCCAGGTGTCCTGGCGCAGATAGAGCTCCCCGAGGATGAACGCGGTCTCGACCGTCGCGTCCGTGCTCTCGAAGCGGGCGATCTCGGAGCCGTTCGCCGGGTCCACGAGCCGTACGTACAGGCCGGTGACCCGCCCGAAGCTGCCACCGTCCGCGGAGGCGGCGACGACCACACGGTCGATCACGGGCTCCATGCGGGCGAAGTCGACGGTGAGGGTGTCCGTGACGCCCTCGCCCGCGGTCCGCTTGCCCTCGTGGCGCACGGCGCCGGACGTGTGGGACGGCTGGTTGTAGAAGACGAAGTCCGCGTCACTGCGCACCTTTCCCGATACGAGGAGGAGCGCCGAGGCGTCCACGTCCGGTGTCCCGGGTGAGGCACGCCAGCCCAGCTCGACGCGCACGGTCTGCGCCGGCACCGCGACGTTGGTTCCCTTTTGCATGGTCATGCTCGCCCCCATCACGAGTCCGGCAGCCCGGAGATTTCCCGCCAACCTAATCCCCGGCCGACCATGTGCCCACAGCTCTGCCGGGACGGCTTCCGGCGATCCGTCGGCCTACCCCCTGTACATCCCGCTCTCCGCACGAGCACCACACCTCCTGCTGCCCCTTTCGCCCGAGCGCCGCACCGGGCCGGTGTGCGGCCGGTGCGGCGTCGGGTGGTTCCGGTCGAAACCGGCCCAGGTCCCGCCCGGGGCCGGTTCCATGACCAGGTGACGAGCGTCCGGCTCCCGTGCGGGGCCTCGCCGTAGCCGTACAGGGCCGCGATGTCGGTGCGGGTGAGGCTGCCGACGAGTTCGGCCTTCGGAGCGAACGCACCCCGCCCCGGCAGCTCGGCCGACTCGTGACGCTCTTCGAGCACATCCTGCGGCCGCAGCCGCTCCCCCGGGTCCGTTCGGTTCCGGGCCCTCCCGCTCCACCAGGGAACAAGGCGCGGCCGACGGGGACGGCGGGCGGATGTCCGTCGGCTTTCGCCGCGAACCGATTGGGCGCGCGGTCGGCTGGGCGTACGGCTCGCCGGGCGCGCGGTCCGGTGGTGTGGACTTGGCCTCGGTGGCTTCCGTACTGGCGGTGCTCTGCGGGCTCGCCTTCATCGGCACGGGGTTCACGCATCTGCCGGACGACGGGGCGGTCTGACCAGCAAGATCCACCTGGCCTGTGACGGCCGGGGCCGTCCTCCGCCTTCGTCGTCACAGACGGCGACACCCGCGACAGCACCCGGTTCACCGCCGTCAAGGAAGCGATCCGGGTACCCCGGACCGGACCAACGGTGGGCAGCCGCAGCCATAGCGCGCTTCGAGGAGTTCGGTCAGGTCAGTTCGGCACCGTGAGGCTGTAGCGGAGTTTCGCCTTGGAGTTCGCGCCGAGGCGATCGTAGAAACGGACGGCTCCTTCGTTCCAGACTGGGGTCTGCCACTGGATCTCGGCGAGACCGAGGGTGCGTGCCTCGGCTGTTACGGCATCCATGAGCAGTGCACCGAGGCCCGAGCCCCGGCTGTCGGAGTTCAGGAAGAGACAGTCCATGTGGAGGTATTCGCGGCCCTCCCAGGTGGAGATTTCGGGCGTGCAGGTGGCGTAGCCGACAACCTCTCCGTCGGGCAGTTCCGCGACCAGGCAGCGCAGCCGTGGTGTCAGGGTGTCGAAGAGCAGGGCCTCGAGCCGGTGCGCGAGGTCGGGGGCGGGTGGCGGGGCTTGTTCGTAGGCGGCGTGCTCGGCGGCCAGTTCGGCGATTCGCGGTACATCGTCGGGGCGTGCATGCCGTACGTTCGGGGCGCTGTTCACCGGACGGCTCCGGTCAGGGTGTCCGCCCCCCAGGCGGTCAGGCGGTTCTTGACCGGGCCGCTGCCGTCGAGTACGTGTCGTGAGAACGCGTCGCGTTCGTGGGCCAGGATGGCGGCTTCCCAGACACAAGGGGCAAGGCCGGTGCGGCCCGGACGGAGCTGGTCGGGGTGTCCAGCCGGTCCGGTGAAGATGGCCAGGTCGGACATGTGCCCCTCGATCCAGCTGTGGACCAGGACGTAATCGCCGTCGCCGCCGGCGTGCATGATCAGGACAGCGAGCCCGAGCGACCCGCGGGTGCGTCCGAGCTCCAGGTGTGCCGCGGCGATGCGCAGGGCGGCGGCTATGTCCTGTTCCGTCACGGTGCGGCCTGGCGCCAGAAGGGAGTAGGTCTTCACCAGGTGGCCGCCGGCTTCTCGGGTGCCTGTGGTCCGCGCGGTGCGCTCGTGATGCTCCTGGGCCAGGGTGATCAGTGCTTCCGCGTGCACTGCTGCTGGAAGTTCCTCGGGTTCGCTCATTCGTCCATGATGTACGCGTTCACGACTGGTACGGCCACGCCGCCGACCAGACTGCCGAACATCACGCACTGGAGGAAGCGCGCCACAGCGGTCAACCACCAGACGTGCGTCCTCGTGCTTCGGCCGACCCTGCTCCAGCTCCGAAGCCGTCGTCGCTCGCCCCATAAGGTTCCGTCGTCAAATGTCACGCCCACATCGAAGGTGACCGGTGGGCCGAAGCTGCTGCCCGGCTTCACGCCGCCGATCGGGGCGATGTCACGTACGACCAGCTCGGCGGCGGCTTCATCGGCTACGGCAGTGGGCGTCACGCCCAGCGCGATCAGACCGGCGGCGCCCAGCGCGGCGGCAGCGCCGAGGGAGGTACGGCTGACGCGTGGGGGGATCAGCACGTGGAGAACCTCCGCGGAACGCGGGTGGCCCGGTGGCGCCCTCGGGAGCAGCAGTCCTTCGACACTCAAGACAGCTGTCGATACCGAACGGTTGCCTGTGCGAGCGGTCCTCCGAGGCGACCGGACACACACCGGACCCTCACCCGTCGGTTCCGGTGCGTCCCGTGTCCCCCTTCCCCGGGGTCAGCGCCGCGCCAGCGCCAGCAAGCTCAGTCCGAACATCAGCACCCCCAGCGGGAGATGGACGGACGGAATGTGCGCGATGCCCAGTGCGACCTGCGCGGAGGCGAGCACGAGGAAGCCGGAGGCTTCCAGTACGGGCCGGGGCGAACCCCCGCCGGGCTTCCACGCCAGCACCGCCGCGATCACGTACAGCATCGACGCCCCGTACATCACACGGGCGCCGACACTGTGCAGTGCCTCTCCGTAGGACGAGGTCAACAGCAGTCCGGCGGAGACCGCCTGGAGGAAGAGGGTCAGGGTCTGCAGGGCGATCGCGATCTGCAGAAGCGGGAAGCGGCGTCGCGCCGTCGCCTGGATTGTCATGCCACGGTCCCCTTGTCCCGCCCGGGGGCGGTAGATCGATAAGGTCTCACCGGCCCGACGAAGCGGGCCCGCGAAAGGTAAGGCGAGGGGGCGGCCGGAGCATGGGGACTGCTGTGACGAGCACCGATGAGCCTGCCGGTGAGCGGCGCCAACTGATCAATGTCGCCTACCGGTTGCTCGGCTCACTGGCCGAGTCCGAGGACGCCGTACAGGAGGCCTACGCCCGTTGGTACGCGCTGCCGAGCGGCCGGCGGGAGGAGATCGTGGCCCCGGGCGCCTGGCTGACGACGGTGACCAGCCGCATCTGCCTGGACGTGCTCGGCTCCGCCCGGGCCCGGCGTGAACGCTATGTCGGAGCGTGGCTGCCCGATCCGCTGCCCGACCGCACCGAACGAGCCCACGGACAGGGCACCGACCCCGCCGACCAGATGGTCCTGGACGAATCGGTGACCATGGCCTTCCTCGTCGTCCTGGAGGCGATGACGCCGGCCGAGCGGGTGGCATTCGTCCTGCACGACGTCTTCCGGTACCCCTTCGCCGAGATCGCGGCAGTTCTCGGCCGGACCCCCGCGGCCAGCAAGCAGCTCGCGGCCTCCGCCCGGCGGCGGGTGCGCGACGGGCGGGCTCCGGGGGCGGCGGCCGGGCAGGCCGAGGCGGTACGCCGTGTCAAAGAGGCGTGGGAGACCAAGGACATCGCGGCCCTCGTCGGCCTCCTGGACCCGGCCGCCGTGATGACCGCCGACGGCGGCGGCATGGTCGGCACCACCCTGCACCCGGTCGAAGGCGGTGCGCACATCGCCCGGTACATGGTCGCCATCGCCGACAGGGCTCCCGGCCTCGCCCTCCTGGAGCGGTCGGTCAACGGCCTGCCGGGGCTGGTGGCCGTGCGCGGCGGAGCCGTCATGACCGTGGCCTCGTTCGATGTCGCCGACGGCCGCGTCTCACGGATCTGGGTGGTCCGCAATCCGGAGAAGCTGCGGCCGTGGGTACGGGACGGCGACGGTGCCGCCTGACCGTGGCCCGGCCTGCGGCGGTGCCCGGACCCGGCGTTCGTCACCACGCGACCGCCGCCGCCCGCCCCGGGCTACCCGGCCGCGCCGTCTCCACCGTGGCGTGACCGGTGCGCGAGACCCTAGGCCGCGTCACGCCAGACGGTCAGGTCTCCCAGCAGGAAGGCGAGCTCCGGTATGGCGGTCGACTTCGTCTGGACGACGTACAGCCCGATGTTCCCCTCGGTGTCCTTCATGCAGATCTCGGTGCCTGCCGCCGTCGCCGCCAGCGGCCAGGTGTGTTTCGCGGCGCTTCCGAGCATGAGGCGGCACTCGTCGAGGGTGGTGCCGTTTCCTCCGAATATCTGCATGAACACGGTGCTGTCGCTCTTCAGTTCGCAGCCGTTCGACTCGCAACCGAAGCGGACGTCCCCCTTGCGGTTCTCCGGCCCCGGCTCGGGATTCTTGAGGCTCAGCGAGTTCGTCGCGTCCAGCTGCACCAGGACGAACCCCTCCGGCCGCGGGTCCTTGGGCACGTCCGGCGAGGACGCGGCATCCCGGGACGCGCCGTCACCGGCCCCGACCGCCGAGGAATCCGGAGCATCCGAGGAGGAGTCCGACGAGGATCCCGGTACGGAAGCCGACGACCGTGCGGCCGGTCCTGTGGCGGACGTCCTGGCGCCTGCGGTGTCACGGTCGGCGAGCCGGTTTTTCGCGTCCATGAGCGACCACGCCAGTGCCACGACCAGCAGCACACCTCCCGTCACACTCCCGGCCGCGATCAGCGCTGTGCGCCGTCCGCTGCGGGCCTTCCGCCGCACGGGCGGCGGCAGCGGCCACCCGGACCGCGCCTGCGGGTACATCGGCGCGGGCACCGGCGGCTGCGGATCCGTCGATGTCACCCCAGGCACCGGCGGCTGCGTATCCGTCCGTGACACCCCAGGCACCGGCGGCTGTGAACGGCCCGGTGTCGACCCGGGCACCGGCGGCCGCGGGTAGGCCGGTGTCTCCTCGGGTACGGGCGCCGGGACCACCGCCCGCGGCCCGATGACCTCCTGCCACACCGCAGGCCCCCCGCCACCGTCGGCGTCCGCCCCCAGCCGCTGCCTGCACCACTCCACGACCTCCGCCGGCGTGGCCCGGTCCGCCGGGTCGGCGGCCAGGCAGCGGGCGAACAGCGGACGCAGCGACTGCGGCAGCAGGGACAGGTCCGGGTCGGAGTGCACGATCCGGAACAGCACGTTGACGGCCGACCCGTCGCCGTACAGCGGCCTGCCCAGCGTCGCGTACGCCGCCGTCTGACCCAGCGCGAAGACGTCGGTCGCCGCCGTGATCTCGCCTCCGGACGCCTGCTCCGGAGCCATGTAGTGGGGCGTGCCGATCGTGCCGCCCGTAGCCGTGTACGAGGTCCCGTCGGCGGCCAGCGCGATCCCGAAGTCGATCACCCGGGGGCCGTCGGCGGCCAGCAGCACGTTCGACGGCTTCAGGTCCCGGTGCACGATGCCCTCGGCGTGGATGGCCTGCAACGCCTCGGCCACCCCCGCCATCAGCCACAGGACCGCGGGCACCGGCAACGGCCCGTGCCGGGTCACCGCCTCCGTCAGCGAGGGCCCCGGCACGTACAGCGTGGCCAGCCACGGCGGTACGCCGTCCGCGTCCGCGTCGATCAGCTCGGCGGTGTACGCCCCCCGGACCCGCCGGGCGGCCTTGATCTCCCGGCCGAACCGCCGGCGGAAGTCCGGATCGTCGGCCAGCTCCGGCCGTACGACCTTGATCGCCACGGGGCGGCCGCCCTGGGTGTGCGACAGATATACGCGCCCCATTCCGCCGGCGCCCAGTCGCGCGGCGAGCCGATAGCCCGCCACCGCGGTCGGGTCGTCGGCCTGGAGTCGTTGGAAGACCTCCATCGCATGGCTCATCGGCCCTGTACCCCCCACTGTGATGCGTCGGCCCGGGACAGCAGCCTAAGCGGCCCGCCACGGGATCTCCCCATGATCGACACCGGGGCCGCCCCGACCGCCAACGGCACCCCAGGGAACTGCCGCCGAGGCCCACTTCGGCCAGCACCTCGGGAAGTCCGTGGCCGGTGAACCCCCGGGGTGGGTCCTGCTGGGCAGGACGTGGAAGCCGTCCGGACGCCGTGGCTCCGAGCGCCGCCCGTGGAGAACCTGTAGGCGGCATCCATGGTCACCTCCATGGTCACCCGACGGAAGGGGATTTGGTCCGCGATCGCACAGCGGGCATTCGCTCCCTTTTCCCGTCGGGCCGCCGACCGAGGGCGACGAGATCGTGAAGCGGACTGAACCGCACGGCTTTTGCACGTGGCACGGAAACCGTACGCACCGGAAGGCTCGCCAATTCATTGCCGGTGGATCAAGACGGGTGCCATTCGCGGCCCATCGCCCGCTCAACACGACTCGGACGCCGGCGCTCTGACCGGTCGGCGGGCCAATGTCCCGCGAACCACCGTAAGCCGAAGAACCCGCCGGGCGCGCTCCGCAGGCGGCCGAATAAGATCACCCGCAACGCGCCATCCCCGGTGGCCTGCCACACCCCCCGGACGTGGCCTGCTCCGCCCCGCATGCCGCCTGACAGCGGCACGAACCATACGGCGAATCACCGGACCAGGAGCCGCTCCCGCACGATGATATCGCCTCCGTCACCCGGGTCCTCTCATCATGCGCATGCCCAGATCCGCAGGTCAGACGCCCTCCGTGGCGGGTTCGACGTCCGCGACGCACTCCGGGCGGCACGTCATCGGGAACCGCACGACGACACGAGCCGCCCGAACGACGGGGCGTGGGACGCATCCTGACCGGCGAGATCGGCCGCCCACCGGGCCAGGTGCGGGCCGCGGGTCGCGGTGGCAGGTCGCAAGGCAGATCGACCCACATGCCGTCGCCGGTCGGCCTGAGTCGCCGGACCGGGCGAAAGGCGAAAGCAGTCGCGACCCGCCCACGCGAACCGTCCGGAACGCGTACCGCACGCCGCCGCCGCGGCGATGTGGTCCCGGCTCCTCCGTGCCGCCATCGGCCGCCTGCACCGCGTCCGCCCGGACGGCCGCCCCTTCGGCCGAAAGCGTCTCCCGACAGGGTGAGTCGCACGATCCGCCGGACGGAGCCCCGCATGACCTGGCGGTACGAAACGGCCGAGCGTCCGTTGCGCCCTGCCGGAAGGCCTTCGTTCCGTCGCAGTTCACCGCCGGGGGCTCCGGCCGTCCACTCGCCGGTGCCGAGGCCGGGAACGATGCGGCTACGGACGCGACCGTGGGCCACGCCGCACGGGCGCCCGTACCCGGCGTGGAGCGGTGGGACACGGCAGCCGGTGAGCACGCCGGCGGCCGGCGGCGGCCACCACGGGCGGTCCCCGTGAGGTGCCGACACTCCGGGCCGAGAAGCGCGCGTCCTGACGAGTCCCGTACGGGCGTCGCCCTTTGTAGCTCGACCGCCACTTCTCGTCAGCCACGCCCTCCGACAGAAAAGCCCCTGCTGTTAACGAGGGATTTAACGATGTCTTGGCACGTCGGGCCGACAAAAGCAGCGTAAAACGGATGGCCCCGAGATTGGGTCTCCCCAATCGGCACATCGTGGGCTTAACTTATGTGTCATGACCTCCCCTCGCTCCACCTACGGAGGCGGCTACTACGCCGCGCCGTCGTTTGCCGACACCCCGATCTACGACTCCCTGGTCGCCGAGCGGGGTACGCCTCAGATCGCACCGATCCGAGTTCCGGCCGCCTACGACACCGGCAACAGCTACCTGCCGGCTCTGCCGTCGGCGCTTCCGGCCCTGCCCGCCGGCCCGTCGCAGCACAACGGCTCCTACGGCTACCCGCAGCAGGCTCCGCAGCCGCAGTACCAGAACGCCGGAACGCAGCAGGCGCCGATGATGCAGCCCGCGCAGCTGCAGCACGCACCGGCTCCGTACATCCCCCAGCAGCCCGCCGCGCCCCGTGGCTACCAGCAGCCGCAGCAGCCGCGCCCGGCTACGGGCTACGAGGCCATGCGCCCGGCGTCCCCGAGGCCGGCACCCGCGCCGTCCCCGTACGAGGACCCGTACAACCGTCCGTACCAGGGCCGGGGGTACTGAGCGGGGCGAGACAGCCCGCTGTCGGTGGCGGCTGGCAGGATGGACGCATGGTTTCTCCGGTACTCAGGGCCATCCGCATCCACCCGGTCAAGTCACTGACCGCGTGCACGACCGACGAGGCCGTCGTCGAGCCGTGGGGACTCGACGGCGACCGACGCTGGATGCTGATCGACAGCGAGGACAGGGTCGTCACACAGCGTCAGCTGCCCCGCCTGGCACAGCTGTCCGCCGCGCCGCTGCCGGGTGGCGGGGTGGTGCTGTCGGCGCCCGGAAGCGCGCCGCTGACCGTGGATGTGCCCGATCCGGCGTTCACCGTCCTCGCTGAGCTCTTCAGGAGCAAGGTCGAGGTGGTGGAGGCGGCAAGGGCCGCCCACGCCTGGTTCGGTGCGCGTCTCGGTGCGGAGGTCCGGCTCGTCCATCTCGACGAGCCGTCGCACCGCAGACCCATCGACCCGGCATACGCACGCCCCGGCGAGACCGTCTCCTTCGCCGACGGATTCCCGCTCCTGCTCACCGCGCGTGCCTCGCTGGACGCGCTCAACTCCCTGGTGGAGCAGGGAGATCACGCGGACGAGGGCCCGCTGCCCATGAACCGCTTCCGGCCGAACGTGGTCGTGGACGGCACCGCGCCGTGGGCCGAGGACGGATGGCGGCGTATCGCGATCGGGGAGGTCGCCTTCCGCGTGGCCAAGCCGTGCGGACGCTGCGTCGTCACCACCACCGACCAGTCGACGGCGGAGCGCGGCAAGGAACCCTTGCGTACGCTCGCACGCCATCGCCGGACGGGGACGGGCCTGCACTTCGGCCAGAATCTGATCCCCGACGGGACCGGCGTGATCCGGGTGGGGGACCCCGTGCGGGTCCTCGAGTGATCCACGGGCTCCCGGCTGCCCGAGGGAACTCATGGGACAGGGCGGGGCGTTGGCGTAGTGAGGTTGCTCTCTCTTCGCCGCTCCGGCAGGTGATCGGGGCCGTATCGGGTTATGACGGATACGGAAGGCGGTGCGTGACTGTGCGAGCGGTCGTGGGGATCCGGCGGTGGCGGCACAATCCCCTGTGCCGGCCCACCGATCGTCACGAGGCCTGGGTGGCTCTCGTCGCGCTGCTGCTGATGCTCGTCGCGGCCCCGGCGCTCGGCCGACTGTGCGGTGGTCTCACCGACGACGCACTCCAGCGGGCGGTGCGGGCCCAGCACGCGCAGCGCCACCTCACCACGGCCGTCGTGGTCCGTGAACCCTCCGGTGCGTCGCGCTTCGCCCAGGACCCCGAGAGCGCCGTCGCGGCGGGCACCACACGCACCTCGGTGGTGGCCCGCTGGCAGGCCCCGGACGGCACCGCCCGTACGGGACAGGTGGCGACGGCGTCCCGCACCACCACCCCCGGGGCCCGGGTACGGATCTGGACCGACGACGCGGGCAGCGCGGCGATACGCCCCATGGACACCTCCACGGCCCGCACGCACGCGGTGCTGGCCGGTGTCGGCGTGACGCTCCTCGCGGCCGGACTGGTGGAAACCGCCCGCAGGCTGGTCGTATGGCGCATGATGCAACGGCGGTACATCCGGCTCGACCAGGCCTGGGCCGAAACGGGCCCCGACTGGGGCAGAACGGGTACGGGCGGCTGAAGCCGAAGGGCGCGGGGGCCGGTCCGGGGCGCCGGGCCGTGCTCCTCAAGGGGGCTCAGGCGCGAGCGACGCGTCAACTCCCGCCCGCCGCGCGCGCTACGGTGGACCGGCCCGCCCGACTCCTCGGCAGGCGGACCCGGAGCTGCCCAGGGCGGACGGCACCGGCGGTCGCCCGGCACGCGGGCAGGCACGAGGCAGCGCACACGGCACGAGGTGGGGGCACAGCAGCACCATGGCACAGGGCACGGTCCAGGTGACGCACACCGGCACATCGCGATGGCGGCGCCGCACGGGCGAATACGCTTCCCTCACCGCAGCCCTGGAGGCCGCGGCCGAAGGTGACGTCCTCACCATCGCCCCCGGTACCTACCGGGAGAATCTCGTCGTCCACCGCGCGGTGACACTGCGCGGCCCCGAGGGCTCCGTCGGATCGGTCCGGATCGCACCGGTCGACGGCGTCCCCCTGACCCTTCGTGCCTCCGCCGTGATCCAGGACCTCCATGTGGAGGGCCAGGACGCGGCCGCACCCGCCCTGCTCGTCGAGGAGGGCGCACCGGAGCTGTCGGACCTGCGCGTCGTGACCAGGTCGGCCGCCGGGATAGAGGTGCGGGGCGCGGCGGCCAGGCCCACCGTGCGCCGCTGCACCGTCGACAATCCGGCCGGGGTCGGCATCGCCGTACTGGACGGCGCCGGGGGCGTGTTCGAGGAGTGCGAGGTCGTCTCGGCGGGGCAGTCCGGGATCTCGGTGCGCGACGGCGCACATCCGAGGCTGGAGCGCTGCCGCGTCCACCACGCTTCGGGGGCGGGCCTGAGCGTGACCGGGGAGGGCAGCGGCCTGGAGGCGGTGGGCTGCGAGGTGTACGAGATCAAGGGCAGCGGGGTGCAGATCACGGCCCGGGGCACGGCGCACCTCACCGACTGCACCGTGCACCGCACGTCCGCGGACGGGGTCACGTTGGACACCGACGCGGTCCTCACACTCGCCGACTGCGACATCCACGACATTCCGGAGAACGCGGTGGACCTGCGCTCCCGGTCGGTGCTCACCCTGACGCGTTCCACCGTGCGCCGGTTCGGCCGCAACGGCCTGTCGGTGTGGGACCCGGGCACGCGTGTCGATGCCAACCAGTGCGAGATCCACGACAGCACGGGGGACTATCCGGCGGTCTGGGTGAGTGACGGGGCGACGGTCATACTCGATTCGTGTCGTGTCCACGACGTGCCCGACGCCCTCTTCGTCCTCGACCGGGGCTCGCGTGCCGACGTCGTGGACAGCGATCTGTCGCAGATCCGGAACACGGCGGTCTCGGTGAGCGACGGGGCCACCGCCCAGCTCGACGACTGCCGGATCCGTGAGGCGTCCACCGGGGCGTGGTTCCGTGACCACGGCAGCGGCGGCACCCTGAACAACTGCACCATCGACGCCGCGCAGACGGGTGTCATCGTCACCAAGGGCGCCGACCCGACGATCGAGCGCTGCACGGTCACGTCGCCCGCCGAGGCGGGTTTCTACGTCTCCGCCGAGGGCCGCGGGACCTTCAACAGCTGCCGGGTCACGGGCAGCGAGGGGTACGGCTTCCATGTCATGGACGGCTGCCGTTCCACGTTGACCCACTGCCGTACCGAGCGGTGTGCGCGCGGTGGTTACGAGTTCGCCGACGGCGGCGCCTCCCACGGCGAGGGGCGCACCGGCGGCCCGGTCGTGGAGGACTGCACCAGCGACGAGAGCGGGTTGCGCAGCGCCGCTCCCCCGGCCCCGGCTGTCCTGACGGCGTCCCGGTCCACGCCCGGGCTGCTCGGCGCGATGCCGGTGCAGCGGGCTGCGGAGACCGCGGCCCCAGCGGCCCCGGCGGAGCCCGCACGGGATTCGGCTGCCGTCCTCGGCGAGCTGGACGCGCTGGTCGGCCTGGACAGCGTCAAGCGTGAGGTGCGGGCGCTGACCGACATGATCGAGGTGGGCCGCCGCCGTCGCCTTGCCGGACTCAAGGCCGCGTCGGTGCGCCGGCATCTGGTCTTCACCGGCTCCCCCGGTACGGGCAAGACGACGGTGGCCCGGCTGTACGGCGAGATCCTGGCCTCGCTCGGTGTGCTGGAGCACGGGCACCTCGTGGAGGTTTCCCGGGTCGACCTGGTCGGTGAGCACATCGGGTCGACGGCGATCCGCACGCAGGAGGCGTTCGACCGGGCGCGCGGCGGGGTGCTGTTCGTCGACGAGGCGTACGCGCTGTCGCCCGAGGACTCCGGTCGGGACTTCGGGCGGGAGGCCATCGACACGCTGGTGAAGCTGATGGAGGACCACCGGGACGCGGTGGTGGTGATCGTAGCCGGGTACACCCACGAGATGGAGCGCTTCCTCACGGTCAATCCGGGTGTGGCCTCGCGCTTCTCACGGACGATCACGTTCAGCGATTATGTGCCGGAGGAGTTGCTGCGGATCGTGGAGCAGCAGTCCGAGGAGCACGAGTACAGCCTGGCGGACGGGGCCGGGGAAGCGCTGCTCAAGTACTTCACCGCGCTTCCCAAGGGTCCGGCCTTCGGTAACGGCCGTACGGCCCGTCAGACCTTCGAGTCGATGGTGGAGCGGCACGCGGGCCGGGTCGCCCAGCTCGCGGAGCCGAGCACGGACGACCTCACCCTGCTCTATCCGGAGGACCTGCCCGAGCTTCCCTGAGTCTCCGCTCCGGCCTGCTGGGGCAGGACGGGCCCGAGCCGTTCGAGGAGCATGGCCCGCTGTACGGCGAAGTCGGGGTCGGCCTGGTAGTCCGAGTGCCCCAGGATCGGTTCGGGCAGCGGGTGTTCCGGGGTGCGGCCGTAGACCAGCGGGTCCCTCAGCGGGCCCCGGTCGACCTCCGGGCCGCCGGCCTCGTCGATTGCGACGGGGCCGCCGATCGGGTCCGTGGCGCGCCACAGGTTGCGCCAGCAGTGGACGGACCGGTGGAGCCCTTCCAGCGGGACGGGCCCGAAGTAGGCCGGGAACCAGCGCCCGTAGAGCCGCTCGATCGGCGAGCCGTAGGTGAGCAGTGCCACCCGGCGTCGCGTCGCGTCGGGCAGTTGCCAGACGGCGGCCGCCGCGAGCACGCTGCCCTGGGAGTGTCCCGAGATGACGAGCCGGCCACCGGTGAGGCCCGTCCAGGCGGACATCCGGGACGACAGGTCGGGCACGGCCCGCTCGGCGTAGCAGGGCGGTGCGAAGGGGTGGGCGGCGCGCGGCCAGAACGTACCGACGTCCCAGAGGATGCCTATGGTGCGCCGGGCGGAGACGTCGCGGTAGGCGCGGCGTCCCCAGGTGACGAAGAGTATGAAGCCGAGGCCGATCAGCCATGAGCCGGTCGACTGGGCGGCCTCGGCGAGCGATTCGACGACCGGGCTCGTGCCGTCCATGGCCCGGCCGGGCACCTCGCCGCTGATCCAGGAGCCGGCGACCGCTCCGACACCGAGCAGCAGGGTGGCACCGGAGACCAGCCCGAGGATCCGGGGCGCGGAGTCCGTGAGCGCCGCCGTGGCCCTCGTGCGGGCGATCCGCCGGGTGCGGCCTGGGTCATTGAGTGTCTGTTCGTACTCGGCCTCGATCCCGGGCCCCATCCGGCGGGCACGCCGGGCGGTGCGGAGGACCAGCCAGGTGACGGGGACGAGCAG
The DNA here is from genome assembly GCF_042717325.1 of Streptomyces sp. NPDC058637. Lineage (NCBI taxonomy): Bacteria > Bacillati > Actinomycetota > Actinomycetes > Kitasatosporales > Streptomycetaceae > Streptomyces > Streptomyces sp. NPDC058637. The sequence continues at coordinate 92,240 of NZ_JBHXRD010000020.1, read as the reverse complement.
GAGCAGCAGCAGGACGGGGATGGCGGAGGCCTGCCAGCTGAGGACCACGGGCGGGCCCTCGATCGCGGAGCCCTGGCCCATGCCCGGGGTGCCGGGGCCGTCGAGCCAGTCGGCGACGCGCTGGGCGACGCCTCCGGTCATCACGCCGCCGAGCGCGCAGGCGAGCATCGCGACGGCGGGGCCGCCGAGGCCGCGCAGGGTGGTGCGCGGGTCGGGTGTGCGCCGGTACAGGCTCATCGCCACTGCGGCGAGGACGACGACGAGGATGCCCTGGCCCAGCGCGAGGAGACGGAAGGCAGCCTCTCCGGGGAGGGTGCCGGAGGATGCCCAGCCGGGGCGTGACCAGGCGGCGTACACCGTGCCGGTGGCCAGGAGGGCGAGCGCGGCCGGGGGCAGGAAGGAGATGACGGCACGGTCGAGCCGGTTGTCGAGACGTCGCTCGCTGCGGCCACGGCGGCAGACCACCACGACGACGACGAGGCCGCACAGGACGAGGGCCGCTTCGAACAGAAAGCCGAGCACGGCGGGTACGGGGCCGTCGGCGGCCCGGTCGTGCCGGGCGGCCGCACCTCCGACGGCGGCGGCGACGGTGAGGAATCCGGCGGCGGTGTGCGCGGCGCGCAGCCGGGCGACCAGTCGGCGGCCGTACCAGAATCCCGGCCTGCCCAGCGCGGGGCGCACGACGGGGGCACCGGAGGGCGGGGGCAGCGGCTCCTCGTCCTCGCCGGGTTCGTCCCAGGTCAGCGGGCGCTGCGATTCGTAGGCGCTCCAGGTGCGGTTGGACAGGTACCAGAGCAGGCCGACGAGGGCGGTGGGCACGGCCGCCGCGACGGCGAGCCTGCGTCCGGGCTGGGACCACCAGCCGCCCTGTTCCGTGGCGAGGAAGCCCAGCCAGGACCGGCGCCCGGAGCATTCGGCGACGCCCGCGCACTGCCAGGCCACCAGGTCGAGGGCCACCTCGCAGGCGGCGGCGGTCAGCAGCACGGTGAGGCTGAGGGCGACGAGCCGCACCACGGCTCCGTACAGCCGGACCGCGACGGTGCGCCCCCGGGCGGTGGGCCGCATCCAGTGGGCGAGGTTGACCACCATGAAGGGGAGCAGCAGGAGCCAGAGGGCGCGGGAGCCGTTGCCGGAGGTGAGGTTGGACCAGCAGTAGGCCTCGGCGAGGGGTCCGTCCCGGTGGCGTTCGGGGTGCTGCTCGGCCGCGACGTCCTCGGTGCGCCGGTAGACGGCGGCCGTGGCGTCACCGGTGATCCTGGTCGTCCGGGGGTCGCCGAGCATCTCCTGGGGGGTGGCTCCGCCGACCCCGTGGACGAGCAGTTCCAGCGCCGCCCCGGATCTTTGCGGGGCCTGGGGTGCAGGGGGCAATTCGGTGACTCGCTCTCTGGTCCGTACGGCGTCCCGGCCGGGCGGGGAGAAAAAGGGGTCGGGTCGGGGCGTGGGGCTTTTGGGCTGATGCGCAGTCACCACCATCCCGGACGGAGGGTGTCCGCCGCACCGCTCTCACCGAATCTCCCCAGTGACGCGGCCTGTAGGGGTGCGTGGCAGGATGAGGGCGTCCCGCAGGCCGCTGCCGGACGGTGTGGACGGGTGGACAGAGGGAAGGGCCGGGTCGGCTTTGAGCGAGAACCAGAACCTGCTCGCGGAGCAGCGGCGCGCGCTCATTCTCGACGAGGTGCGCAAGCGCGGCGGGGTCCGCGTCAACGAGCTGACCCGCAAGCTGAGCGTCTCCGACATGACCATCCGCCGGGACCTGGACGCGCTGGCGCGTCAGGGTGTCATCGAGAAGGTGCACGGCGGGGCCGTCCCGGTGGTCGAGGCGAGTACGCACGAGCCGGGGTTCGAGGCGAAGTCGACGCTGGAGCTCAGTGCCAAGGAGGACATCGCGCGGGCGGCGGCGGCGATGGCGGTGCCCGGCAGCGCGATCGCGCTCTCCGGCGGTACGACCACGTTCGCGCTGGCCCGGCATCTGCTGGAGGTACCGGCGCTGACCGTGGTGACGAATTCGGTGCGGGTCGCCGATGTGTTCCACGACGCGCAGCGGCCGACGGCGGCGGGCGGTTCGCGGGCCGGGGCGGCCACGGTGGTGCTGACCGGCGGGATCCGTACGCCTTCGGACTCGCTCGTGGGGCCGGTCGCGGACCGGGCCATCGACTCGCTCCACTTCGACGTGCTGTTCCTCGGGGTGCACGGCATCTCGGTCGAGGCGGGTCTCTCGACGCCGAACCTCGCGGAGGCCGAGACGAACCGCCGCCTCGTCCGGGCCGCGCGGCGGGTCGTGGTGGTCGCCGACCACACCAAGTGGGGCACGGTGGGCCTGAGTTCCTTCGCGACGCTCGACGAGGTGGACAGCTTCGTCACGGACGCGGGCCTGCCGGACGGTGCACGCCGGGAGATCGAGGAACATCTGCCGGGCCTGGTCGTGGCGGGCGGATCTCCGGACGCCTGAGGCTGTCCCGTAATCCCTGGCGGACCCGCGCGCGGCGTCGGATGCGGTGAATCGCAACACGGAGGGACGTCCCCGTACCGGATGTACGCGGGCTTCCGGCAACGCGGCGAGGTGCCGTGGCTGTCGTCGTGCGCCCGCGTCGACTGGACAGTCCTTCGGGCCTCTCGGTGCCGGATCGACCTCGTCGGTCCGGATGCCGGGATCGTGGGTCGCCATGATCCGGACGAGGGGAACGTGCGGCCCCGCACGTTCCGCTCCGCACCCCGAGGGAGCGGTGGACGTCCTAGGATCGGGGTGTGGCCGTCTTCCGGATCGAGCGTTTCACTCCCCTCCCCGCCGCCGAGACCTGGCGCCGGGTGACCGATTGGGAGCGGCATGGCGGGACCGTCCCGTTCACCTCGGTCACCGTCCCGACGGGTCCGCCCACCCGCACCGGGACGGTCTTCGTGGCCCGTACGGGTCTCGGCCCGTTGGGCTTCGACGATCCGATGGAGGTCGTGCGGTGGACCCCGCCGGCGGGCGGCCGGGCCGGACTGTGCGAGCTGGAGAAGCGCGGCCCCGTGGTGCGGGGCCGGGCCTCGATCGATGTCCGCCCGACGGGTGCGGGGTCGCATGTGATCTGGGTCGAGGAGCTGCGCGTACGGCTGCTGCCCCGCTGGGGCGATCCCCTGCTCTCGGCCGCGGGCCGCAGGCTCTTCGGCCGCGTGCTCGACACCCTGCTCGACGACTGACCCACGACCGCCGTGCGGACGTCGGGCGGGCGGTCAGGCGGTCCAGGTGCCCGTGGCCAGGAAGCGGTCGATCGTCTCCGTGTACGGCCCGATGTCGAGGCCCTGCTCGCTCAGCCAGCTGTCCGAGTAGTACTTGTCGAGGTAGCGGTCGCCCGGGTCGCAGAGCAGCGTGACGACGCTGCCGGTGCTGCCCCGCTCCACCATCTCGGCCACCAGCTTGAACGCGCTCCACAGCCCGGTACCCGTCGAGCCGCCCGCCTTGCGGCCGAGGACGCGCTCCAGCACGCGGACGGCGGCGACGGTGGCCGCGTCCGGCACCTTCATCATCCGGTCGATGGCACCGGGCACGAAGCTCGGCTCCATCCTGGGCCGGCCGATGCCTTCGATGCGTGAGCCGCAGTCACTGGTGGCCAGCGGGTCATGCCTGGTCCAGCCGTCGAAGAAACAGGAGTTCTCCGGGTCGGGTACGCAGATCCGGGTGTCGTGCTGCATGTAGCGGACGTAGCGCCCGATGGTCGCCGAGGTGCCGCCCGTGCCGGCCGTGGCGACGATCCAGGCGGGCTCCGGGTACCTCTCCAGTCTCAGCTGCTGGTAGATGGATTCCGCGATGTTGTTGTTGCCGCGCCAGTCGGTGGCCCGCTCCGCGTAGGTGAACTGGTCCATGTAGTGGCCGCCGGTCTCGGCGGCGAGGGCGGCGGACTCCTCGTACAGCCTGCGGGAGTCGTCCACGAAGTGGCACTGTCCGCCGTGGAATTCGATCAGCCGGCACTTCTCGGGACTGGTGGTGCGGGGCATCACCGCGATGAACGGGACACCGATCATTTTCGCGAAGTACGCCTCCGAGACGGCGGTCGAGCCGCTCGACGCCTCGATGACCGGCTTGCCCCGGCGGATCCAGCCGTTGCACAGCCCGTAGAGGAAGAGCGAACGGGCCAGCCGGTGTTTGAGGCTGCCGGTGGGGTGCGTCGACTCGTCCTTGAGGTAGAGGTCGATGCCCCACTGTTCGGGCAGCGGGAAGCGCAGGAGGTGGGTGTCGGCGGAGCGGTTCGCGTCCGCCTGGACCTTGCGTACCGCCTCTTTCAGCCAGGTCCGGTAGTCCGGATCGCTGCGGTCGGTGTCCGCCGTCTCCACGACCCCGCCGTCACCTCGGTGCTCACTGGCGTCCATCAGGGATCTCCTTGTCGTGACGGCGGTACTCGGTGGCCTCCACGATATTCCCCCCACCTGCACAAACGATCGCTTTGATGGCCCATAGCCCTGCCTTTGCACAGTTGCCCGGTGGGTGTGCGACCGGCGCGGCGGCCCGGCGGATACCGTCCCGATGTGGTCTGGTGCAAGCGCCCCTGTCCGGGGCAGACTTCTCAGTAGAAGCCGGGACAAGGGGGGTGAAGTCGCCATGGCCGAGACAGAGTTCAGCGCGACGGATGTCAGGATCGAACGATGGGCCCGTTCCCTCACCAGGGCCGGCCAGGTGATCGTCAAGGACGGTCGGCTGGCCCTGCTGACCAGTAACGGCCGGGAGATCGACAGTGCGCCGGTGACCTCGGTGCGCGCGGGCAAGCGGTGGTTCCTGGCGGCCGACTCCGCGGTCGCGCGGATCAACGGGGTGCGCTACCGGCTGACGATGGGGCAGCGCAACCGCAGGCCGGGCGGGGCGGCCCCGGTCCGCAGGTTCCTGGAGGCGCTGCGGGGGGCGGGCGGGCGGCGGACCTGACGCAACGGTTGCGTACGGGCACCGCGAGTTGCGGAGCCCAACCCCCTGGGTCACGCTGGTCCCACGTCACTGATGGTGAACCGGCGGTGACAGCGCAAGCCGCTCCGCCGGGCCCACACAGGGCGGACCACGCATCACCAGACCAGAAACAGCAGTCAGCCATCTGCTGGATCCGTCCCTTCGTCTTCTTCCGGACCTATTTCGGGGAGTCGCAGCCGTGATCAGCGAGCCAAGCAGGCACTGCGCGGTGGAGCTCCAGGCCCTGCCGTCGCGGATCGGTCAGGTCCGCAGAATCATCTCGGCGCAATTGCGCTACTGGCATCTCGATCCTCTGATCGACCAGGCAGCGCTCGGCGTCACCGAACTGCTGACCAATGTCCACCGGCATGCACAGCCGGACAAATCGTGCACCGTCGAGATCGAGCTGCTGCTCGACCGCCTGACAATCTCCGTCCACGACCACGACCCCCGGCTGCCGACCATGTGCGATGCCGATTCCTCCGCCACTTCGGGGCGCGGAATGGCACTGATCGCGGCTGTCAGCGAGAGCTGGGGCGTACGACCGAGCGACGACACGGGGAAGATCGTCTGGTTCACCCTTCCCGCTCCTTCCCTCGCCACCGCTCTGCATCCCCTCCCGGTGTACGGGTCGATGACCGATGGTCCGTTCGGTTCCGGGCCCGGAATCCTCATGGAGCCCACGGCAGCGGCGACGCGTGCCCGGTCGGCCGTCGTCGGCTGACCGGGGTGGCACCGCGGCCCTCACGCGGATCATGAGGGAGCGCGCCGGTCACTCGTGACCGGCGCGCTCCCTCGCCCCGCGTCCCGGTGCGGTGGGCGCGGTCAGACCGGACCGTCCTTGCCGAAGCGGCCGTAGGGCTCGTCGAGGACGGAGAGCCTGCGCCGGTACTCGTCCTCATCGCGCCGGCCACGAACCGCCCGCCCAGTACGCCAGGGTGTCCATCTCGGTGAACTCCTCGGTGGGGGGTTCGGCCACGAGTTCCTGTCGCTTACGAGCCTGTCTCCGGGAGGGGGCCCTGGCTTCGCCCGGCACCTGCTCCCCGGCGGACACCCTCACTTCTGTACCTACTGGTATGTACAGTGCCCGCATGAGCACTCCGGACCGTCTGATCGAGGCAACCCAGGAGCTCCTCTGGGAGCGCGGCTACGTGGGTACGAGCCCCAAGGCCATCCAGCGGCTGGCCGGCGCGGGCCAGGGCAGCATGTACCACCACTTCACGGGCAAGCCCGATCTGGCCCTGGCCGCCGTCCTGCGCACGTCCGCACAGCTCCGCGCGACGGCCGGTGACCTGCTGGACGGTCCAGGCTCCGCGTACGAGCGGCTGTGCGCCTATCTGCTGCGCGAGCGCGAAGTGCTGCGGGGCTGCCCGGTGGGACGGCTGACCATGGACCCGGAGGTCGTGGCGAGCGATCAGCTGCGCGCTCCGGTGGACGAGACGATCGGCTGGCTCCGTGGGCGGATCGCCGAGATCGTCCAGGAGGGCCTGGACAGGGGCGAGTTCGCACCCGGCATCGCGCCCGCCGCGATCGCGTCCACCGTGGTGGCCACGGTTCAGGGCGGCTACGTCCTGGCCCGCGCCTCCGGCTCGGCCGCCGCCTTCGACTCGGCGGTCGAAGGACTGCTCTCCCTGCTCTCCCCTCGCACCCCGTCCGCCTGAGGAGTACGCCATGCACGTCATGCAGTACGAGATCACGCTGCCCGCCGACTACGACATGAAGATCATCCGTGAGCGGGTCGCCACCAGGGGCCATCTCCTGGACGACTTCCCCGGCCTCGGGCTGAAGGCGTACCTGATCCGCGAACGGGGCGCGGCGTCACCGGTCAACCAGTACGCCCCGCTGTACCTGTGGTCGGCCGCGGAGGGCATGAACACGTTTCTCCGGGGACCCGGATTCCAGGGCATCGTGGACGACTTCGGGCGACCCGAGGTGCAGCACTGGTCGGGCCTCGCCCATCTGGAGGGCCCGGCTTCCGGAGCCGTTCCCCGTACCGCCGTCCGCCGCCGTGAACGGATCGCGGACACGGTCCGGCCGGCCGAGGCGATGGAGGCCGCGCTGGAGGCGAACCGCCGGCTCGCCGCCGCCCCGGGAGCCGTGGCCTCGGCACTGGCCGTCGACCCGCGCCACTGGGAGCTCTTGCACTTCACGCTCTGGGAGGACGAGCCCGACGGGACCGCCGGCGAACGCTACGAGGTGCTGCGCCTCTCGGCGCCGGAGCGTGCCGCGCTGAGCGCGGACGGGCAGGGAGTGAGGTGAGGCCCGGCCGGTGCGGCCCGGGGTGACGCCCGGTCCGCACCGCCGGCGCGGGTCAGGCGAGGGCGGCCAAGGGGTCGTCGAGCACGGGCTGCCAGGCCAGTTCGGCGGCGCCCACCAGGCTGTTGTGGTCCAGGGTGCAGGACAGGATCGGCACACTCCCGCTACGGCCCCACAGGCTGCGGTCGGCCACCACCGCGCGGAGCCGCTCGGGGTCGGCCTCCAGGAGATCGCGGTGCAGGCCGCCGAGGATGATGCGGTCCGGGTTGAGGATGTTGACCAGCCCGGCCAGGCCCAGGCCCAGGCGGTCGATCAGCTCCTCCGCGGCGGCGCGCACACACGGGTCGTCGTACTCCGTGCGCAGCAGGTCGCCGGACTGCTTGAGGAGTGATTCCTCGGGGCCGGGTTCGCGGTGCGCGGCGGTGAGGAAGGCCAGGGGGTCCGTCTCGACGTCCAGGCAGCCGCGTCCGCCGCAGTGGCAGGGGCGGCCCTCGGGATTGACCGTGAGATGGCCCACTTCCAGGGCGAGGCCCGAACTCCCGCTGTGCAGACGACCGTCCAGGACGAGGGCGCCGCCCACGCCCCGGTGGCCGGTGGCCACACAGAGCAGGTGCTGGGCACCGCGCCCCGCCCCGTGCCGGTGCTCGGCGAGGGCGGCCAGATTGACGTCGTTGCCGGTGAACGCCGGTCCGGAGATACCGGCCGCGCGTACGCAGGCGGAGAAGATCTCCCGGACGGGAGCACCCGGCGGCCAGGCGAGGTGCATCGGGTTGAGGGCGGTGCCCTCCGGTTCGGCGACCGCCGAGGGGACGGCCAGCCCGGCGCCGACGCAGCGCAGCCCGCTGTCGCGCAGCAGTTGGGCGCCGGCTTCGACGACCTCGCCGAGGACCTGTGCGGGGTCGGCCATGACGGCGACGCAGCCGGGCGCGGTGGCCACGATCCCGCCCCCGAGCCCGACCAGCGCGGCGCGGAAGCCGTCGGCGTGCACCTGGGCGGCCAGGGCGACCGGACCGCGGTCCCTGACGGACAGCCGGTGCGAGGGGCGGCCCTGCGAGCCTGCCGCCGAACCCGGGCTGGAGTCGACCCTGATGAGTCCGAGGGCTTCCAGCTCCGCGGCCACCGCACCGGCGGTGGCCCGTGTGACACCGAGTTCGGACGTCAGTACGGCGCGCGTGGGCGCGCGGCCTGTGTGGACCAGCTCCAGGGCGGGCCCGAGCGCGCTGCGGCCCCTCTCCAACTTCGTCCGCGTGGTGGTCGACTTGCCGTTCATGGGGGCGAGTCTCCCATGATCCGGAGCCGCCGCCGACGCTCCGGGGTCCCGCACCGTTCACCGGCACGTCATCGGGGGCAGCCGTCTTGCGTACGTCGTCCGCGCGCCCCTATGCTGAGTTTGTGCCGCAACTAAACAAACTGCGGACGGCCCTATCGGGGGAATCCGGCGGAGACACCGCCCCACCCTCGTCGGCCCGCCTCCGTACCGCGCTGACCATATTCTTCGCCCTCGACGGGTTCCTCTTCGCCGGCTGGGTGGTCCGTATCCCGGCCATCAAGCACCAGACCGGGGCGACCGCCTCCACCCTGGGGCTCGCCCTGCTGGGCGTGTCGGCGGGCGCGGTGATCACCATGATGCTCACCGGCCGGCTCTGCCGTCGCTTCGGGAGCCACGCCGTCACCGTGGTCTGCGGCGTGCTGCTGCCGCTGAGCATCGCCCTTCCCGCCCAGACGCATTCGGCGCTCTCCCTCGGTCTCGTCCTTCTGCTGTTCGGCGCCGCGTACGGGGGCATGAACGTGGCGGCGAACAGCGCCGCCGTCGATCTGGTCACGGCGCTGCGCCGCCCCGTGATGCCGAGCTTCCACGCCGCGTTCAGCCTGGGCGGCATGACGGGAGCCGGACTCGGCGGGCTGGTCGCGGGCAGCCTCTCCGCCTCGACCCACCTCTTCGCGCTGGCCGGTATCGGACTGGTCGTCACCGCGGTCACCGGCCCCGTACTCCTGCGCCACAGCTCGGCGCCCGGTGCCGCCGCCGGCCGGGAGCCGGTGCAGACACCGGCGCATCCGCGGCGGATGAGCAGCCGGGCCCGCCGGATCGTGATCCTGTTCGGCGTCATCGCCCTCTGCACCGCGTACGGCGAGGGCGCGCTCGCGGAGTGGGGCGCGCTCCACCTCACGCAGGACCTGCACGCCGATCCCGGTCTCGCCGCCGCGGGCTATTCCCTGTTCGCCCTGACCATGGCGATCGGCAGGCTCACGGGTACCACGCTCCTCGAACGGTTCGGGCAGACCCGCACGCTCGTGGCGGGCGGGGTCACGGCGGCGGCGGGCATGCTGTTCGGGGCGCTCGCACCGACCGTCTGGCTCGCCCTGCTCGGCTTCGCCGTGGCCGGTCTGGGCCTGGCCAACATCTTCCCCGTCGCCGTCGGCCGGGCCGGGGCGCTGGCCGGCCCGAGCGGAGTGGCCGCGGCGTCGACGCTCGGCTACGGCGGGATGCTGCTGGGGCCGCCGGTGATCGGCTTCATGGCCGACTGGTTCTCCCTGCCGGTGGCCCTCACCACCGTGGCCGCGCTCGCCGCGACCGCGGCCGTACTGGGCTACGGCGCGCGGAACGTTGCGCACACCTGAGCGATTGAGTAGCCGTACTCAGGCACCGGCCGCTTCCCGGGCGCACGATGGAAGCATCAACGACCACGGGGAGCGGGACATGAGTCATCAGATGATGAACAAGCGGCTGCGTACGACGGCGCGGCTGACCTTCGGCAACGCGGCTTCGCGGATCTACCTCGGGCTCGTCCTGGCGGCCGTCGTGTTCGTCGCGGTGGACACGCTGTTCGTGGCTCACGACGACGCCTCGTTCGCCGGGGTCTGGGTGTTCTTCCTCGCGGCACCGACCGTGTTCCTCTTCCTCGTCGGCGGTTCCATGGCCGGTGCGGAGTCGGGCGGACCCGCCTGGTTCGTCTATCTCGCACTGATCGTGTCCGTACTGGCGCAGGCCTGCGCGCTTGGCTGGTTCGCCCGCCTGGTACGCCGCGCGGGCCGCGAGCACTCCGCCCACCCGCAGGGCGCCTGACCCTCCGGGTCGCGCCCGCGGCCGGTTTTCCGGACGGGCGGCGGGCGGTACCAGGATCCGCCGAGTGACCGGGGTGCGGGGGCGTGCCGCGTTCACCGCGCGGGAGATCGCGGACGACGAGCAGAAGATGCTGATCGTCCGCGCCTACCTCGACCGCTGGGGCTGGGAGGTCAACCAGTACTTCCAGGGTGTCACCGCGAAGTCCACCGACGCGGAACTCCTGGCGGCCTGCCCCGACCACCCGGTCTTCCGGGTCAGCATCGAGAGCTGACCACGTTCAGGAGACCGGCAGTCGCAGCGGCCCCACGGGCCCAACGACCTCAGTCAACGACCCCGACAGCGGACAGCCTCGGTACTCCGTGAACCTCGACAGGTGCGGCAGCCCCGGGAGGCCCGACGGCTGCAGAGGTCCCGGAGCTCCGACGCCCCCGAGACCGCAGCATTCCGGAGACCTCAGCGATCCCTCCCGGCCGCACCAGCCCCACCTACCCCGACTCCACCGGTCCGAGCAGTCCCGACAGCCCCACCGGTCCTAGCGATCCATCGCCGACAGCGCACGCTGCGCCAGCGGATGCGTACGCACCAGCTCGGCCAGGGACGTCGTCCCCCGGGTGATCCCGGCGAACGCGCTCCAGGCCGGGCGGAAACCCGTCAGCACCGCGTGCAGGATCCCGGGGCGCCGCTCGAACAGCTTGAGCATGCGCCGGCCGACACCCATTTCGACGCCCAGCCCTGCCTTGATGGCGAACGCGTAGTTGAGTGCCTGCCGCCGGGCGTCCACCGCGTCGTGCGATTCGGCGATCCGGACCGCCCACTCACCGGCGAGCCGGCCCGAACGCAGGGCGAAGGAGATGCCTTCCCTGGTCCACGGCTCCAGCAGTCCGGCCGCGTCGCCGCAGACCACCACGCGACCGCGGGAGAGCGGGGAGTCCTCGCTGCGGCAGCGCGTCAGATGGCCGGAGGAGATCGTCGGCTCGAACCCGGCGAGGCCCAGCCGGCCGATGAAGTCCTCCAGGTAGCGCTTCGTCCCCGCACCGTCGCCACGCGCCGCGATCACTCCGACGGTCAGCGTGTCGCCCTTGGGGAAGACCCAGCCGTAACTCCCGGGCAGCGGACCCCAGTCGATGAGCACCCGCCCCGCCCAGTCCTCGGCCACCGTCGCCGGTACCGGGATCTCGGCCTCCAGACCGAGGTCCACCTGGTCGAGCTTCACCCCGACATGGGCTCCTATGCGCCCCGCGCTGCCGTCCGCGCCGACGACGGCCCGTGCCAGAACCGTCTCGCCGTCGGCCAGAACCACCGCGACCGTACGCCGGTCCGGCACGGCGGGTCCGTGCTGCTCGACCCGTGCCACCGCGGCACCGGTGCGCAGCTCGGCGCCCGCCTTCTGCGCCTCCTCGACCAGACCGGCGTCGAACTCCGGACGGTTGATCAGCCCGAAGAGCATGCGCTTGGATTTGCGCGTGCGGGACAGCTTCCCGTTGAGCGAGAAGGTGACGGCGTGGATGCGGTCCTTCAGGGGCAGTTCGAACCCGGGAGGCAGTGAGTCCCGCGAGAACCCGATGATGCCGCCGCCACAGGTCTTGTAGCGGGGAATCTCCGCCTTCTCCAGCAACAGCACCCGGCGGCCCGCGACGGCCGCCGCGTATGCCGCGGAAGCTCCCGCCGGACCCGCGCCGACCACGACGACGTCCCATACCGACGACGACTCTTCCGGCTCACGTCCGGCGTCTGCGTTCTCGCTGCTCACGATGTGCTTCTGCTCCCGATCCCGACCAGTGGCCCCAGTTGCTCACGGCATCCTACGGCGCGTTGCGGCCGAGCCCCGCTGTGGGAGGATCAGCCATGTTTTCGTCATACATGCGACGCCGCGTGCACGGCGTCGCCGACGGTCGCGTACACACCGCGCCATAGTCCTAACGTCGCACCCACGAGGAGCGTGCCCATGACCGCCCGTCCGATTTCCGAGACCATTGCCTCGCTGATGCCCCGCGCGAAGGCGGAGCTGACCGAGTTGGTGGCCTTCCGGTCGGTGGCGGACCCCGCGCAGTTCCCGAAGAGCGAGTGCGAGGCGGCGGCCGACTGGGTCGCCGACGCGCTGCGCGCCGAGGACTTCCAGGACGTCGCCCTGCTCGACACCCCCGACGGAACCCGGTCGGTGTACGGCTTCCTGCCCGGCCCGGCCGGTGCGCCGACCGTACTGCTCTACGCGCACTACGACGTGCAGCCGCCGCTGGACGAGTCCGCCTGGCTCTCCCCGCCGTTCGAGCTGACCGAGCGCGACGGCCGCTGGTTCGGCCGGGGCGCGGCGGACTGCAAGGGCGGCTTCATCATGCACCTGCTGGCGCTGCGTGCTCTCAAGGCGAACGGCGGCGTCCCGGTCTCCGTCAAGGTGATCGCGGAGGGCTCCGAGGAGCAGGGGACGGGCGGCCTGGAACAGTACGCCGAGGCGCACCCGGAGCTGCTCGCGGCCGACACGGTCGTCATCGGCGACACCGGTAACTTCCGGGTCGGCCTGCCCACCGTCACCGCGACGCTGCGGGGCATGACGATGCTGCGGGTGCGGTTGGACACCCTCGAAGGAAACCTGCACTCCGGGCAGTTCGGCGGCGCGGCCCCGGACGCGCTGGCCGCGATGATCCAGCTGCTGGCGTCGCTGCGGGCCGAGGACGGCACGACGACGGTCGACGGGCTCACGACGGACACCGAGTGGGACGGACTGCAGTACCCGGAGGGCGAGTTCCGCAAGGACGCCAAGGTGCTGGACGGTGTGGAGCTGATCGGTAGCGGGTCCGTGGCCGACCGCATCTGGGCGCGGCCCGCGGTGACCGTCATCGGGATCGACTGCCCGCCGGTGGTCGGTGCCACTCCGTCGCTGCAGGCGAGCGCGCGGGCGCAGATCAGCCTCCGGGTACCGCCGGGCCAGGACGCCGCCGAGGCGACGAAGCTGCTGACCGCCCATCTCCGGTCGCACGCCCCGTGGGGCGCCCGGGTGTCGGTCGAACAGGTCGGCCAGGGCCAGCCGTTCCGCGCCGACATCACCAGCCCCGCGTACACGTCGATGGCCGAGGCCATGCGGGTCGCCTATCCGGGCGAGGAGATGCAGTCCTCCGGCATGGGCGGCTCGATCCCGCTCTGCAACACCTTGGCCGGGCTGTACCCGGAGGCGGAGATCCTGCTGATCGGTCTGAGCGAGCCCGAGGCGCAGATCCACGCGGTGAACGAGAGTGTGTCCCCCGAGGAGCTGGAGCGCCTCTCCGTCACCGAGGCGCTGTTCCTGCGGAACTACGCGGAGTCCAAGAAGGTCTGAGGCCCACTGCCGCGCCGCCGGGTGCCGGGCGGATGTCGCCCGGGGCTGATCTCCGGGCGACGTCCGCCTGCTCGTGCGTACGTTCGCGACACGGATCTCGCCGGCGCCGCTCCTCGGCCGCACTTCGGTCCAGGTGGCGCCGGACACCTTCAACTCGGACTGGGCGCGGGCCTTCACGACGTATCGGTGCTCGGGCGCCCTGGTCACCCGCCCGATTCGGTCACAGCGGTCCGTTCACCGGGAACACGGGCACGCCGGTCATCGGGGGCTGAGGCACGCCGCCGGTGACCGCGGCGGGCCGCTGACCTGCAGACCGTCCCCTCAGCCCACCGGCACCCCGGCCTCCAGGTTCAGGACGGTGGCCCGTTCGCGGGCGCGCAGGGCCCAGCGAAGCCGTTCGAGGCGGGTGGGCGGCAGCATGGCGGCCGCCTCCTCCTCGGTGACGAACCGCCAGCCGCGCAGCTCCGCACCGGGAAGCAGCAGCTGTGCGGCGTCCTCTCGGGGCAGGAGTCCGCCGTCGAACAGGAAGCGCAGGCCCCCGTACGCGGGCGGCTCCGGCGCCTCCCAGTCGACCACGAGGAGTTTCGGGACCGTGCGGAGGCGGAGCCCCAGCTCCTCGGCGACCTCCCGGATCCCGGCCTCGGCCGGTGCCTCTCCCGGCTCCACGACCCCGCCGGGGAACTCCCAGCCGGGTTTGTAGGTCGGGTCGACGAGCAGGACCCGGTCCTGCTCGTCGAAGAGCAGGACACCGGACGCGACGGTCTCCGCGCGCGGTTGCGGGGTCTGGACTATCCCGCACTCCCTGGCCTCTCCCGTGCGTACGGCCTCGGCGATCCGCTCGGCCGTCTCGCGCGGGGTGAGGGCGCTGGTGTCGATCGTGAGGGCGTCCGCGGTGATCCACTCCAGGGCGGCCAGGTAGGGCTCGATGTGTTCGTACACCCACTGCCCGGAGCGCTCGTTGTGCCCGGGACGGCCGGCGTATTCCTCACGGTCGGCTATCCGCCTCCGCAGGATCGTTTCCTCAGGTGAGAGCAGTACATGGCACACCGGAATGCGCCGGGAGGCGAGTCCGCCGAAGATCTCGTCGCGGTACTCCTGCCTCAGCAGTGTCATCGGCACCACGAGCACTCCGGGAAGCTCTGCGAGCAGCGCGGCCGCCGTATCGACCACCAGACGCCGCCAGATCGGCAGGTCCTGGAAGTCGGTCACTTCGGCGAGCTTCTTCTGGGGCAGCAGGTGGCGCAGTCCCCCGCCGATCAGTTCGGGGTCGTAGAAGGTGCTGTTCGGGATCAGGTCGATCAGTTCGCACGCAGCACTGGTCTTGCCCGCACCGAACGCACCGTTGATCCAGACGATCACGGGTCCCCCTCTTCCGTAGCCCCCTGTGGCTTGCCCGCAACACCCTGCTGCGGAAACCCCGCCGGGGCGACGCTTGTTACGGCGAGGCGACCGCCGGGGGCGCGGGGGGCGCGGGGGGCGCGGGGGGCGCGGGGGGCGCGGGGGGCGTCCCACTGTACGAGCCCGGCCGGGGGCGCGGCCGTAACGGGGGACGCCGGCTGTCGTTGGAGCGGACAGCGCAGGAACCACAGCACGCGCAGCACAAAAACCACGGCACGCGCAGCACGCGCAGCCCAGGAACGACGCAGGCAGCACAGGACGAACGGGGGTACGCGCGGTGCGCCGTACGGTGATCGAGCGGTTCCCCGCGGGCGGACCGCGGGGCAGCAGGCCCGCCGAGGAGTTCGCGGCGGCCCGCCGCGGCGAGGGCATGCCCGCCGAGGTGGTGATGGACATGGACCAGGACGCGTTCCTCGTGGTCGTGCCGCGGCAGCCCGCGGACGGGGACCGCTGAGGACCCGGACGGTCCGCCGGAAGACCGGGACCGCCCGTGCGGCCGCCGGTCCGCCGCGAGGCCTCCGTGCGGCCCCACCCGGTCCGCTACGGGGCCGCCACGGCCCGTACGTCCGCCTCGGCGTGACGGACCGCCGACGCGGCGGCGGCGGCGCCCACCAGGCCCGCGTCGGTCCCCATCACGGCCGGCGTCACCGCGATGCCCTGGACGAAGGAGAGCGTGGCGTAGTCGCGCAGGTACCTGCGCAGCGGCCCGAAGAGCACCTCGCCCGCCCCGGCCACTCCCCCGCCGATCACCGCGATGTCGATCTCGGTCAGTGTGGCGGTCGCGGCGATACCGGCGGCGAGCGCCTGGGCGGCCCGCTCGTACGAGGCGACCGCGGCCGGGTCGCCGGCCCGCGCGGCGGCGGCCACCGCGGCTGCGGTGGTGTCGCCGTCCGGGCCGGGCAGCCATCCGTTCTCCAGGGCGCGCCGCGCGATGTTCGGCCCGCTGGCCAGGCGCTCGACGCAGCCACGCGCCCCGCACGGGCAAAGGTCGCCGTCGAGGTCGACGCTGATGTGGCCGATGTGGCCCGCGTTTCCGGTCGGCCCCCGGTGCAGCTTCCCGCCCAGCACGAGGCCCCCGCCGACACCCGTGGAGACGACCAGGCAAAGAGCGTTGTCGTAACCGCGGGCGGCGCCGAGCCAGTGCTCGGCCGCCGTCATCGCGACACCGTCGCCGACCAGCGCGACCGGCAGTCCGCCCGCCGCCGCGCCGACCCGCTCGACCAGCGGGAAGCACCGCCAGCCCGGCACGTTGACCGGACTGACCGTACCCGCTGACGCGTCCACGGGGCCCGCGCTGCCGATGCCGACCGCGCGCGCCCTGTGCCACAGCGGCGAAGCCCTGAGCTCGTCCAGGACGGCGTCGACCGCCCCCATCACCGTTTCGGCGTCCTCACGTGCGGGGGTCGGCCGCTGGGCCCGCACCAGCAGGGATCCGCCGCCGTCCACCAGCGCGCCGGCGATCTTGGTGCCGCCGATGTCGAGCGCGGCGACGAGGTCGGTATGCATCGGTGTGGACTCTCCGGAGGGGTGCGGGGCGGGACCTGCGAGTTCAGTCGGTGGTGGTCACAGTCTCTATTCTGTTGACAACGTTGTCCAGGGCCTATGCTCGACGCCACAGCCTCCGGTCCCTCCCTGCACCACTCAGGGACGGCAGGAACGCCCCGCACCCGACGACAGGACAGCGCACCGTGGCCGAGACCGCCCGTCATCCCGAGTCCCGCTACGGCAACAGGCCGACCATGAAGGATGTGGCAGCCCGTGCCGGAGTGGGACTCAAGACGGTCTCCCGGGTGGTGAACAGCGAACCCGGCGTCACCCCCGACACCGAGCGCCGCGTCCAGGAGGCGATCGAGGCCCTCGGATTCCGCCGCAACGACAGCGCGCGCGTCCTGCGCAAGGGCCGCACCGCCTCGATCGGTCTCGTGCTCGAAGACCTCGCGGACCCCTTCTACGGCCCGCTGAGCCGCGCCGTCGAGGAGGTGGCCCGCGCCCACGGCGCCCTGCTCATCAACGGTTCCAGCGCCGAGGACCCGGACCGTGAGCAGGAGCTCGTCCTCGCGCTGTGCGCCCGCCGCGTGGACGGCCTCATCGTGATCCCGGCGGGTGACGACCACCGCTATCTGGAGCCCGAGATAAAGGCCGGGATCGCCACCGTGTTCGTCGACCGGCCGGCCGGCCGGGTGGATGCCGACATGGTCCTGTCGGACAGCTTCGGCGGCACGCGCGAGGGTGTGGCCCATCTGATCGCGCACGGCCACCGCAGGATCGGCTTCATCGGTGACCAGCCCCGCATCCACACGGCTAAGGAGCGACTGCGCGGCTACCACGCCGCCCTGACCGATGCCGGGATCACCGTCGAGGACTCCTGGGTCTCCCTCGGCCCGACCGATCCGGCCCGGGTCAGGGCCGCCGCCGAGACCATGCTCGCGGGCCCCGCGCCGGTCACCGCGCTCTTCGCGGGCAACAACCGTGTGACGGTCACGGTTGTCCGGGTCCTCGCGGAGTGCGACCGCAGGATCGCGCTCGTCGGCTTCGACGACATCGAGCTGGCCGACCTGCTGGGCATCACCGTGATCTCCCAGGACGCCGCGGCGGTCGGCCGTACCGCCGCGGAGCACCTCTTCCGCCGTCTGGACGGTGCCGACCACGCCCCGGCCAGGGTCGAGCTGCCGACGCGGCTCATCCCGCGCGGCTCGGGCGAGCTCCCGCCCGCCTGAGCCGCTACGGAGCGGTCACGGTCAGCCCGCCGCGGCGGGGTGAGGCGAAGGTGTCCAGGTCGGCGCGGGTGAGGCCGGTGAGCGCGGCCACCTCCGTGGTGTCCAGGGCACCGCAGTCGATGCCCCGCAGCAGGTAGCCGCTGAGGGCCTTCGCGGTGGCGGGCTCGTCCATGACGTCACCGCCGGCCTTGGCGACGTACGCGGCGAGCCGGGACGCGGCCTGTCCCAGGCCCTCGCGGTAGAAGGTGTAGACGGCCGCGTAGCGGGTGGGCAGGTGCCCGGGGTGCATGTCCCAGCCCTGGTAGTAGGCGCGGGCCAGGGCCCTGCGGGTGAGACCGTGGTGGAGGCGCCAGGCGTCGTGGACCTGCGCGGTGGGGCCGACGGGCAGCACGTTGGTGGAGCCGTCGCAGACGCGGACGCCGGTGCCCGCGGCGGCGACCTGCATGACGGCCTTGGCATGGTCGGCGGCGGGGTGGTCACTGGCCTGGTAGGCGGGGCTGACGCCGACGCAGGCGCTGTAGTCGAAGGTCCCGTAGTGCAGGCCGGTCGCCCGGCCGCGCGCGGCGTCGATCATGCGGGCCACGGCCGCGGTGCCGTCGGCGGCGAGGATGGACTGGCTGGTCTCGATCTGGATCTCGAGGCCGAGGCGCCCGGCCGGCAGGCCATGGGCCTCCTCGAAGGCCTCCAGCAGGCGGACGAAGGCCGCGACCTGCTCGGGGTACGTCACCTTCGGCAGTGTGAGGACGAAACCGTCGGGGAGGCCGCCCGCCCGCATCAGACCGGTGAGGAAGATGTCCGTGGTGCGGATGCCACGGTCGCGTACGGCCGCTTCCATGCACTTCATACGGATGCCCATGTAAGGGGCCGCGGTGCCGTCGCCGTACGCGGCGGCCACCAGCCGGGCGGCGCGGGCCGCCGCCTCGTCCTCCTCGGCGTCCGGGCGCGGCCCGTAGCCGTCCTCGAAGTCGATGCGCAGGTCTTCGACGGGCTCGCTCTGCAGCTTGGCCCGTACGCGGTCGTGGACGGGCTCCGCGAGCTCCTGGGGGATGCCCAGGACCCCGGCGAGGGCGTTGGCGTCGGGGGCGTGCTCGTCGAGGGACGCCAGGGCCCGGTCGCCCCAGGAACGGATCGTCGTGGCGGTGAAGGCGTCGGCGGGGACGTAGACGGTGTGGACGGGCTGGCGCGTACCGGGGTCTCCCGGGTAGCGGCGGACGAGTTCCGCGTCCACCTCCGCGAGGGAGGCACCGATCTCCGCGCCGACCGCGCCGGCGAGGCTCGTCGCCACCTTCTCCTGCTGACCCATGACCGCACCCTCCATCTGACAGCGTTTCCGCTTCCCGGAATCATTCATCCGCATAGTGAAGTTATAAGTCGCCAATGCCTGCGTCAATGGTGATCGGAAACGGCCCGGGGCCGCGCGGCGAGAACACCACGCGGCCCCGGGCCGTCGTACGGGTACGGCTTCCGCCGGATCAGCCCTTGCGGGTCTTGACCTCGTCGGTCAGCTGCGGGACGACGTCGAAGAGGTCGCCGACGACGCCGTAGTCGACGAGGTCGAAGATCGGGGCCTCGGCGTCCTTGTTGATCGCGACGATCGTCTTCGAGGTCTGCATGCCGGCCCGGTGCTGGATCGCGCCGGAGATGCCCGAGGCGATGTACAGCTGCGGGGAGACCGACTTGCCGGTCTGGCCGACCTGGCTGGTGTGCGGGTACCAGCCGGCGTCGACGGCGGCGCGGGAGGCGCCGACGGCGGCACCGAGCGAGTCGGCGAGGGCCTCGATGATTCCGAAGTTCTCCGCACCGTTGACGCCACGGCCGCCGGAGACGACGATCGCGGCCTCGGTCAGCTCCGGGCGGCCGGTCGACTCACGCGGGGTGCGGGAGATGACCTTGGTGCCGGTGGCCGTCGCGGAGAAGGACACCGCGAGGGCCTCGACGGCGCCGGCGGCCGGAGCGGCCTCGACGGCGACCGAGTTCGGCTTGACCGTGATGACCGGAGTGCCCTTGGAGACACGGGACTTGGTGGTGAACGAGGCGGCGAACGCGGACTGCGTGGCGACCGGGCCCTGGTCACCGGCCTCCAGGTCGACGGCGTCGGTGATGATGCCGGAACCGATGCGGACCGCGAGGCGGGCCGCGATCTCCTTCGCCTCGGCGGAGGAGGGCAGCAGCACGGCGGCCGGGGACACCGCGTCGTACGCGGCCTGGAGCGCGTCCACCTTCGGTACGACGAGGTAGTCGTTGAACTCCGGCGCGTCGGCGGTCAGGACCTTGACGGCACCGTGCTCGGCGAGCGCGGCGGCGGTGTCGGCGGCCCCGTTGCCGAGGGCTACGGCGACGGGCTCGCCGATGCGGCGGGCGAGCGTCAGCAGCTCCAGGGTGGGCTTGCGGACGGCACCGTCCACGTGGTCGACATAGACGAGAACTTCAGCCATGGGACTTCAATCTCCTGCGTGCGAGGGAGTGCGGGGCGGTTGGGGGAACAGCCGGGGCTCAGATGAACTTCTGGCCCGCAAGGAACTCGGCCAGCTGCTTGCCGCCCTCGCCCTCGTCCTTGACGATCGTGCCCGCGGTGCGGGCCGGACGCTCGGCCGCGGAGTCGACCGCGGTCCAGGAACCCGCCAGGCCGACCTCGTCCGCCTCGATCTCCAGGTCCTCCAGGTCGAACGACTGAACCGGCTTCTTCTTCGCCGCCATGATGCCCTTGAAGGACGGGTAACGGGCCTCGCCCGACTGGTCGGTCACCGAGACCACGGCCGGGAGGGACGCCTGGAGCTGCTCGGACGCGCTGTCGCCGTCACGGCGGCCCTTGACGGTGCCGTCCTCGACCGAGACCTCGGAGAGCAGCGTGACCTGCGGGACGGAGAGTCGCTCCGCGAGCAGCGCCGGAAGCACGCCCATGGTGCCGTCCGTCGACGCCATGCCGCAGATGACCAGGTCGTAACCGGTCTTCTCGATGGCCTTGGCCAGCACCAGCGAGGTACCGATGACGTCGGTGCCGTGCAGGTCGTCGTCCTCGACGTGGACGGCCTTGTCGGCGCCCATCGACAGCGCCTTGCGCAACGCGTCCTTGGCGTCCTCGGGGCCCACCGTCAGCACGGTGATCTCCGCGTCGTCCGCCTCGTCGGCGATCTGCAGTGCCTGCTCGACCGCGTACTCGTCGAGCTCCGACAGCAGACCGTCGACGTCGTCACGGTCCAGGGTCAGGTCATCGGCGAAGTGCCGGTCGCCGGTGGCGTCGGGCACGTACTTCACACAGACAACGATCCTCAAGCTCACGCCGGCTCTCCTACTGCATCGTCATTTCTGGGCTGCCTTGTTGCACGCAGCATAGGCGCCTTATGGGGCGGATCCGGTCGGGGCGACCGGTGCTCCGAGGGCGATATTACTCGTCAGTACACCCAGCATATTCCCCATAAGCAAGCGCTTGGAACTGTGACGTAGCCAACGCGCGCCGCTCAAGTGCCGCCTGCGTGCCCTCAGTCTCGCAGAGCCGTGAAACGGCCCTGGTGGTAGACCAGTGGGCGGCCACCGCCCGCCGGATCCCCGAGCACCGCCTGGGCGATCACGATGCGATGGTCCCCCGCCGGGATCCGGGCCACCACCCGGCACACCAGCCAGGCAACCACACCGCCGAGCAGCGGTACGCCCTCGGGTCCGCTGCGCCAGTCGGTGGGCGGGCCGAACCGGTCGGCACCGCTGCGCGCGAAGGTGGCGGCCAGCTCCCGCTGGTCCTCGCCGAGTATGTGCACACCGACGTGCTCCGCCTCGGCCACGACGGGCCAACTGGACGACGAGGTGCCCACGCCGAAGGAGATGAGGGGCGGATCGGCCGCGACGGAGTTGAGCGAGGTGGCGGTGAAGCCGACCGGCCGCTCACCGGCCGCGGTGATCACGGCGACCCCGGCGGCGTG
This sequence comes from Streptomyces sp. NPDC058637, assembly GCF_042717325.1. Classification (NCBI taxonomy): domain Bacteria; kingdom Bacillati; phylum Actinomycetota; class Actinomycetes; order Kitasatosporales; family Streptomycetaceae; genus Streptomyces; species Streptomyces sp. NPDC058637. The sequence goes on along the minus strand of NZ_JBHXRD010000020.1, from coordinate 70,669 downwards.
CTGCCGGAAGACGGAGCGGAGAAGTTCGGGCGAAGCCGTCCGGGGAGTGCCGAGATCGGGCGATGCCGTCATGGAAAGGTCCTTCTGCGAGGGGGCGTACGGGGCCGTGGGTTCTTCAGGCACCCGGACAGCGCGCACCGGCGTGGCGCACCAGGTCGACATGGACCCGGCCGAAGAGAAGGAGTTCTGGCGGCATAACGTCAGGGTGACGATGTGCGGCGTGTGCGGTCAAGCGTGTCCCGGTATGTGGGAGATGTGTCACGGTCCGTCACATCGCCTGTCCCAGTGCGGCGACGACGTCCGCGGTACGCGGCTGCCCCACCGCCCTGCGGACGATCCGGCCGGCCGCGTCCAGCACCAGGACGGTCGGTGTGCGGCTGATGCGGAGTCTGCGTACGAGAGTGAGATGCGCCTCCGCGTCGATCTCCACGTGGGCGACGCCCTCGACCGTCGCGGCCACCTCGGCGAGCGTGCGCCGGGTGGCGCGGCAGGGCTGGCAGAACGCGCTCGAGAACTGCACGAGAGTCGCCCGATCACCCAGTTCAGCGCCGAGTTGGGCTCGGTCCAGCATGTCGGCAGCCGTCTGCCCGTCCATCCGCGGCCTCCTTCTCAGAGCTCTGCGCAAAGAGTCAGCACCGGGCCGCGGCATTACATTCCCGGAGGATTCACGTGACGAGAATCTCGCGCCCTGGGCCCTTTGGGGCTGGCCACGGCGTCGCACATGGGGCACGATCGCCACAATGCCGAATACCTACGGCTGCGTAACTTACGCCGGGAGAACCCTCCCCAGGCACTGAAGAAAGGTCTTCATCCAGATGGCAGAGCTCGTCTATCGGCCGGTCATCGGCGCCGCTCGCACGCTGTTCAAGGCGCTCGACCTGAAGATCGACACACAGGGTTCGGAGCACATCCCGAAGACCGGTGGCGCGGTACTGGTGAGCAACCACATCAGCTATCTGGACTTCATCTTCACCGGACTCGGCGCCCTGCCCCAGAAGCGGCTCGTCCGGTTCATGGCGAAGGAATCGGTCTTTCGGCACAAGGTCTCCGGACCGCTGATGCGCGGCATGAAGCACATCCCCGTCGACCGCAAGCAGGGCGAGGACGCCTACGCGCACGCGCTGGCGTCGCTGCGGTCCGGCGAGATCGTCGGGGTGTTCTCCGAGGGGACCATCTCCGAGTCCTTCATGCTGAAGAGCTTCAAGTCGGGTGCCGCCCGGCTGGCCCAGGAAGCCGGCGTTCCCCTGATTCCGATGGCGCTGTGGGGCACCCAGCGACTGTGGACCAAGGGCTACCCGCGCAACTTCCGCCGCAGCCACATCCCCGTCACCATCCGGGTCGGTGAGCCCATGGCCGCGCCCTCCGACCAGTACGCGGGCGCGATCACCCGTCGACTGCGGGAGCGCGTGCAGGAGCTGCTGGAGGCGGCACAGCGCGCCTATCCGGTGCGCCCCAAGGACGCGAGCGACACCTGGTGGATCCCGGCCCACCTCGGCGGCACGGCCCCGACGCCCGACGAGGTACGCGAGCGCGGCTGACGACGGGGCACGGCCGGGCACGACGGAGGCTTCACGCCGGTGCGTGGAGGGTGATCCGCGCTCCCGGGCTCAGCTTCTCCAGCGACTCGGCGAGTTCGGTGGCCGCGGCCCCGAGCTCGCCGGGTGTGCTGGGGGCCAGGCCTTCCAGCAGGAAGACCGCGTTCACCGAATCCTCGGTGAGGCGGGTACGGACGCCCTGGCGCCAGTTCCAGCGTCGACAGGTGACGGCCTCGTCGTCGCACCAGACGACCTCGCCGGGCTCCGGGTTCTCCACGACGTCCGCCCCGCCCGCGGCCGTGGGGAACGGCTCCCGGCCGGTCGCACGCACGAGCCGCATGGCGCCCTTGATGTGATCGGTGTCCTCGCCGCCGACCGGGATCAGGTGGGCGACGCTGATCGCGTTGTAGAGGTCGACCAGCCGGTTGATGCGGGGCAGCCCTGCATCGGTGAGCGCGCGCCGGGCGAGGGCTTCGGCCGAATTGCGGGTGCGGGACGGCTTGGCGCCGAACGCCGCGTACACCTCGCGCCAGGCCGCGACATGCGGGTCCTCGTGCGGCGCCCGGCCGCCGAGCCGCTCGACGAGCCTGCGGGTCGCGTCGTCCAGGAGGGCCGAACTGCCTTCGTCGCTCGGCCCGTTCACCAGCCCGCGCGCCTCGACGGCGAGGTGGGTGAAACCGGGGGCGAGGCTGCGGACCTCGTCGGAAACGGTGATCGTCAGGGTCATCGTCTGCCTTACGTCGATGCGGTACGGGGAAGGACCGCGCCCGGCGCGGGCGTCAGAGCGCGGTGGGCAGGTTCCGCCACAGCTCCGAGCGGTCCCGGGCGCTCCGCAGCGCACGGAGAACCTCCGGGTGCGGTACTGCATAGAGTACCGGATAGTCCACTTCGCTGAACTGCGCCCGTGGCGCCCAGGCCAGCCGCTCCGCCCCGGCCGAGAACTGGGCGTCGATGCCCGGCTTGTTCCCGCGCGGATCCTGCCGCACCCAGCGCTCCGTCCCCGGGAGCCTCACCGCCACCAGTCCGTGGACGGCCGGGTCGGCACCCTCGTCATCGGTGAGCCGCTGGTAGCAGAGACCGGCCGGGATCCCCGCGGCCCGCAGCAGGGCCGCCAGGGCGTGCGTCTTGGCATAGCAGATGCCGGTACGCGCGGCGAGCACGTCGGAGGCGCGCCAGGTGACCCGCGGATCACCGGCGTCCGCCGAGTGCGGGATGGTGTCGCGCACGAACGTGAACGCGGTGGCGGCGTATGTGTATGCATCAGCCGTCTCGGCACCGAGGCGGCCGGCCGTCTCGCGCACCAGCGGGTGATCATGGTTGACGACCTCGTCTGCGGCGAGGTAGGCAGAGATCCCGGGGGTGTGCTGAATCAGCTCCATGCCCGCCGAGCGTAACGATGCGACCGACCGAAAGCCACTGACTTTCCGGTCGGCCGCATACTTATGCCACTAGTGCGCCATCTCTTCCTTGAGCGCCTGGACGAACGCGTCGACGTCCTCCTCGCGGGTGTCGAAGGCGCACATCCAACGGACGTCACCCGCCTTCTCGTCCCAGAAGTAGAACCGGAAGCGCTTCTGCAGCCGCTCGGACACCGCGTGCGGGAGCCGCGCGAAGACGGCGTTGGCCTGGACCGGATGAAGGATCTCCACGCCGTCCACCGCGCTGACGCCGGCGGCGAGCCGCTGCGCCATCTCGTTGGCGTGCCGGGCGTTGCGCAGCCAGAGATCGCGCGCGAGCAGGGCCTCCAGCTGGACCGATACGAAGCGCATCTTGGAGGCGAGCTGCATCGACAGCTTGCGCAGGTGTTTCATCGCACGGACGGCGTCCGGGTCGAGGACGACGACGGCCTCGCCGAAGAGCGCGCCGTTCTTGGTTCCGCCGAAGCTGAGGACGTCGACGCCGACCGCGTTGGTGAACGTGCGCATCGGCACGTCCAGGGACGCGGCGGCGTTGGCTATCCGGGCGCCGTCCAGGTGCACCTTCATGCCCCGCTCGTGCGAGTGCTCGCAGATGGCCCTGATCTCGTCGGGGGTGTAGACGGTACCGAGCTCGGTGTTCTGCGTGATGGAGACGACCTGCGGCATCGCCCGGTGCTCGTCGTCCCAGCCGAAGGCCTGGCGGTCGATGAGCTCCGGAGTGAGCTTGCCGTCCGGGGTGGGGACGGTGAGCAGCTTCAGCCCGCCCATCCGCTCAGGCGCGCCCCCCTCGTCCACGTTGATGTGGGCGGACTCGGCGCAGATCACCGCACCCCACCGGTCGGTCAGCGCCTGGAGGGCGACGACGTTGGCGCCGGTGCCGTTGAACACCGGGAACGCCTCGGCGGTGGGGCCGAAGTGGCTGTGCATGACCCTCTGGAGATGGCCGGTGTAGTCGTCCTCGCCGTAGGCGACCTGGTGGCCGCCGTTGGCGAGGGCGATGGCCGCGAGGATCTCCGGGTGCGCGCCCGCGTAGTTGTCACTGGCGAAACCGCGTACGTGCGGGTCGTGATGCCGCCGCGCGTCGGTCCTCAGGGTTGCGGGGTCAGCCACAGGCGCTTTCCGTTCACTTCTCCGGCGGGCACGTCCCAGACTCCGGCGATGGCCTCGGCCAGCTCCTTGACGTCGGTGAAACCCGCGAACTTCGCATTCGGGCGCTCGGCGCGCATCGCGTCGTGCACCAGTGCCTTGACGACCAGGATCGCAGCAGCCGCCGTCGGCCCTTCGTCGCCCCCCGCCTTGCGGAAGGCGTCACCGAGGGCGAGCGTCCAGGCCTCGGCCGCCGCCTTGGACGCCGCGTAGGCGGCGTTACCGGCTGTGGGGCTGCTCGCTCCGGCGGCACTGATCAGCACGTAGCGGCCGCGGTCGCTGCGCTGGAGGACGTCCTGGAAGGCGAGCGAGGTGGACTGCACGGTGCGGATCAGCAGCTTCTCCAGGAAGTCCCAGTCCGCCAGGCTGGTGTCCGCGAAGCCGGCGCTGCCGCGCCAGCCCCCGACCAGGTGGACCAGCCCGTCGACCCGGCCGAATTCCTTCTCCGTCTTGGCGGCCCAGTCCTTGGCCGCCTCCAGGTCGAGCAGGTCCACGGTCTCCCCGGTGACGGTCGCCCCGCCGTGCGCGTAGCGCGCCGCGTCGACCGCCTCGGCGAGCCGCTCGGGGTGGGCGTCGGAGGCGACCACGGTCGCACCCGCCTCCGCGAGCCTGAGCAGGGTGGCCCGGCCGGCGGCTCCCGCCGCTCCCGCCACCGCGATCACCGCACCGTCGAGCACACCGCTCCCGTCGCCCATGGCTGTTGCGTTCATGGCCACCGCCTCCTCAGAACGTGCGCTCACGCGGCTGCCCGCCCGGCATCCGCCGCGGTGATCCCCTTGGTGGAGGCGATCACGTGCTTCAGCTTCTTGGAGAGCGCCTCATAGAACATGCTCAGGGGAAACTCGTCCGGAAGCACGTCGTCGACGAGCTTACGCGGCGGCTGTGTCACGTCCAGGGCGTCCGGGCCCTTGGCCCAGCGGGAGCCGGGGTGCGGTGCGAGGTACTCGGCGACCAGGTCGTACGCCGCGAACCAGTGGACCAGTTTCGGGCGGTCGATACCGTCGCGGTAGAGCTTCTCGATCTCACCGCAGAGCTGGTTGGTGACCTGCGGGGCGCGGGCCCAGTCGATCTTCAGCGTGTTGTCGGTCCAGCGGACCACGTCGTGCTTGTGGAGGTAGGCGAAGAGGAGCTGGCCGCCGAGCCCGTCGTAGTTGCGCACGCGCTCGCCGGTGACGGGGAAGCGGAACATCCGGTCGAACAGGACGGCGAACTGCACGTCACGGCCCTGGCCGAAGCCGTCGGCCTCGAGCTTCACGGCCTCCTTGAAGGCGGTGAGGTCGCAGCGCAGTTCCTCGAGCCCGTACATCCAGAACGGCTGGCGCTGCTTGATCATGAAGGGGTCGAACGGCAGGTCACCGTGGCTGTGGGTGCGGTCGTGGACCATGTCCCAGAGGACGAAGGCCTGCTCGCAGCGCTTCTGGTCGCCGATCATCTCGCGGATGTCGTCGGGCAGCTCCAGCCCCAGGAGGTCGACGGACGCCTCGGTGACCTTGCGGAAGCGGGCGGCTTCGCGGTCGCAGAAGATGCCGCCCCAGCTGAAGCGCTCGGGGGCCTCGCGTACGGCGATGGTCTCGGGGAAGAGCACCGCGGAGTTGGTGTCGTAACCCGAGGTGAAGTCCTCGAAGGTGATGCCGCAGAACAGCGGGTTGTCGTAGCGCGTGGCCTCGAGGTCGGCGAGCCACTCGGGCCACACCATCCGCAGCACGACCGCTTCGAGATTGCGGTCCGGATTGCCGTTCTGCGTGTACATCGCGAAGACGACGAGGTGCTGGAGGCCGTCGGCGCGGTCCTTGGCCGGCTGGAAGGCGAGCAGGGAGTCGAGGAAGTCCGGGACGCCGAAGCCGTCCGCGGCCCAGCGACGGAGGTCCGCGACGAGCGCACGGTGGTAAGCGGCGTCGTGCGGGAGGAGCGGGGAGAGCTCCTCGACCGCTGCGGCGACCCGCTCGATGGTGGCTCCGGCCGTCGCGGCCGAGGGGGCGTCCTCGGCCGCGAAGTCGATGGACCCGTCCTTGGACTGCCAGGGGCGGAACTCCTCCACGGCACTCTTGAGCGCGGTCCAGGCCGGGTGCTCGACGACCCGCTGGGCAGCAGCTATCGCGTCGGGGGCGGTGGCGTGCTCAAGAATTTCCGTCATAACTCTTCCTTCACGGGAGAACCTCGCGTCAAGCAACCGTATCCATGTGCGGTTCCTTCAGACAAGTGGGGTCCAGAAAATTATCCTGTCGCCCCTCATTTTCACCGACATTTTTCCTGCCACACATCCATCGGACAACTTCTTCCGTCGGGCAGGCGGGACATACCTGGTCCTCCGTACGGGACCTGGTTCCCTGGGGGTAGGAACAGCACGCGGGGTGTCGACGACGGACGGAAGCGGGATCGCCTTGACTTTTCTCACCATCGGCCATCGCGGAGTCATGGGTGTCGAGCCCGAGAACACCCTGCGCTCGTTCACGCACGCGGAGCGGGCGGGTATGGACGCCGTCGAGCTGGATCTTCATCTGAGCAAGGACGGCGCGCTCGCCGTCATGCACGACGCCGCCGTGGACCGCACGACGGACGGCAGCGGGCTGATCGCGGAGAAGACGCTGGCGGAGCTCCGACAGCTCGACGCCGGGCAGGGCGAGCGCGTGCCGGTCTTCGAGGAGGTGCTCGACGCGGTCGGTTCACCGGTGCAGGCCGAGATCAAGGACGTGGCCGCGGCGCGGGCGCTGGCCGAGGTGATGCTGCGGCGCGATCTCGTCGGCCGGGTCGAGGTGTCCTCGTTCCACGACGAGGCGGTCGCCGAGATCGCCCAGCTGGTTCCGGGGGTGCGGACGGTGCTGATCGCGAGCCGGTGGGGCGGCGACGTGGTGGATCGGGCGAAGGCGGTGGGCGCGATGACGCTGGCGCTGAACATCCGCCGTCTCACCCTGGAGGTGGTCGAACAGGCCCACGCGGAAGGCCTGAAGGTGATCGGCTGGGTGGTGAACACCCAGGACCATCTGCGTCTGGTGCGTGCGCTGGGCCTGGACGGCGCGACGACCGACTATCCGGAGATCCGTCGCGCGGGCCGTTTCACCGCCTGAGCCCGCCGCGGGCCGCCGGTCATAGCTCCTTGACCAGCAGTTCGAAGACGAGGTCGTCGCGCTGCGGGATACCGAAGCGCTCGTCGCCGTACGGGAAGGGGGTCGTCGTGCCAGTACGGCGGTAGCCGCGGCGCTCGTACCAGGCGATCAGTTCCTCGCGGACCGAGATGACCGTCATGTGCATCTCCTTCACACCCCAGCTCTCGCGTACGGTGCGCTCCGCCTCGGCGATGATCATCTTGCCGAGGCCGGAGCCCTGCAGCCCGGGGGTGACCGCGAACATGCCGAAGTAGGCGGCGTCGCCCCGGTGTTCGAGCTGGCAGCAGGCGACAGGGGCGCCGTCCCGCTCCGCCACGAGGAGCCGTCCGGCGGGGGCCGTGACCACCTCGCGCACCCCGTCCGCGTCCGTCCGCCTGCCGTGGAGGATGTCCGCCTCCGTGGTCCATCCGGCGCGGCTCGCGTCGCCGCGGTAGGCGGACTCGACGAGCTCCACGAGGACCGCGACGTCCTCCTCGGTCGCGTCACGGAAGCTCAGCTGTGCCTGGTCGGGGGAGGGTGCGATGCCCATGCGAGGTACTCCGTTTGTCTGCTGCCGACGGTGCCGTCCGAGACTAACCCGGCAGCGTCCGCCCCTCACAGGCCCCTGGCGCGCTCCCCCGCACCTCAATGCGCCCCGGTAGGACCGTCCCGGGCTGGGCATCGTCTGGACGACACCGGCGTCGTTCGCCGTAGGGGGAGGTGGGCTGTGCACGGACCTGCGTTGTCCGGCTGGCTGCTGATGCTGCTGTGCGGGGGCACGGGTGCGTACTGCCTGCTGCGTGCGCGCAGTGGTCCGACGGGGGAACGCGGTGCGGCGCGCGCGGAGGCCGTGATGGGGTTCGGGATGGCCGCGATGGCGGTTCCCGCGGCCCTGTTCACACTGCCGGACGGGATGTGGGTGGTCTACGTGGTGGTGTTCGGGGGCGCGGCGGCGCGCGCGCTCGTCGGCGCGCGGCGCGGCGGGCACCATCTGCACCATCTGGTCGGTTCGCTGGCGATGGTCTACATGGCGGTGGCCATGGCGCCGGGGGCGGGGCAGGTTGTTCACGGCGCCCACGGGGCACACACGGCCGCGGGGACGGCCGGAGGCATACCCCTGCTGACGGGAGCGCTGCTGGCCTACTTCGCGCTCTATGTGCTGGGCACAGCGGGACGGCTGATACCGGTGGACGCCGTCGCCGCGGGCGGCGGTTCGGGCGACAGGGCGTCCGGTGGGGCGGGCATCGCCTGGGGCGCGCGGCCCGAGCTGGCGATGGCGTGCAGGTCGACCATGGGCCTGGCCATGTTCGCGATGCTGCTCACCCTGTGAGACAGCGGGTCCGACAAACCGTGTCCTACGTCACTTGGGACGCACGGCCATACCCGTGGGTACCGCCGCACTCATAGGCTGAGGGTCATGGTGGTCTCCCTCACGCTGCTGATGCTCGGTGCGCTGGCCGCTGTCCTGGCCCCGGGACTGATGGCCAGGGCCCGCTGGCCGGAGCGTGAGCCGGTCGTGGCGCTGTGGGTCTGGCAGTGCGTGGTTGCGGCGGTGCTCCTGTCGTTCGGGCTGTCGATGACCTTCAGCGCGGCAGCGGCCTGGCAGGCGGTCCGCGGACATGTCTTCGCGCCCGCCCCGCACGCGGTGGTGGAGGCGTACGCCCTCGGCGCGTACGGACCGTGGTCGGCGGTCATCGCGGTGCTGCTCGCGCTCGGCGGCCTGTGGACCGCGGCCATGCTCGTACGGGAGGTCCGCCGGGCCCAGGTGCACCGCAGGAAGCGGCGCACGGAACTGCTGGTCCGTTCCCCGCTGATGCCGGGCGAGGAACCGGGCAGCGGTCGCCTCGTGGTGTTGGAGGGTGAGCGCCCGGACGCCTGGTGGCTGCCCGGGGCGGCGCCCCAACTGGTCATCACCACCGCGGCGCTGGGCAGGCTGAAAGGCCGTCAGCTGGACGCCGTGCTCGCCCATGAGCAGGGGCACGCGCAGGCGCGCCACGATTGGCTCCTGTACTGCTCGGGCGCGCTCGCGACCGGATTCCCGCAGATTCCCGTGTTCGCGGCGTTCCGTGACGAGATGCACCGGCTGGTCGAGCTGGCCGCGGACGACGTGGCGTCACGGCGCTTCGGACGCCTCACCATCGCGCTCGCCCTGGTCGAACTCAACGAGGACCGCGGGGTGTTCGGACCCTGCCCGACCCCGGACGCCCAGGTGCCGCTCCGGGTGGAACGCCTGCTCGCCCCCGGGAACCGCCTCACCGCGGGCCGCCGGCTGCGGCTGACGGCGGCAGCGGCATTGGTGCCGGTCGTGCCGCTGTTGGTGGCGTTCGTGCCGGGGCTCAGCGCCCTGGGATAGCTAAACGCGCGGACCTTCCGCGAGGATCACCCCATGCACTCCCCCACACTCCCCCCACCCACCCGGGTCTCCCTGCTGGGCGCCGGCCTCGTCTGCGCGGCCCTGTCCGTCGTCCTGCTCGTCATGGTCGCGGTGCGCTGGTCGCCCCTGATGTCGCTGGACACCACGGTGGCCGAGGCACTGCACCGCAGAGCGGTGACGGAACCCGGGCTGGTCCACGTCAACCGCGTGCTGACGGACTGGGTGTGGGACCCGTGGACGATGCGCGTCCTGATCGCCGTGGCCGTCATCGGGCTGTGGCGGCACGGTGCGCGCCTGCTCGCCGCGTGGCTGGCCCTGGTCAGCGCGATCTCCTCCCTCGTGCAGCAGGGGCTGAAGGCCGCCGTGGGCCGGGAGCGTCCGCAGTGGCCGGACCCGGTGGACTCGGCGAACTACGCGGCCTTCCCGTCGGGCCACGCGATGACCGCGATGGTGAGCTGCGGTCTCCTCCTGTGGCTGCTGCGCCTGTACGACACGCGGCCCCCCTGGTGGCGGGCCGCGCTGACCCTGGCCGTGGTCTCCGTGGCGGGCGTGGCCGTCACGCGGGTCTACCTGGGTGTGCACTGGCCGACCGACGTGCTGGGCGGGCTGCTGCTGGGTGCGGCCGTGGTCGCGTTCGCCGTGGTCGGATACGGCGTGATCGCCCGGTACGCAGCGCGCCGGACGGCCGGTGGCGCGGGTGCGCCCTTGTAGTGCGGCCCCCGGAGCGGCGACGATCGGCCCATGCAGATCAAGGGTGTGCTCTTCGACTTCTCCGGGACCCTCTTCCGTATCGAGCCCGTCGGTTCCTGGCTGCGCGCCGTGCTCGACTCGCGGGGCACGGTGGTGGAAGAGGATGATTTCGAACGGTATGTACGGCAACTGACCTTCGCCGGTGCGCTTCCCGGCGGTCCGAACCCCCAGCGGATCCCGCCGCGGCTCGCCTCCGTGTGGGCCGCCCGCGACCGGACCGCCGAGCAGCACCGGGAGGCGTACACCGGCCTGGCCCGTGAGGTGTCCCTTCCCGACCCGGAGCTGTACGACGCGCTGTACGAGCGCCACAGGAGCCCCGAAGCCTGGCAGCCGTACCCCGACGCGGCGGAGGTGCTGCGGGGGCTGCGCGACCACGGGATCGCGGTGGGGGTCGTGAGCAACATCGGCTGGGACCTGCGGCCCGTCTTCCGGGCACACGGCCTGGACGAACTGGTCGACGCATACGTCCTGTCCTACGAGCACGGCATCCAGAAGCCGGACCCGCGCCTGTTCGAAGCCGCCTGCACGCTGCTGGGGCTCGACCCTTCGGACGCCGTCATGGTCGGTGACGACCGCCGCGCCGACGGGGGCGCGGCCACGCTGGGCTGTGAGGTGCGTTTCGTGGACCACCTGCCCGTGACGGAGCGCACGGACGGGCTCAGGGCGCTCGATCTGGTGGCACTCGCACGGCGGGGCACACGCGACGGGTCGTGAAGCGGTTCACAAAGCGGTGGGGAAGCGGTTCACCAAGCGGTCGCGAAGCGGTTCGTGAAGGATTCCGGGAGGTGGTGTGAGGGATATCCCTGTCTCCCGATGGGGTACAAGGCCCGACCGGGGCCTAGCCTTGTACCCATGTCCCCGCAACCGAACACATCTGTCTCCGCGCGTCCTGCCTCCGTGGTCAACGAAGCGATTCGTGACCTGTGGCAGCGCTCGGGCGGGATGCTGTCCCCGGACGACGAGCGGGAGTACCAGCGCCTGCTGGTGGAGTGGGCCGCCGCGGCGGGCACGAGCGTGCGTCCGACCGCCTGAGCGGGCGCGGACTCGCCCCCTGCCCGAGCGGGTACGGTCGGCTCCGGTCCGCCGCGCTCAAGTGCTGGTCCCCCCTGATTCCGGCGATCCCCCGCGTCGCCGGAATCAGGGGTACAGCATCTCCCCATGCGGCTCACCGGTCAATGAATTATGCGTGCCCCGCCAGGTGGAACCACCCGGCGGGGCACTGCTTTCCCATACCCTTCCCGTACGCGGGGAACGGGACGTGCGGGTGGGTCAGCGGTCGAAGTAGTCCGGCTGCGTCTGCACGTTGAGCTCCTTCAGCCGCACCTTCTTCGCCGGGTCCGTGCGCCGGTCGTCGAGCTTCAGGACGTCGAAGCCCTTGGCGATGTCGTTGGAGTAGATGTAGCCGTTGTAGTAGTACGCCGACCACGGGCCGGCCGTGGTGACCGCCTCCGTGGAGACCGGACCGCGCTCGAAGAACGCGATCTCCTTCGGCTTCGAGGAGTTGGTGAAGTCCCACACGGAGACCCCGCCCTGGTACCAGGCCTGGACCATCAGGTCGCGGCCCTCGACCGGGATGATCGAGCCGTTGTGCGCGACACAGACCTCGGTGTCGGCCTGCGGACGGTCGATCTTGAAGTAGCTGCGGAACACGAGCTTGCGGTGGTCGCCCCGGCCGGTGATGTCGTAGATGCCGTCGGCACCCCGGTTCGGGCCGATCTCGTCGTTGCAGGTGGCCGCTCCGCCGCCACCGAGCTCATCGGTGAAGACGACCTTGTCGGCCCCCTGGTTGAAGGTCGCGGAGTGCCAGAACGCGAAGTTCACGTTGTCCTGGACCCGGTCGATGATCTTCGGGTTCTCCGGGTCCTTGATGGAGAACAGCAGACCGTCGCCCATGCACGCCCCTGCCGCCAGGTCCTTCGAGGGCAGCACCGTGATGTCGTGGCAGCCGGTCGTCCTGGAGACGCCCGGGTTGGTCGGCGCACCGGGGTTGCCGCCGTCCGGGAAGAGCACCGGGAAGTTCACGATCCGGGACGTCTCGGGAGCACCGCGCGGCACCTTGATGACGGAGATGCCGTCGTGCGGCGGCCGGCAGTCGGGGAACGCCTCGTTCGGCGAGTACGAGGAGACGTACACGTAGACGCTCTTGCGTTCGGGAAGGATCGTGTGGGTGTGCGAACCGCACGCGGTCTCGACTGCGGCGACGTACTTCGGGTTGCGCTTGTCGCTGATGTCGAAGATCTTCATGCCCTCCCAGGAGGACTTCTCCGTGGCGGGCTGCGTGGTGCTTGCACAGGAGTTGTCACTGCGCGAGGAGTCGGTGGACAGGAAGAGCAGGTCTCCCGAGACCGAGATGTCGTTCTGCGAGCCGGGGCACAGGACCTGCGCGACGGTCCTGGGCTTCTTCGGGTTGCTGACGTCGAAGATCCGGAAGCCGTCGTAGTTGCCGGCGTAGGCGTACTTCCCCTGGAAGGCCAGGTCCGTGTTGAGCCCCGCGAGCGCGTCCTTGGGGACGTTGGCGAGGTGCTCGATGTTGTCGCTGTGGACGATCTCGTCCACGCCGGGTATCTCACCGCTCTCGATGGCGGCTTCGGCCTCGGCCTGCTGACTCACGGAGATACCGCTGCGGTTGGCGGCGGTGTCACCGGGGTCGGGGGTCGCGGCCGCGGGTCCGGCCGTCAGCAGAGTGGCGATGAGCCCGGCCGCGGCTGCCGCCACACCCAGACGTCTGCGCCGCACTCTGGTGGTGTGCAACGAGGTCACTGCGTCCTCCCTTGTGTCCGTCCGCAGAGGAACGGTTCATGGACCCCGGCAGTATCGTCCCTCGCATGTACACACCAACAGATGGCAACAGAGACGTAATAAAGTTTTTGATCATTGCCTGGTGGAAGGTGTTAGGACGGTCTGCAACACATCCAAGTGGCACAGGAGGTCGCCGTGCTGATCCCCCGTCGGTCCACGCGCACCCGCGCGGCAGCTCTCACGGCTGCGCTCGCGGCTGCCGTACTCGCCCTGAGCGCCTGCGACCCGGGCGGCGACGGTGGGAAGAGCGACGCGGCGGACAAGGGCCTCACGGTGGTGGCGCCCGGGAAACCGGGTGAACCGGCCACGACCATGTCGGCCGAGGACGCTGTGAAGGCCGCCGCCGGGAACGACATTCCCAACTCCGCGGACTTCCGCTACACCAGGATGATGATCGAGCACCACGAACAGGCCCTGGTCCTCACCGGGCTTGTCCCCGACCGGGCGTCCTCCACCCCCGTCAAGCGGCTCGCGGAGCGCATATCGGCGGGCCAGAAGCCGGAGATAGCCGCCATGGAGGGCTGGCTGACGAACAACGACGCGGGCGCGCGCGAGGAGACGCACGACCACTCCGCGATGCCAGGGATGGCGACCGAAGCCCAGCTGGAGAAGCTGCGCGCGGCCCGGGGCAAGGCGTTCGACACGCTGTTCCTGGAGCTGATGATCACCCACCACCAGGGCGCGGTCACCATGGCGACGGAGGCCCTCGCGGACGGGAACAACGTGCTGGTGGAGGAGATGGCCAACGACGTCGTCGCCCAGCAGACCGTCGAGATCGACCGGATGCGCGGGCTGATGTCCTGACCCGCCCCGGAACCGGGCCCGCGCCGCACCTCCCCGGTTCCGTACGGCGGTGCCATGCTGGAGGCACCCTGCGGGAAGAGGTGCGTCGTGCTCCGTGTCGCAGTCGTCGGTTCGGGTCCCAGCGGGGTCTACACGGCCCAGGCCCTGCTGCGGCAGTCGAGGGTTCCGGATGTGCGGGTGCACGTGCTGGACCGGCTGCCCACGCCCTACGGTCTGGTGCGCTACGGCGTGGCGCCCGACCACGAGAAGATCAAGTCGCTCCAGAGCAGTCTCCGGGCGGTGCTGGAGGACGACCGGATCACCTTCCTGGGGCACGTCGAGGTGGGCGGCCCGGCCGGGCTTTCACCCGCCCGGCTGAAGGAGCTCTACCACGCGGTCGTCTACTGCGTCGGAGCCGCGGTGGACCGCCCGCTCTCCGTCCCCGGGGAGGATCTGCCGGGCAGCTTCTCGGCCACCCAGTTCGTCTCCTGGTACAGCGCCCATCCGGACGTGGCGGCCGACGGCTTCGCGCTGCGGGCCGGTTCGGCCGTGGTCGTCGGGGTCGGCAACGTGGCGGTCGACGTCGCCCGGATCCTCGCGCGCGGCGCGGCCGAGCTGCGATCCACCGATGTGCCGCGGGCCGCGCTGGACGCGCTCGGGGCGAGCCGGGTGCGCGAGGTGCACATCGTGGGCAGGCGCGGCCCTTCGCAGGCCAGGTTCACCACCAAGGAACTGCGCGAACTCGGTGCGCTGCCGGGTGCCCGAATCGTCGTGGACGGCGCGGAACTCGCCCTCGACCCGGCCTGCGCGGCCCCTGCCGGTGGGCCCGGTACGCCGCCGCTGCCCGCCGTGATCCGCCGCAATCTGGAGGTGCTGCACGACTGGTCGCGGAATCCGCCGCCCGCCGCGCACGACGGGGAGCGCCGCATCCGGCTGCGGTTCTTCCTGCGCCCGGTCGAGCTGCTGGAGCGGGGCGGCCGGGTGGCCGGGGTCCGGTTCGCACGGACGGCTCCGGACGGTTCCGGAGGCGTGCGGGACACCGGCGCGTACGAGGACGTCGAGGCGCAGCTCGTCCTGCGGGCCGTGGGATACCGGGGGACACCGCTGCCGGGGCTGCCCTTCGACCCAGCGCGGGGCACCGTGCCGCATCTCGCCGGCCGGGTGCTCAGGGACGGCGTGACGTCCCCAGGGGAGTACGTCGCCGGGTGGATCAAGCGTGGCCCGACCGGAGTGATCGGTTCGAACAGGTCGTGCGCCAAGGAGACGGTCGCCTCGCTGGTCGAGGACGCCGCACAGCTCGTACGCGGGGAGGTGGCCCCCGATGCGCTGGGCGCCCTGCGGGAGTCGGGTCTGCGGCCGGTGGAGTGGGACGGCTGGCTGTCGATCGAGCGTGCCGAGGCGGAGCTGGGGCGCTCGCTGGGCCGTGGCCGGGTGAAGATCCCGGACTGGTCCGGCCTGCTCGACGCGGCCCGGGGCGAGGGCTCCTGACCGAGGCGCCGGGGAGGTTCCGGCCCCCTCACCCCGGCTAACTCCACCCGGCCCTCGCCCGGCAGCTCCGCTCAGTCCTCGCCCAGTCGCCTCGCCTGGAGGTCCGCCGCACCGAGGACGCTGCTCAGCAGTCCGGGGAAGAGGGCGTCCAGGTCCTCTGTCCGCAGGGCGCTCAGCTTGGCGGTACCCCGGTAGGTCTGCTGGATGACACCGCTCTCGCGCAGCACCCGGAAGTGGTGCGTGGTGGTCGACTTGGACACGGGTAGCTCGAAGCGTGAGCAGGCCAGCTCGTCCGCCGCCCCCGCCAGTTGGCACACGATCCGCAGCCTCATCGGGTCGGAGAGGGCATGGAGCACTCCCTCGACGCGGATCTCGTCGCGCGAGGGATGGGCGAGCGCGCGGGCGTTCGTCGTCACGGTGGCTCCACTTCGTCCAGAGTTTCCATGGTACGAGATCTGCCGTAATTCAACGACGGGTCGCGACGACCAGACGTGCGCGGGGGCTGCCGTCGGGGCGGCGGCCGAGCTCCTCCAGGGGCAGCAGCCGCACCTCGAACCCGGTGTGCACGAGGTCGTCCACCACTTCGGGCAGCGGGAAGGTGCGGTAGTACATGACGAATCGCGGACGCCACAGGGCGTTGCGCACCCGCATGGCCACGTCGAAGCCGAGCAGCGACCAGTAGGCCCGGGAACCCACCGCGGGCGGCGCGCCGACCGGGAAGACGAACGTGCCGCCCGGCCGCAGCGAGGCGTGCACCCCGGCGAAGAGCCCGGGCCGTTCCCGTGGCAGGAAGTGACCGAACGCGCCGAGGCTCAGTGCGAGGTCGAAGGCCGGCGCGAAAGGCAGCGCCCGGGCGTCGGCCCGTACCCAGCCCACCGAAGGACCCCCGGCGGTCCCGGCGTGCCCGGCCTGTGCCACCGCGAGCATGCCCGCACTGAAGTCGACCCCGGTGGCCTGCTCGTCGCACAGCCTGCGCAGGACACCGACGCCCGCTCCGGTGCCGCAGCAGACGTCGAGCCCCCGCGCGAACGGGCCGAGCGGCCGCACGGCCCGTTCGACGGCGTCGAGGACCCGGTCCGGGGTCCGGTAGGGCGTCCGGTCGAACTTCGGGGCGAGCAGGTCGTATCCGCGCATCGTCGAGGAGAGTGCCTGGACGGCCAGTTCGCGGAGGGTGGGGCCCTGTGGAGTGAACATCGCGGCACAGCGTACCGACAGACGCGGTGTCAGACCGCCCAGCCGTACTGTTCGGGGACCGCCACCTCGCCGCCCAGCGCGCGTGAGGCGCCGCGGGCGAAGTAGGGGTCGCGGAGCAGTTCCCGGCCGAGCAGGACCGCGTCGGCGCTGCCGTCGGCGACGATCTTCTCGGCCTGCACCGGGTCGGTGATCAGCCCGACGGCGGCCACGGGGAGGCCCGTCTCGGTCCGCACCCGCTCGGCGAACGGCACCTGGTAGCCCGGGCCCACGGGAATCCGGGCCCGGGGGGCGAGCCCGCCGGTCGAGACGTCCAGCAGGTCGACGCCGTGCGCCCGCAGTCCGTGCGCGAGGCGGACGGTGTCGTCGGCGGTCCAGCCCTCACGTCCGTCGTCCGTGTTCTCGGTCAGCCAGTCGGTGGCGGAGACGCGGAAGAACAGCGGGAGTTCCTCGGGCCACACGGCCCGTACCGCGTCGACGACCTCCAGGGCGAAGCGGGTGCGGTTCTCGAAGGAGCCGCCGTACTCGTCGGTGCGGTGGTTGGTGTGCGGGGAGAGGAACTCCCCGATCAGGTAGCCGTGCGCGCCGTGGATCTCGGCGACGCGGAATCCGGCCGCGAGCGCCCGGCGGGCTGCGGCCGCGAACTGTGCGACGACCCGCTGGATCTCCTCGGCGGTCAGCTCGTCGGGCACCGGGTGGCCCTCGTCGTACGCGACGGGGCTCGGGGCGACCGGCTGCCAGCCCTCGCCGCCGGGGGTCGTGGCGTCGACGGGGCCGCCACCGCGCCAGGGTCGCTCGGTCGATGCCTTGCGTCCGGCGTGGGCGAGCTGGATGCCGGGAACGGTTCCCTGGGCGGCCAGGAAGGCGGTGATGCGGCGGAACGCCTCCACCTGCCGGTCGTTCCAGATGCCGAGGTCGGCGGGGCTGATCCGGCCCTCGGGGCTGACGGCGGTGGCCTCCACCAGGATCAGGCCCGTGCCGCCCGCCGCACGGGCGGCGTAGTGGGCGAAGTGCCAGTCGTTGGCCGTGCCCGCGTCCTGGCCGGACGCCTCCGCGCTGTACTGGCACATGGGGGCCATCCAGATGCGGTTGGGGACGGTCAGCGAGCGCAGGACGTAGGGCTCGAAGAGTGCACTCACAGGAGGCTTCGCTTTCTCGGGGGGACGGACAGGCGGGGGCCGCCGGTGGTCCGGACACGGTGGACCACCGACTCGTACGAGATTCACCGTACTACGAGATTCGCCGTAGTACGAGAAGGACCGTACTAAGCCGACCCCAGGACCCTCCGAAGCCGCCCCTCACCTTCCCGGCCGCCGCCTGCGCCGGAGCCTGATGTCGGTCTCGGCCGCGTAGACCTGGCTCCAGCTGCGTCCACCGCCGGAGGTCCACGTCACCTGTACGTCCGCCCCGTCCGGCCGGACGGCCTCGACCGTCATGAGGCGGTCGCCGTCCCTGACGTCCCCGCGCAGCAGTTCGCGTGCCTTGACGGTGACGGGAGCGCCCGACCGCGCGTTCTCCGCCTCCTCGGCGGCCCCGAGGAGCGCCGTGGCCAGTTCCCGGGCCGCCGCCGGGGAGCAGGACCAGGAGCCGCTCGCCGTCGGTCCCTCGATCAGGATCGCGACCCCGACAGGGCCCTCGGCCGGGCCGGGGGTCACCGCCAGCGTCGCACCGCGTCCGCCTGTGTCCTCGATCTCGATACTCATCCTTGTCGCCTCCTCGTCCCGCTCCGGTCAGCTCGGCCGGAGGCTCTCCGGCGGGCCCAGGTAGCTGCCGGGCTCGATGCCGCCGGTGGCCACCACGAGGTCCTGCAGCACCACCGTGGGGTCGGCCATCCAGAATTTGAGCACATGCGTGCCGGCCCGGCCGATGCGGTACGTGGCGCTGGTGCGGTGGACGTCGTCCGAGGTGTCGCGGGCCCGCCGCGGGTTCATCGTTCCGTCGTCGGACCCGGTGACCGCGGCGATGTCCACGGACCGCGGCGCCTCGGGAACGGAGTTCCGGGCGAGAACGGGCCGGACCCCGGTGACGCGCTCGATGTCGTCACGGAGATCGCCCGCCACCCGTACGAAGCCCGCGTGGTCGTCCTCGGCGACCACGACCGAAACCGCCCCGCCCACCCTGACAGCGGGAAGGCGTTCGCACTCGGGGTAGGGGAGATGTACGCGCCGGGGTCCTCGGGCCGTGCGGGCCTGGGCCGCGGGAGCCGCCCGCCGTTTCCGGGCGCGCCCGGCGCCGCAGGGGCATCACGGGTGCCGGGTGGCCTTCGAAAGTTTCGGGAGGCTCCCCGCGCACCCCTGCGGGAGTGCGCGGGGACAACCGCCCACCGCCCGTCAGAGGGCCGCGGGCACCGGTTCCGTCGAGGTGGCGCAGACCAGGCGGCGCCGGTGGTCGACGGTGCGTTCCGGGCCGGTGAGGCGCAGTCGTACCGTGTGCCGGACGTCGGCGGGGTCGCTGGAGGTGGCGAAGCGCAGCTCCAGGTCGCCGGGTTCGACGATCCGGTGCCCGCCGATCCCGGTGAACGAGACCAGGTCCGCGTGGAAGGCGAAGCGGACCCGACAGGACTCGCCCGCGGCGAGCGGCACCCTGACGT
This sequence comes from Streptomyces sp. NPDC058637, assembly GCF_042717325.1. Taxonomy (NCBI): domain Bacteria; kingdom Bacillati; phylum Actinomycetota; class Actinomycetes; order Kitasatosporales; family Streptomycetaceae; genus Streptomyces; species Streptomyces sp. NPDC058637. The sequence continues at coordinate 51,512 of NZ_JBHXRD010000020.1, read as the reverse complement.
AGCCGATCAGCCGCGACTCCGGGCGGGTGGTCTGGGCGACCGGGTCGTGGACGTAGAGCTGCACCACCTCGGCCCCTTCCCGGTCACCGGCGTTCGTCACCGTGATCTCCAGGTCGGTGGCGCCGTCGGTGGGCAGATCGGCCGGGACCCCGCTGCCGGGCTCCCAGGCGAACGAGGTGTACGAGAGCCCGTGGCCGAACGGGTAGAGCGGGGTCGGGTCCAGATTGCTGACCCCGTTGGCCCGGCCCAGCGGCGGCTGCAGATACGTCCACGGCTGTCCGCCCGGACCATGGGGGACGCCTACGGGCAGCCGCCCGGAGGGGTTGACCCGCCCGGAGAGCACACCCGCCAGCGCCGGACCGCCCTCCTCGCCGGGGAAGAACGCCTGCACACAGCCGGCCAGCCGGTCCGCCCGGCCGCCGAGCGCGTACGTGCGCCCCGTCAGCAGCACCAGGACGACCGGGGTGCCCGTCGCCAGCAGTGCGTCGAGCAGCTCGTCCTGGAGACCGGGCAGGGACAGGTCGGCCGCGTCGCAGCCCTCCCCCGAGGTGCCGCGGCCGAACAGCCCGGCCCGGTCACCGAGCACGGCCACACAGACGTCGGCGCCCGCCGCCAGTTCGGCGGCTTCCCGGATCCCGGAGGCGTCCGTGCCGTCCACGTCGCATCCCCGGGCGAAGTCGACGCCCGCACCCGGCAGTTCCGCGCGCAGCGACTCCAGCACCGTCGGGACGGCGATGCCCATCGGCACCTCGGGGTGGGAGACGCCGACATGGCTGGGGAAGGAGTAGCAGCCGAGCATGGCCAGCGGGTCGTCGGCGCGGGGGCCGACGACCGCGATCCGGCCGGTCCCGGTCAGCGGCAGCGCGTCGCCGGGGTTTGCCAGCAGGACGCAGGACCGCTCGGCCAGGAGCCTGGCCAGGGCCCGGTTCCCGGGCGGGTCGAGGTCCACGGTGCCGCGGGCCGCCTCCGGCTCCACCCCGTCGTGCACTCCGGGCAACGGAGGCCGGTGCGGGTCGAGCAGGCCGAGCTCGCACTTCTGCAGCAGGACGCGGTGCAGGGCCCGGTCCACGAGCTCCTCGGCCACGGCTCCGTCGCGGACGGCGGCGACGAGCGCGTCGCCGTAGCTGCGCACGGTGGGCAGTTCGACGTCGACCCCGGCCGTGAGCGCGAGGCGGGCGGCGCCGGCACGGTCCGCGGCGACCCTGTGCAGGGTCTCCAGGAAGCCGATGCCGAAGTAGTCCGCGACGACCGTGCCGGTGAATCCCCAGGTGTCCCTGAGGAGTCCGGTGAGCAGGGCGGGGTCGGCGGCGGCCGGGACCCCGTCGACCTCGGCGTACGAGTGCATCACCGAACGGGCGCCGCCGTCGCGGATGGCCATCTCGAACGGCGGCAGGATCACATCGGCCATCTCCCGGGCACCGGCCCGGACCGGGGAGAGGTTGCGCGCACCGGCCGACGCGGAGTAGCCCGCGAAGTGCTTGAGCGTGGCGACGATCCCGGCGGACTCCAGACCCCGGACATAGGCCGTTCCGATGGTGGCGACCAGGTAGGGGTCCTCTCCGATGGTCTCCTCGACCCGGCCCCAGCGCAGGTCCCGGACCACGTCCAGGACGGGGGCGAGCCCTTGGTGGACGCCGACCGACCGCATGTCGCAGCCGATCCGGTGCGCCATCTCGGCGACCAGCTCCGGGTCCCAGGCCGCGCCCCAGGCGAGCGGGACGGGGTATGCGGTGGCGCCCCACGCGGTGAAGCCGGCCAGGCACTCCTCGTGGGCGAGGGCCGGAATCCCGAATCTGCCCGCCTCGGCGATCCTGGCCTGGGCCCGGGCGAGCGCGACGGCGCCGACACCCGGGTCCACCGGAGCGGTGCCGAACGGCCGGGTGAGCTGGCCGAGTCCGCGGGTCGTGAGTTCCTCGAAGTCGACGGGGTCGACCATGTCGTTCTGGTGCGGTGCGACTCCGTCGCCGTCGGCGTCGGCGCCCACCCAGACGCCGTACAGCTGCGCTGCCTTCTCCTCGAGCGTCATCCGGGCCGCCAGATCGGCCACCCGTTCCTCGGGGCTGAGTGACGGGTCGCGCCACGGGCCGTCTACGGAGGGGGCCGGATCGGCATGTCGGGCGTGCGGGACGGGGGTCGTTGCCATGGCGGCAGGGGTTCCTCTCATGAGTGCGTGGTCCGGGGCGGCAGGGGTGTCCTATTTGCCGCCCACCCCCATCAGTCCGTTGACCAGCGCCCGCCGGGCCACGAGGTACACGGCGAAGATCGGTACGACGGAGAGGACGATCGCGGCCAGCACGGCGGGGATGTTCACTCCGAACTGGGTCATGAAGTTGAACAGCCCCAGCGTCAGGACGCGGTTCTCCTCCGACTGCGTGAGGATCAGCGGGAAGAGGAAACCGTTCCATGCCTGGAGCGCGGAGAAGATGGCCACCGTGCTGATCCCGGCCTTGGACAGCGGCACCGCGAGCTGCCAGAGCATCCGGAAGGGCGAGGCCCCGTCGAGGGACATCGCCTCGTACATCTCCTCCGAGACGTCGCGCATGGTGCCGCTGAGCACCAGGACCGCGACCGGCATCGAGAAGGCCGCGGTGGGCAGGATGATCGCGTACAGGGTGTCGTACAGGCCCATCTTGCCGATCAGCAGGTACAGCGGCACGATCACCGCCTGCGCCGGGATCGCCACGCCGAGCAGGAAGGTCCGGAAGGCGAGCGACGAGAGGCGGCTGCGGGTGCGCACCGCCACGTACGCCACCGGGACGGAGAGCACCAGCACGATGGCGACCGTGGCCACTGCGACGATCGCGGTGTTGCCGAGCAGCGCGAGGAAGCCGCTGTCCAGCACGGCGTCGTAGTTGTCGAGCGTCGGATCGGTCGGGAAGGCCAGCGGGTCGCCGTTCAGCGCCTCGTCCTGACGCATCACCGATGCGGAGACCAGCGTGTAGAGCGGCACCAGGACGAGGACGAGCCAGACCAGGGAGCCCAGGCCGGCCAGCGGGTTGCCCCGCCTCCTGCGACGGCGGGCCGGAGCCGGGCGGCGCGGGGTCACGGGCGATGCGTGCTGCGGTGCGGCGGGGCGGGTGTCGGTCGACATCTCGTCACATACCTTCCCGGGTGGACCGCATGGATCCGAAGCCGCTGAAACGGACCAGGATCAGCGACAGACCGGTGGCCACGACGACGAGGGCGGTGGCGATGGCGGCCGCGTAGCCGAGGTCGTAGGTCTGGAAGCCGGTCCGGTACATCAGATAGGGCAGGATCGTCGTGTCCGTGCCGGGACCGCCCTTGGTCATGATGAGCACGGTGTCGAAGTACGTCAGCGAGCCGACGATCATCAGGACCGACGAGGTCGTCATGGTGTGGCGCAGCTGCGGCAGGGTGATGTGGAAGAACTGCCGCACCATGCCCGCGCCGTCGATCGACGCGGCCTGGTAGAGGACTTCCGGGATCTGCCGGGCACCGCCCTGGTAGATCAGCGTGTGGAACGGCATGAACTGCCAGCCGCCGACGAAGGCCACCATGAGGAGGGCGCCGGTGGACGAGCCCATGACGTCGGGGTCGATGCCGATCCAGGGGCCGATCTCCTTGATCACCCCGAAGTTGGGGTCGAGGAGGGCGTGGAAGAGCATGGCGATCGCGGTCGTGGAGAGCAGCAGCGGGATGAAGAAGATCGCCGACAGCACGGCCCGGCTGCGCTGGCGGCCCGCCGCCCAGACGCCCAGCAGCAGGGCCACGGGAGTCTGGAAGGCCCAGCTGATCGTGGTGAGCAGGAGGCTCAGCCAGGCGGCCTGGCCGAATTCGGGGTCCTTGAACAGCCGGGTCCAGTTGTCCAGGCCTGTCGGGGTCGGGGAGTTGAGCCCGTCCCATTCGCAGAAGGAGAGGTAGACGGCGATCGCCAGGGGGACGATCGCGAAGACGGCGAAGAAGAGGATGCCGGGCACGGCCCAGGCGACCGGGGGGCGGCCGACGTTGCCGACGGCCGCCTTCGTGTCTCCGCGCCTCTTCGCGGGAGTGTGGTGGGACATCGTTACCTTGTGGCCTTCATCGCTTCGACGAACTTCTCGGGAGTCGTCGTGCCGGCGAACAGCTTGCTGATTTCGGTGAGCATCGGGGTGGCGTACCGGGCCTCCAGCGCCTGGTCCCACGAGAGGGTGAAGCTCGGGGCCTTCTGGACCATCTGGTACTGGTCTTCCGCGAACTCGGGGTTGGGTGAACTACTCAGCATCGAGGCCGCGTTGGAGGTGGTGGGGATGTCACCGTTGTCGACGAGGGCCTGTGCGTAGGTCTCCGAGGCCATCGTCTTCAGGAACGCGATGGCGGTGTCCTTGTGCTTGGTACGGGCGTTGACGGACCAGTAGTTGGTCGGGTTGCCCACCACGTTCGCCGGGTCGCCCACTCCGCCCTCCACCGTGGGGAACGCGGTCCAGCCGAGGTCCTTCTCGGCGAATTCGGGTGCCTTGCCCAGCTGGGTCGAGTACTCCCACGAGCCCATGAGGTGCATGGCGGCCTTGCCCTTGTTGAGCAGGGTCGGGGCTCCGCCGTTGCCGTAGTCGACCGAGTTGAAGTTCTTGCCGAACGCGCCGTCGTCGATCAGTTCCCTGACGGTCTGCGCCGTCTTGAGCACCGCGGGGTCGCCCCAGCCGTCGGTGTCGCCGTTCTGGATCTTCCGGAAGACCTCGGGTCCGCCGATCCGGTCCAGCAGGTACTCCATCCACATCAGCTCGGGCCACTTGTCCGCCCCGCCCAAAGCGAAGGGGATGATGCCCGCGGCCTTGAAGGTGGTGACGGCCTTCTGCAGGTCCCCCCACGTCTCGGGGACCTGGAGCCCGTGCTCGGCGAACAGGGACTTGTTGTAGAAGAGCATCACGGGCTGCATGCCGCGCATCGGCACCCCGTAGATCTTCCCGTCGAGACTGCCCGCGGTCATGATCGACGGCAGGAAGCCGTCCTTGAGCGTGGCGTCGTTCTTGACGGTCGAGGTGAGGTCGACCAGGTTCTTCGAGTCGACGTAGGGCTTGATGGAACCGCCGCCCCAGTTGAAGAAGATGTCCGGGGCGCTGGGCGAGCCCATGGAGCTGCGCAGCTTGTTCACGTAGTCGGTGCCGGGTACCGACACCAGCTTGACCTTGACGTCGGAGGTCTTGTTGAAGGAATCGGCCGCCGCCTGCTGGACCTTGACCGCGTCGTCACCGTAGACGTAGGCGGTGATCGTTCTGTCTCCCCCGCCGCTGTCCCCGGACCCGCAGCCGGCCAGCAGGCCGGCCATGGCCATCGCCGCGCCGGCTGCGACCCATCTCGTCGTACGTGTGCCTGAAGTGAAAATGCCCGACCGCATGACCGCACCTCTGTCGAATGTTTCGGTGTGCCGTTCGAATGTTGCCGGAACCGTACGGTCGTGTTTCGAGCCCGTCAAGAGGGTGGGAGCAAGGATTTCCGGACCGCGCCCGGCCGCCTGCCCGGGGCGCCGGGAGGCTACGATTCGTGCATGAGCCCTGCAAAGGTCCAGCCCCACCAGGAGAAGGCGCCCGTCGACGAATCGTCGGAGAGCACCGCCACGCTGGCAGAAATCGCCCGAGCGGCCGGAGTCTCGGCTCCGACAGTTTCGAAGGTGCTGAACGGGCGGGCGGACGTCGCCCCCGGCACACGGTCACGGGTGGAGGAGCTGCTGCTTCTGCACGGCTACCGCCGCAGGCGCGGCGCCTCCCAGCAGTCCCAGCTGATCGACCTGGTCTTCCACGAGCTGGACAGCGCCTGGGCGATGGAGGTGGTCAGGGGCGTCGAGAACGTCGCCCGGGAGGAGGGGCTCAGCCTGGTCCTCTCGGAGAGCGCCGGGCGGCTCACCCCGGGCCAGACGTGGGTGGACGGCGTCCTGGCGCGGCGGCCGGCCGGCGTCATCCTGGTGCTGTCGGACCTGGACGCCGCCCAGCGCGCCCAGTTGACCAGCCGTTCCATCCCGTTCGTCGTGGTGGACCCGGCGGGCGACCCCGGTGACGACATCCCCTCGGTGGGGGCGACCAACTGGCAGGGCGGTCTGGCCGCCACCCGCCATCTGACGGGTCTCGGGCACCGGCGGATCGGCGTCATCGGCGGGCCCTCCCGCATGATGTGCAGCCGTGCCAGGCTCGACGGCTACCGGGCCGCTCTGGAGACCTCGGGGGTGCCGATGGACCCCGAGCTCGTGCGCGAGGGCGAGTTCAACCACGAGGACGGCTACACGGCGGCCCTCGAACTGCTGCGCCTGCCGGAGCCACCCACCGCGATCTTCGCGGGCAACGACCTCCAGGCGCTCGGCGTGTACGAGGCGGCGCGCGAGCTGGGACTGCGGATCCCGGAGGACCTCAGCGTGGTCGGCTTCGACGACCTGCCGCTCACCCGCTGGATCGGTCCGCCGCTCACCACGGTGCGGCAGCCGCTGATCGAGATGGCCGAGACCGCCGCCCGTCTGGTGCTCGACCTCGGCCGGGGGCGGCGGCCCGCGACCACCCGGGTCGACCTGGCGACCAGTCTGGTCGTCCGCAGCAGCACGGCCCCGCCGGCCGTCCCGGAGCCGCGATGACCCCGGTGCTGCACACGGAGCGCCTGCTGCTGGAGCCGTACACACCGGCCGACGAGGACGTGTTCGTGGCCCTGTTCCAGGACGTGCGGGTGTCCCGCTGGATGGGTGACGGGCCCTCGACCGAAGCTGAGGACCGCGCCCTGTTCGGGCGGGTCTTCACCAAGGTCTACGCCCGGGGACTGTTCGACGTGTGGGCGGTGCGCTCCCGCGAGGACGGCAGGACGGTGGGCCACGCCGAGATCAAGCCGACCGAGGAGTCGGGCGGCCACGAGATCATCTACGCGCTCGCGCCGGACGCCTGGGGCCGGGGCCTCGGGACGGAACTGGCCTCCGGTCTGCTCGACTACGGATTCCGCCGGCTCGGCCTGCGGTCGGTGCACGCCACGGTCGCCGCGGAGAACGGCAGCTCGCTGGCGCTCCTGCGGCGCGTCGGCTTCCGGCACGTCCGGGACATCGAGGAGTCCGACGGGAGCACGACCCTGCTCCTGACCCACGTCCGGGAGGACAGCCCGCCGGCCGCCGCCGGCCGGCCGCGGTAGTGCCGCGGCCCGGTAGAGCCCGGGGTCCGGTAGAGCCCGGGGTCCGGTAGAGCCCGGGGTCCGCGATCGTGGCGGGCGGGCGGGAAGGCGAGCACGGCGTCGCCGGTGTCCGGCAGCCCGCTGTTCTCCATGAGGACGACAATGCTCAGCCCGCCGTTGTTGACGAGGTGGTGGATCGTGCGCGGGGTGAACGGGACGAGGGCTCCGGGCGCCATGAGGCGGCGCACGCCGGCCGGATCGGCCGACCCGGCCGGCGTGCGCAGGTCGAGGCCCGCCGGTCCTGCCGCCCGCTCACGCCCCCACCACTGCCTCAGCCCCGCCTTCGCCGGTCTCACCTGCGCTGACGTGGATCCGCGCGCCACTGTCAGTGGCCGGGTGCAGACTGACCCGTATCCGGCACAACGGCGTTTCGGGAGGTCGTGTCATGACTGAGGTACTGCTCACCGTGGGCACCCGCAAAGGACTCTTCATCGGCCGCAGGCGTGGTGGCACATGGGAGTTCGGTGCTCCGCACTTCAACGCCCAGGCCATCTACTCGATCGCGATCGACACCCGTGGCCCGGCGCCCCGGCTGCTGGTGGGGGGCGACAGCGCGCACTGGGGCCCCTCGGTCTTCCACTCGGACGATCTGGGCACGACCTGGGTCGAGCCGGAGCGGCCGGCGGTGAAGTTCCCCCAGTTCACCGAAACGTCGCTGGAGCGCGTCTGGCAGTTGCAGCCCGCCGGGCCCGAGGCCCCCGGCGTGGTGTACGCGGGCACCGAACCAGCGGCCCTGTTCAGGTCGGAGGACGGCGGTGAGTCGTTCGAGCTGGTCCGTCCGCTGTGGGAGCATCCCACCAGGTCCCGGTGGGTGCCGGGCGGGGGCGGCGAGGGCCTGCACACCATCCTGACCGACCCCAGGGACGCCCGCGCCGTGACGGTCGCCGTGTCCACCGCCGGGGTGTTCCGCACCGAGGACGGCGGTGAGCGGTGGACCCCTTCCAACAAGGGCGTGTCCGCGGTGTTCCTGCCGGATCCCGACCCCGAGTTCGGCCAGTGCGTGCACAAGGTCACGCGGGACGCGGCCGACCCGGACAGGCTCTATCTGCAGAACCACTGGGGGGTTTTCCGGAGTGACGACTCCGGGGGTACCTGGAAGGACATCGGCGCGGGCCTGCCGTCGGACTTCGGGTTCGCCGCCGCTGCCCACCCGCACCGCGCGGACACGTTCTACGTCTTCCCGATCAACGCCGACGCCGACCGGGTCCCCGCCGGTCACCGCTGCCGGGTGTTCCGTACGCGGGACGCGGGAGAGACCTGGGAGCCGCTGACCAGGGGCCTGCCGGACGGCGACCACTACGGCACGGTGCTGCGCGACGCACTCTGCACGGACGACGCCGACCCCGCGGGCGTCTACTTCGGCAATCGCAACGGCGAGGTGTACGCGAGCGCGGACGACGGGGACAGCTGGCAGCAGCTCGCCTCGCACCTGCCCGACGTGCTGTGCGTGCGGGCGGTGGTGCTCGGCTGACCGGCGTACGGGGGCAGGGGCACGAGGTCGCGGGGCGGGGGCCGGGACATCGGTCCGGCCATGGCCGTACGCGGCGACGACGGCACCGGCGTCGCGCGGCGGCGATCAACACGCGGGCGGACGCGGCGGCGGGCCGCACGTGAGCCGGCGCGGCGGCCTCGGCTGTCGGCACGCGGGCGGGCGCGTCCGCGGCCGGCACCGGTGGCTCACGCGTCGGTCGGCACGCAGAGCACCGGCACGGTCGACAGGTGCAGGAGCTTGTGCGGGGTCGAGCCGAGCAGCGCCCCGCGGATCGGGCTCTCGCCCCAGCTGCCCACCACGATGACTCTCGCCCCGTGCCGTGCGGCGGCCTCGATCAGTGCCTGCGCCGGACTCCGGTCGATGACCTCGACGACCGCCGGTACGCCGGCTTCCTCGGCCGCGGCGACCGCGTGTTGCAGTCCTGTCCGCCCGGCCTGGCGGATGGCATCGTAGTGGGCCCGGTACTCCTCCCCGGAAGGGCCGGGCGGCGCCGCTCCGTAGACCAGGACGAGCTGTTCGCCGAATGCCCCGGCCACCTCGATCGCGGCCCGCAGCGCGCGTGCGGCGCCGGGTGACTCGTCGTACCCGAGGACCACGGACATGTCAGGACTCCTTGCCGTGCACGAGATCGGGGTCGACCACACTGCGGCGTTCGGTCCAGAAGGCCGACGACCGGAACCGCAGCACCACCATGAGCACCACACCGACCAGGCTGATGCAGATGCCGATGACGAGCGGCGGGCCGAGCCCGAACCAGGAGGTTCCGCTGTAGGAGTTCGCCGGGTCCGACATGTCGATGACCGACCGCACGAGCAGCCAGGTCAGCAGACCGGATCCGATCAGCGGGCCGAGGCCGATGAGGAAGAGGTTGCGCACGCTCTCCGTGAGATGGCGGCGGTAGTAGACCGCGCATGCCACGCCGGTGAGCGCGTAGTAGAAGGCGATGAGCAGGGACAGGGCCGTCAGTGAGTCGAAGAGGGCGTTCTCACTGATCTGGTTGACGACGAGGTACCAGCCGATGGCGATGGCGGCCACCCACCATGTGCTCACGTCAGGGGTCCGGAACCGCGGGCTGATGTGCGCGAAGTGCGTCGGCAGGGCGTGCCGGCGGGCCATCGACAGAGCGGTGCGCGACGCGGGAATGATGGTGGTCTGGGTCGAGGCGACGGCGGAGGTCGCGACCGCGAGCAGCACGATCCAGTCCCAGCCCCCCATGACCTCGTCGGCGAGGAGGGCGAAGATGAACTCCTCCTCCTCGGCGTTCTCGGTCAGGTACGCCGTTCCGGCGAACGCGACGACCGCGAAGCCGACGGACAGATAGGTCACCAGCAGGATGACGGTCGACCAGACGCCCGCCTTCCCGGGTGCGGTGGCGGAGTCCTCGACCTCCTCGGTGAGGTTGACGGCCGATTCCCAGCCCCAGTAGATGAAGACGCCGAGCAGCAGACCGCTCGTGAGCCCGGCGCCACCCGCGCCGAAGGGGTTGAGCCACTCGGCCGACGGTCTGACGGAGTCGAGCGACGTCGTGCCCGCGTAGACGCGGTAGAGCGCGACGATCACGAAGACCAGCAGGAAGGCCACCTGCGCCAGGATCAGGACGTTCTGCACCTTGGCCGACAGTTCGGTCCCGATGACGCACAGGCCGGTCATCACCACGATCAGGAGCACGGTGAGCAGTTGGCGTACGAAGGTGTTCTCGGCCCAGCTGTCGAGGCCGACGGCCAGCAGACCGAAACTGACGGCGACATCCGCGAGTGACCCCACCACGAGCACACCGGTCATGGCGATGGCCCAGCCTCCGAGCCACCCGGTCCACGGCCCCATCGCTCGGGTCACCCAGGAGAAGGTCGTCCCGCAGTCCTGGTCGACCTTGTTCAGGTAGTAGAAGGCCGATGCGATGAAGAGCATCGGCACGAAGGAGGCGAAGAGCACTCCCGGTGCGTAGACACCGACGAGCGCCACGATCGGGCCGATGACGGCCGCCACCGAGTAGGCCGGGGACGTGGCGTTCAGTCCGATGACCAGTGCGTCGACGAAGCCGATCGCGTTCGGCTTCAAGCCGACGGGCCGTACGGATCCGACGGGCCGTACGGGTCCGGCGGGCCGTACGGGTCCGGCGGGCTGTGCGGGTCCGGCGGGGTCCTCTGCCATGCTCCCTCGCTCCGGTCACAGGGCTGAAGAGAAAGCGGAATAGTTCGTTCTCATGCTAGGGACGTGCCTGAGGGTGCGCACATCCGCCGACGCGTCATCCGGCGGACCGCCGGGGTCGCCTCACTGCTCGCGCATCCCCCAGGGCGCGCCGTACTCGGTGAGCAGATCGAGGAACGGCCGCGGCGGCATGGCCTCCGGTCCGAGCACCCCGCTGCCGCCCCAGACACCTCCGGCGAGCAGTTCGAGAGCGGCGACGGGGTTGATCGCGGTCTGCCAGACGACGGCCTGGGAGCCGTACTCGCGCATCGACCACTGGTTGTCGACCACGTGGTAGAGGTAGATCTCCCTGGGGCGGCCGTCCTTGACGCCCTTCACCCAGGTGCCCGCGCAGGTCCTGCCGCGCATCCTCTCACCGAGCCCCGCCGGGTCGGGCAGACAGGCGGCCACCATGTCGCGGGGCGAGACCGCTGCGACGCCCAGGTCGCTCCGCACGGGGACGGGGTCCGTGCGGTCGAGGCCGAGCTTGTGGAGTGTCCGCAGCACCGCGATGAACTCGTCGCCCAGGCCGTACTTGAACGTGACCCGGCGGGCCTTCAGCCACCGCGGCACGAGGAGGACCTCCTCGTGTTCGACGTTGACGCACTCCACGGGCCCGATGCCCTCGGGGAAGTCGAAGACCTCCGGTTCGCTGAAGGGGGCCGTGGTGAACCAGCCCCGCCCCTCCTCGTACACCACCGGTGGGTTGAGGCACTCCTCGATGGTCGTCCAGATGCTGAAGGAGGGCGCGAAGTCGTAACCCTCCACCGTCAGGTCGGCGCCGTCGCGGATCCCGATCTCCTCGATCTCGTCGAAGAGCTCGTCGGCGGCGTATCGGGCGAACACGTCCGAGAGCCCGGGTTCCACCCCCATCCCGACCAGTGCGAGACGGCCCGCGGCCTCCCATTCACAGGCCCGTTCGAACTGCGCGTCCCCGAGCTTGACCCCGCATTCCTCGTACGGGCGGGTCGGATGCGGCCGGGACAGCGACATGGCCATGTCGAGGTAGTGCGCGCCGTGCGCGAGAGCCGCCTCGAACAGGGGCAGCACGAAGCGGGGGTCGGTGGCGTTGAGCAGGACGTCGCAGCGGTGTTCGTCGAGGGCGGCGCGCACCGCCGCCCGGTCCCCGGCGTCCAGCCGGACGGCACTGAACCGGTCCCTCCGCTCCCCGAGGGCCGCGACGGCGGCTTCCGCCCGTCCACGGTCGTGGTCGGCGACCGTCATGTGCGAGAGGAAGGGCCGGCGGGCCGCGATCCTGGTGATCGCCGTGCCCACACCCCCCGCTCCGACCAGGAGGACACGCATGGAACCCGCTCCTTCGCCGTGCTGCCGCGGCCCGGGGTACAGCCTGCCGGCCCGGTGGAGTGGGGACCGTAACAGCACGGGGGCCGGGAGGCGCGCAACCCTCCGGGCGGGGTCACACGACCGGAGGAGGCGTACGCCTGCGGGGGCCCTGGCCCGGACCATGATTCGGCCCCGTCGGCGGGGGGATGCCGACGGGGCCGAGGGGGCTCACGCAGGTGGGGGTGACCTGCGGGAGCTCGGGTCACAGGGTCTCGTGCCCGGGAATCGAGGGGATATGCGTGATAACCGGTCCGAAGCCGCATCCGTCGTCGGCGGCAGAACGACGCCGGACCTCGAAGGCCACCCACACCGGGCCCCTGCGCATGGCCCCGCGGGCCTGTCGGCGTCTACGGCAGACGCCAGTCCACCGGTTGTTCGCCCGCGCGCACCAGGAAGTCGTTGGTGCGGCTGAAGGGCTTCGATCCGAAGAATCCGCGGTCCGCCGACATGGGCGAGGGATGGGCGGACTCGACCGCGGGCAGGTCGCCGAGCAGCGGGCGTACGTCGCGCGCGTCGCGCCCCCACAGCACGGATACCAGCGGCTTGCCCCGGGCGGCGAGCGCGCGGATGGCCTGCTCGGTCACCTCTTCCCAGCCCTTGCCGCGGTGGGCGGCGGGCTTGCCCGGGGCGGTGGTCAGCGCCCGGTTGAGCAGGAGGACCCCCTGCTTCGTCCACGGCGTCAGGTCTCCGTTGGAGGGCCTCGGAAGATCGAGATCGCTGTGCAGCTCACGGAAGATGTTCTCCAGGCTGCCGGGCAGCCGCCGCACGTCGGGCGCCACCGCGAAGCTCAGGCCGATGGCCATACCCGGTGTGGGGTAAGGGTCCTGACCGACGATCAGGACCCGTACGTCGTCGAACGGCTGCTGAAAAGCACGCAGGACGTGTTGCCCCGCGGGCAGATAGGTACGGCCGGCCGCGATCTCGGCGCGGAGGAAGTCCCCCATCGCCGCGACGCGTCCGGCCACGGGGGCAAGTGCCTCGGCCCAGCCGGGCTCAACTAGTTCACTCAACGGTCGTGCTGCCACAGCCCGTCACTCTACCGGCCCACACGGACCCGGTCGATCATGAGGGTCCCGCCGGGGCCCTGGCCGGGGGTAGGGTGCCGGTCGTCGCCACAGCCCCTTTCCCTCCGGAGCGGTTCATGAGGTCACGCAGGAAGACGTCCGGCAGCGGGCCGCGTCCGGGGCGTGCTCCCGGAATCACCCCGTGCCCCTCCCCCGGGCGGCCCTCGTGACCACCGCGGCGCGGGGCGCGTTCGTCCTCGGGGTGGACTCGGGCGGTTCCGGGCTGCGGGTGGCGCTCGGCCCGGCCGACGGGCGGCAGCCGGTGTCCACAGCGGTCTGCGCGGAACCGGTGCGTACGGGGGTGGAGGGCATCGACGCCGGGCATCTGCTGGAGCAGCTGATCCCGGTGGCCCGGCGGTTGCTGGCGGAGGCCGGGCCGGGCACCGCGATCACCGCAGCGGTGGTCGGGGCCGCGGGAATGGCGACGCTCGGCGAACAGCTGCGTGCCCGGCTGCCCGCCGCGCTCGCGGACGCGCTGGGCGTACGCCAGGTGGCACTGGCGGCCGACGCCGTGACCGCGTACGCCGGAGCGCTCGGGCAGCGGCCCGGGGCGGTCGTCGCCGGCGGCACCGGCATGATCGCGCTCGGCACCGACCTCACGACGTGGCGCAGGGCCGACGGCTGGGGCCATCTGCTGGGCGACAGCGGCGGCGGCGCCTGGATCGGCCGTGCCGGGCTCGACGCGGCGATGCGTGCCCACGACGGCCGGCGCGGAGGTTCCGACGCGCTGCTGGCCCGGCTCCGGGCGGTCTTCGGGCCCGCCCCGGGTCTTCCCGGCCTGCTCTACCCGCGTACGGACCGTCCCGCGCTCCTCGCCTCGTTCGCCCCCGAGGTCGCCGCCTGCGCCGCCGTCGACGAGGTCGCGGCGGAGATCCTGCGGGAGGCCGCCGCCCACATCGCCGAAGCGGCGGCGGCGGTGTGCCCCCGGCCTGCGGAACCCGGCGGGGAATTGTGCGAAGTCGCCCTGACCGGTGGCCTCTTCAGGATGGGTGACCCGCTTCTCGGGCCGCTCGGTGAGGAACTGGCGTGGCAGATTCCCCACGCGCGCGTCGTCCCGGCGGCAGGTGATCCGCTGCGGGGCTCACTGGAGATCGCCGGCGCGCTCGCCCGGTCGGAGCTGCGCCTGCCGGCCCACCCGACACTCCTGTTCGTACCAGGCGTAACGTAGAGAATTCGAGCGGACAACCGGCCGGACAGAGCAGGGCAGTCCACTGGTATGCCGCTCAACAGACATAAACGGACAGATAACGCCCGACCGCCCCCTCCCCGAACGGAGGGGCACCCAAAACCAGTAGCATGCGGCGCCATGAGCACCCCCACTGGGCCCGCTTCCGGCCTGCCTGTACGAATGCCGCGACCTCGCCAGTCCGGACGGCACCGCCGCCCGGAGCCCGTGGTCGCACCTGAGGGCGCTGCCGCGCTCGTTCTCGCCGTTCCCGGTATTCCCTCCTCGGCCACGCGCGGCCTGGCCGAGGAAGTGATCAGCATCGCCCGTTCCGAGCTTCCCGGTCTGAACGCGCGGATCGGCTACCTCGACGGTGACGACGCCGAGTACCCGACGCTCGCCTCGGTACTCGCCCATGCCGCCGTCGAGCGCACCGCGCGCTACGACCAGGCCACGGCCGCGGGCCGCGAGGTCCCCGCGCCCGGGGGGCCGTCCGCAGTCGTGGTGCCGCTGCTCGCGGGGCCGGACAGCGCCAACATCCGGCGCATACGGCAGGCCGTGATGGACAGCGGTACGCAGGCCGACCTGACCGATGTGCTCGGTCCGCACCCGCTGCTCGCCGAGGCGCTGCACGTACGTCTCTCGGAGGCCGGGCTGGCGCGCGCCGACCGCGCCAGGCTGTTCACCGTGGCGACCGCTGCCGACGGCATCGTGCTGGCCACGGTGGGCGGCGAGGAGGCCGTGCGGGCCGCCGGGATCACCGGGATGCTGCTGGCCGCGCGCCTCGCCGTGCCGGTGATTGCCGCCGCCCTGGACGTGGAGGGTTCGGTCGCCGCGGTCGCCGAGCAGCTGCAGGGCTCCGGTTCCGCGCAGCTCGCGCTCGCGCCGTACCTGGTGGGTCCGGAGATCGACGCCGGGCTGCTGGACGCCGCCGCGAAGGAGGCGGGCTGTGCGACCGCCGAGCCGCTCGGCGCGTACCCCGCGATCGGCAAGCTGGTGCTCTCGCTGTACGCGACGACGCTCGGGATCACCCCGGCGACGCCGCAGGGGGCCCAGGTGCACTGAGCCGTGCCCGGACCTCGCCCGGTCGGGCGGCTGCGGTCCGCGAGCCGGAGCCCTGCCGGAACAGGCGGCACGGACCGGCTCCCCGGTCCGTGCCGCCTGATGTCTGTTCCCCGGTCCGTACCGCCGGTGCCCCGCGGGTCCCGGGACGACGCCCGCCGGCGCCCATGCCCCGGGGACCGCGAGCGGGCCGTCAGACGAAGACCACGCAGGAGGCCGCGGGGGCCTCGACGGAGCCCGCGTGGGCCGGAATTCCCGTCTCCGCGTCGACGGCGAACCAGCTGACGTCGCCGCTGTGCTCGTTGGCGACGTACAGCCACCGGCCCGTGGGGTCCAGGGTGAGGTCGCGGGGCCAGCGCCCGCCGCAGCCCACGGCCGCGGCCAGGACCGGCTTCTCGGCCGTGTCGTCGAGGGTGAGCACGGAGATGCTGTCGTGTCCGCGATTGGCGGTCCACAGGAACCGTCCGTCGTGGGAGACCGCCAGCTCGGACGGGTAGGTGCGCGCCCCGTCCCCCGCGTCCGCGCCGTCGGGCAGCACCGGCACCTCGCCCACCGGGTCGAGGGAGCCGTCGGCCGCGTTCCAGCGGCACACCGTGACGGTCGGTTCCAGCTCGTTCAGAACGTAGACGTGTCCCCCGGACGGGTGAAAGGCCAGATGACGTGGACCGGTGCCCGGGCGCAGGGCCGTCTCCGCGTGGAGCCGTAGCGTCCCGGTGCCCTCGTCGAGGGCGCAGACGCGTACGGAGTCGGTGCCGAGGTCCACGCTCAGCACCCACTTCCCCGAGGGGTCGGCGAGCACCTGGTGCGCGTGCGGCGACGCCTGGCGGCCCGAGTCGGGGCCGCTTCCCTCGTGCCTCAGCACGGAGGCCACCGGGCCGAGCCCGCCGTCGTCCCGCACGGGCAGCGCGGTGACGCCGCCCGAGCCGTAGTTGGCGGTGAGCAGGTGTCCGGCGGCCAGGGCCAGGTGGGTCGGGCTGTCCCCGGCCACGGCCCGCACCTCGCCGATCAGGCGTGGCGGGCCGTCGTCGACGGCGAGTGCGGCGGCACCCCCCTCTGGGGTCTCGCTGACCGCGTACAGCACGGTGGCGCCCGTCCCGGGGGCGGTGCCGACCGCGAGGAAGGACGGGTCCGGGACGGCGGCCGTGTCCGCGAGGACGGCCAGCGCCCCGGTGTCCGCGTCGACGGCGACGGCGGTGATCCCCCGTCCTCCCGCCGAGGTGAACGACCCTATGAATGCCCGTCGGGCCCGCCCGGCACTGCTGCTGCTCATCCCGCTACCCCTCTTCACGTCTGCCGCGATCTTCCCGGCCGACGGTAGCAGGCAGCCTTCTCTGGTCCAGACCAATATGGCGGTGTGTGGGCGGTCGGCTCAGGCACCGATCAGCGGGGCGCGCGGGGAACTGTGCAGCGGCGCGGCGAGCTCGGCGAGTGCCCTCTCCAGGCTGTGCAGATGGGCGAGTGCGGGTTCGACGACACCGGCGGGCGGCAGGACCCCTGCGACGACGGACGGTTCGCGGCGCTTGCGCACCGGTGTCGTGAGCGCCTCCACCGAGGCTTCGACGCGCCAGCAGGCGGCGGCCAGCCGGGCGTCGTGGGACGCCTCGGGGTCAGCCGCGACGGATGCCAGGCCCCGCACCTCACGCGCGCACACGTCGAGAAGCACGAGCACCTGCCCGGCCCGTGCCTTACGGGCGCGCAGCGGGCTCAGCGGATGGACGAGGGGGCCGAGCGACAGCCGCACCCGCCCGAGGAGCGCCTCCAGCTCGGCGACGCCCGGGGCCGGGTCGGCGGTCGGCGAGCCCGCGAGCCGCGCGGCGGCCTCCGCCGTGCAGGCGTGCACGCAGCGCAGGGCGCGCTGGATCCAGGCGTCGGTGGTGGCGTGTGTGGTGACCGGCAGTACGAGGAGCACCGCCACCGTCGCGCCGAGCGCCCCGACGCCGGTCTCCACGACGCGCAGTGCGAGCAGCGCGGGGTCCAGCACGCCGAGCAGCCCGTAGAGCGCCCCGGCCATGACCGTCACCGAGAACATCATCCAGGTGTACGAGACCGCGGCGGCGTAGAAGATTCCGAAGACACCGGCCGCCACCAGGACGGCGGTGGGCGCGGCGGCCCCGTGCAGCGGCACGACGGCGACCAGGCCGACGGGTACGCCGATCAGCGTGCCCAGCACCCGGCGGAATCCGCGCACCAGCGTCTCGCCCCGCGACGTGGTGTTCACGAACACCCACCAGGTGGCGCCCACCGCCCAGTACCAGCGTTCCTCGGAGAGAAGCTGGCCCGCCAGGAGCGCGAGGGTTCCGCCCACGGTCGCCTGGACCGCCTGGCGCGTGGTCGCGCGGGCGAACCCGCGGCCGGCCACGGGGGCGAGCACGGTGGCGGCGGGCATCCGCCGCTCGTAGCACCACAGGCCGAAGCGGACGGCCGAGGAGGCCAGCAGGGAGAGCCCGACGGCCGAGTACAGCTCGGGCAGCTGCCCGGGGAGTGTGTGGAGGAACTGGGTGATGAAGAAGGCCATGAAGGCGAACACGCCGAGCGAGTGTCCGCGCGGCCCCCAGCGCCGGGCGTAGACGCCCGCGCCCATGACCGCGAGGAACGCCACGTCGCGCGCCACCGGATGGGCGTGCAGCCCCGCCGCGAGGGCGAGCACCGGCAGCCCCGCCACGGGCAGCAGCGCGGTGGTGACCAGCTGCCCGCGCACGGTGGTGTCGGTCACCGTGAACAGGGCCAGCAGCGCCGCGAGGCCGCCGGTGACGGCCGCGACGAGCGAGAGCCCGGCGAAGCCGCAGGCGGTGACCGCCAGCCCGATGCCGAGAACGGCCCGAAGGGCGCCGCGCAGCCGGAGCCTCCCCGGATCCGGCGCGACGAACATCCTCTTCAGCACCACATGGTCCCCCTTCCGCACCCCGGCCCCTGCGTACCGGCATGAAAAAGGCGCCACGGGGATCCGCAGCGCCATCGACAGGTCCATCAGAGCATCCCGGAACCCCGTGGCTCAAATCGATGCGAATCAACTGGACCATTGGTGCATCGAATGACCGTTTCACTGCACCAGGAGTAGGCCATCGGACCCGTCGACGGAGAGAGCCGTGCGAGGGGGTCGGCGGCCGCTGCGCCGCTTCGGGGCCGATGGCGCCCGTGGCCGGTCCCGGGCTGTGCCATGGGTACAGTCGGCCGACCGATCACCGAGCCGGAAGGAACAGCCGGACATGGCCGTGGACGCCCTCGACACCCGCATCCTGCGCCTGCTCATCGAGCAGCCGCGCACCAGTGTCCGCGAGTACGCGCGCATCCTGGGCGTGGCGCGCGGCACCCTCCAGGCCCGTCTGGACCGCCTCGAACGGGACGGCGTGATCACCGGCACGGGCCCGGCCGTGTCCCCCGCGGCCCTCGGTCACCCGGTGCTCGCATTCGTGCACCTGGAGGTCACCCAGGGGCATCTGGACGAGGTGGGGGACGCCCTCGCGGCCGTCCCGGAGATCATCGAGGCGTTCTCGACGACCGGGGGCGGGGACCTCCTGACCCGGGTCGTGGCCCGCGACAACGGGCATCTGGAGGACGTGATCCAGCAGCTGATCCAGCTCCCCGGCGTGGTCAGGACACGGACCGAGGTCGCCCTGCGCGAGCGGGTGGCGCACCGGGTACTGCCGCTGGTCGCAGCGGTGGGGCGGACGGCGGGCGGCACCGGCTGACCCCCGTCCGGCATCCTGGGCCGTATGAGTCCCCTGCCCGTCCCGGCCCCGTGTGTCCTCCTCGATCTCGACGGCACCCTCGTCGACAGCGAGCCGAACTACTACGAGGCGGGACGCCGGCTCCTCGCCCGGTACGGCGTGGCTGACTTCGACTGGGACGACCACGCCCGCTTCATCGGGATCGGCACCCGCGAGACCCTCACCGTCCTGCGGGAGGAGTACGGGATCGAGGCACCGGTCGACGAACTGCTGGCCGGAAAGAACGCCCTGTACCTGGAGCTTGCCGGTACTTGCACGAAGGTCTTCCCGGAGATGCGCCTCCTCGTGGAGCGGCTGCACGAGGAGGGTGTCCCGATGGCGGTGGCCTCGGGCTCCTCCCGGGCGGCGATCGAGGCCACCCTCGCGGTCACCGGACTGGACGAGTACCTCCCGCTGTACGTGTCGGCCGAGGAGGTGCCGCACGGGAAGCCGGAGCCCGATGTGTTCCTGGAGGCCGCCCGGCGGCTCGGCGCCGAACCGGCGGCCTGCCTGGTGCTGGAGGACGCCGCCCCGGGCGTCCGGGCGGCGCACGCGGCCGGGATGCGCTGTATCGCGATCCCGTACGCCACGGGCGCCACGGGCGCCACGGGTTCCGAAAAGCGCGCGCACGAGGCGGTGTTCGGGCAGGCGGAGCTGCTCTTCCCCGGCGGACAGGCCGAGTTCGAGGCCGCTGCCGTGCTGGAGTGGCTCGCCGAGGGTTGAGTGCGGGCCGACCGGGCAGTCGGATTGGCCTGATTCAGCGGGACGGCGGCCGGCCGGGCTCGCGGAGGTCCGGCGGACGGATATCCTGATCATGCCGCGCGCCTACGCACCGTACCGAGCCGATCAGCCGGATGAGGTCACCGCCGCGGCAGTCGGAGCGGGCCACAGTTCGAGATTGGTGTGCACAGGTGCTGGTAGCTGGACGGTACCGGTTGATATCCCCCATCGGCCGTGGCGGCATGGGTGAGGTGTGGCGCGCCACGGACGAAGTGCTGGGCCGGGCAGTGGCGGTGAAGCTGCTGCTGGGGGACCAGGCCGACGCCTCGTCGACTGCGAGGTTCCGCCTGGAGGCGCAGACCGCGGCGCGTTTGAGTCACCCTCATCTGGTGGCCGTGTTCGACTTCGGCTCGTGGGAGGACCGCTTCTTCCTGGTGATGGAGCTGGTGGAGGGCCAGAGCCTCGGGGATCTGCTGGCGGCTCAGGAGAAGGTGCATCCCGAGCAGGTGGCCCTGATCGCCGGCCAGGCGGCCGCCGGTCTGGCGGCGGCACACCGGCAGGGCATCGTGCACCGTGACATCAAGCCCGGAAACCTGATGCTGGATGCCGAAGGGTCCGTGAAGATCGGGGACTTCGGCATCGCCCAGTTCGTCGACGACCCCTCGACGGCGCTGACCACGGCGGGACACATCGTCGGCACGAGCCTGTATCTGGCTCCGGAGCGGGCGTTGGGCCGCACGGCCGACTCCGCGTCGGACATGTACTCCCTCGGCTGCGTCGTCTACCAGCTCCTGGTCGGCCAGCCGCCGTTCCGCTCGGACACGGCGACCGCCACGCTCTACCAGCACGTGGACACTCCCCCGGTGCCGGTGAGACAGCGGGGGGTCGAAGTCTCCCCCGCCTTCGATTCGTATCTGATGGGTCTGCTCGCGAAGAAGCCGGAGGACCGGCCGAGCGCGCAGCAGGTCTCCGACTGGTTCCGCACCGATGCCTGGCGCGGGCGTGCGGAACCGCTGCCGCGCCACGTTCCCGCCGGCCCGGTGACCGCCGTTCCGGCCGCGCGCCCACCGTCCGCCGCCGGGGCACCGACCGCCGGGGGCGTTTCGACGTACCGGCTCCCGCAGGCCACCGGGCGCAGACGGGCCGCTCCGGCGCCCCGGGCCGCGCGGTCGGCGGCCACCCGCCGGATGAGGACGAGTGAGGCGATCCGCCGTCGGCCCCGGGTGGCGAGCGCCGTCGCCGGTGCGGTCGCGTTCGTGGCGGCGGTGTATCTGGGTACGGTCCTGTTCGCGCCGGACTCCGGTGCGGCGGACACCCCGGACCCGGACACCACCCCGACGGCCGTGGTCGAATCGCCCGGGTCCGAGGGTCCCGCCGACCCTGCCGGGGACGCTCCCCCGCAGGACGGCGACAGCGACGACGAGGACGACTGAGTCCCGCCGGTCACCAGCGTGTGTGGACCTCCGCGCGGATGCGGCGGTCGTACAGGTCGTGCACCGCGTCCAGCGTCTTGTGCGGCAGCGCCGGGAGTGCGGCGGCCGCCGCGTTGGCCCGGGCCTGTTCCACGGACCGCGCGCCGGGGATGACGCTCGTGACACCCGGCTGCTGGATGATCCAGCGCAGCGCGGTCTGTGCCGGGGTGGCGCCCTCGGGGACGAAGCCTGCGAACTCCGCGGCGGCGGCCACGCCGGTCGCGTAGTCGACGCCGGAGAAGGTCTCGCCCTGGTCGAACGCCTCGCCGTGGCGGTTGTACGTGCGGTGGTCCTCGGGGGCGAAGACGGTGTCCGCGGTGTACTTCCCGGACAGCAGCCCGGAGGCGAGCGGAACCCGCGCGATGATGCCCACCCCTGCCGCCTCGGCCGCCGGGAGGACCTCGTCCAGCGGCTTCAGCCGGAACGGGTTGAGGATGATCTGGACACTGGCGACACCGGGCCTGGCGATGGCCGTGAGCGCCTCCGCACACGTCTCGACGCTCACCGCGTAGGCGGCGATCCGCTGTTCGGCGACAAGCGTGTCCAGGGCGTCGTAGACCGCGTCCGAGGAGTAGACGCTCGTCGGCGGGCAGTGCAACTGGACGAGGTCGAGCGTGTCGACGCCGAGGTTGGCGCGCGAGCGGTCGTTCCACGCGCGGAAGTTGTCCAGGACGTAGTTCTCGGGGACTTGGTCGGCGCGCCTGCCCATCTTGGTGGCGACGAGGATGTCCGCGTCCGGCCGGTCCTTGAGATAACGGCCGATGAGCTGTTCGCTGCGGCCGTCCCCGTAGACGTCCGCGGTGTCGAAGAAGGTGACTCCCGATTCCACTGCGGCGTCCAGGACGCCGAAGGCGTCGGCCTCCCGCACCTCGCCCCAGTCCCCGCCCAGCTGCCAAGTGCCCTGTCCCACGACCGATACGTCACGGCCGGTCCTGCCTAGTGTCCGCTGCTCCATACGGATCATGCTACGTCGGTACGCGGGACCGGCACGGACAGCGGGAGTGCCCGTCCGCCGGTCGTGCGGCACGTGGTCGCGCCGGTCGGGCGCCGAGGCCGACGCGGTACTCCACCGGCACAGGGTCCGTGCCGCGCACGACGGCGGCCACGCGGTGGGGGTCGCGAGGCCGCCGTCGTGCGCGGCACGGCCGGCGGCGGCACAGTGGAGGTACGGGTTCGGACCGTGCGGGTCCCACCGGGACGGCCGATGGGTGGACAGGGTCCGGCCGCATCCCGGCGGAAGGAGTCAGCCGTGAACAGCGACGGCGGACGGCGTTTCGTGGTGCAGATCCATGACGCCCGGCGGATGCACTTCGACTTCCGGCTGGAGGTCGACGGCGTACTCAGGTCCTGGGCCGTGCCTCGCGGCCCCTCGGACAATCCGCGTGACAAGCGGCTGGCCGTGCCGACCGAGGACCATCCGCTGGAGTACCGCGAGTTCGAAGGCGTCATCCCGCGGGACGAACAGGGCAGCGGCACCGTCATCGTCTGGGACCAGGGGACCTACCGGCCGCTCAGCCACGACCCCGGGGGCGCGCCCGTCCCCTTCGCCGCGTCCCTGGAGCGCGGGCACGCGACCTTCTGGCTCGACGGGGCGAAGCTGCACGGCGAATTCACCCTCACCCGCTTCCAGGTGGGCGACGGGGGCGACTCGCGGGCGCCCGAGGCGTGGCTGCTGATCAAGGCCAACGACCGGCAGGCCGTCCACGACAGGCCGGGAAGCCCGGATCCCTACCACGCGCGCTCGGCCCGCACCGGCCGGACCCTGCACCAGGTCGCCACGGCGGAGGGACATGGCCTGCGCACCGGCTGAACCGTACGCGGCGACGGCCCCTGCCCTGCCCCGGTCCCGGGAGACCGGCGGTCGCCCGGCTTCGGGAGACCGCCGGTCTCCCGGCTTCAGAGACCCGCGTGCGTCCGGCGACTCCGGCCGCGAGCCGCTCACGCAGCCGGGTCAGCCGCTCGGTCTCCGCGTCGAGCACGGCCAGCCGCCGTGCCGCGACGCCGTCGCCCTCCACGCTTCCTTCGCCGAACCCCGAGCACTCCGGGAGGTCCAGGCGCCAGGGCGCCCTGGGACAGGTAGGCGACGGGGTCGGGCAGTTCCCCGTCGAACGAGGTGCATCCGGCGGCGGGGACCAACGCGTACTCACGCCGGCCGAGGTGGTGCGACACCTGTGCGCCGACCGGTGGTCCGCCGGGGCCCGGAGCGGCCACGACCTCAGCGACGGCCGCACCGAACAGGGGGCCACCGGGGCTCACACCGGGGAAGGGCGCACCCTCCGCTCCCCCGCCGATGACCGTACGCAAGGCGGGGAAAGCCCGGAAGTGCGTGTTGCGCACCAGCACCTCGCCGGGCCCCGGCCGCGGCAGGGTCGGGCGAACGGTCATGCGGGGCTCCCCGTCTGCGTACCGTGCCGCCGGCCGGCCGGTCGGCGGCACGCAGACGCTCAACCCTCACCTTCGCGTCAAGGTCAAGCCCACTGGCGCCCGTCACGAGTTCCTGGCGCCCACCAGGTGGGCGAACACCACCACGTTGTCCTTGTAGTCCTTCTCCTTCTTGTCGAACTCGCCGCCGCAGGTGATCAGCCGCAGCTGGGCCGTGCCGTTGTCGGCGTACACCCGGTCGTTCGGGAAGTCCGCCTTGCTGAAGGTCTCGACCGAATCCACCTGGAAGACGGTGTCGATGCCGTCCTCCCGCGTAATGCTCACCTTGTTGCCCGCCTTGAGCGTGCTCAGCAGCAGGAACACGGCCGGGCCCGTCTTGGTGTCGACGTGACCGGCGACGACGGAGGTGCCGCGCTCGCCGGGGGTGGCCCCGTCCTTGAACCAGCCGGCCAGATTCATGTCGTTCGCGGGCGGCGCGTCCAGCCGGCCCGACGGGCCGATGGCAAGCGGTGTGAAGGGGGCGTCGACCGCGATCTTCTTGATCCTGATCCGCTCGGGTTCGGACCGGGGCAGTCCGTGGCCGACGGCGGGCGCGGAAGCCGACGGCTCGGGCGTGGGCGACGGTGAGGGCAGCGCCGGAGCGGTGACGGCGGGGGCGGGGGCGGAAGCCACGGCGGCGACGGGCGGCGGGACCCCCGCGGAGGCGTCGATCGAGTTGTAGACGAGGAGGAAGCCGAGTCCCACCGCGGCGGCGGGCCACAGCAGGGAGCGGCCGAGGGCAGGGGAGGCGGGGTCTGAGTCGGACGGCTGCTGGGCGGCCATGCGCGTGCTTCCTTTCGCGTGAGGGAAGAGGCTGAGGTGCGAGGACCGGGAAAAAAATCGGCGCGGCCACCGCCCGGGGAGGGCGGCGGCCACGACAGATTTCGTTCAGTGGTGTGGGCCCTGTCAGACGGCCGCGGCACCCGAGGCGTTGCGGCGGCGCATCTTGTACGCGGCGGCACCGAGGCCGCCGAGCATCAGCACCGAGCCGGCGGCCAGACCGCTGCCGGACAGGGCCATCGCGCCACCACCGGTGTGCACTCCGCCCTCAGGCTTCTTGTGCTCCCAGGAACCCGACTTCTCGCTCTCGCCCGTCGTGTGGCCGGACTCGGACTCCTTGTCCTTCTGCCAGTCGTCCGCCGTGATGCCGGCCAGCGCACCACCACCGGTGTGCACACCGCCCTCGGGCTTCTCGTGCT
>NZ_JBHXRD010000020.1:0-26449 GCF_042717325.1 Streptomyces sp. NPDC058637 | reverse complement strand
AGTCATCCGCCGTGATGCCGGCCAGCGCACCACCACCGGTGTGCACACCGCCCTCGGGCTTCTCGTGCTTCCACGACTCGGACTTCTCACGGTCCGCGTTGTCGCCCGTCGCGGACTCGGACTCCTTGTCCTTCTGCCAGTCGTCCGCCGTGATGCCGGCCAGCGCACCACCACCGGTGTGCACACCGCCCTCGGGCTTGTCGTGCTTCCAGGAGTCCGGCTTCTCACGGTCGTCGTTGTTGCTGCTGCTGGAGGAGGATCCGCTGTCCTTGTCCCAGCCGTCTGCCGAGGTCACGGCGTATGCGGCGGGGACGGAGACCGCGAGGACCGCCGTGACGGCGGCCGATGCGAACAGGGTGCGGGCAGAGCGCATGGATACACAGTCCTTTCGCCACCCCTGCGACGGCCGGCTGGTTGTCGGCTCATCGGATCACAGGTGCGACGTGATCCACCGTCAGCCGGAATTCCGCTTCCCACCACCGGAGAGCACCGCATTCGAGCGATGCCATGGGCCCATCGTGTGACTGCGGGCCGGATGTCACCCGTTGGAGGGCACGCCACGCCGAGAGGAGGTTTGCGCGGCCATGATCACGGGAGGGTCCTTCCTCGCGGGGCTTCCCGCTCCCGGGCCCGGGCGTCTCACCCGGCAGCCGACACCCCGCCTCGGCGTGTCGTGGTGAGCATGCGTCACGAGGGCTGTTCGTGGCCTGCGAGGTTCGTCCGCGCGGCCAACTGAGATGACCGGTCGCGCCACTCGTGGTCCGCGGCACGGAACACGTTCGGCCGGGCGCACCCCCTCCACGCACCACGCCCGGCCCGGAACACCCCTCCGCGCATAACGCCCGGGACCGAAACCTTCCGGCAACACGCCCGGCCCGGCGCAACCCCTTCCCGCACCAGGCCCGGCCCGGAACCTCCGCGCGCACCACGCCCGGCCGGATGTCGCGGCGCGCAACGGCACCGCCCCCGCTCCGTCAGTCCGCCACCACCGCACGGCGGACACTCTCGCGGAGCAGGGCGCGGCGCTGTTCGTGCACTTCGGGGGGCTCGTCGGCGGTCGCCGCGTAGACGTTGCTGACCGGCGACCAGGCCATGGACATGGCGATGACCATGGCCATCACGTCGAACGGGTCCCCCTGACGCACCAGACCGGCCGACTGGGCTTCGGCGATGGCGCGCAGCTTGAGGTCGTCGAGGCGGTCGGGGTCTTCCACCAGGTGCCCGCTCGGCCGTCGCTCCAGGCGGGCCCAGGTGGCCAGCCGGATGAGGTCGGGGCGGCGGAGGTACTCGTCGTAGAGGCGTACGGCCCAGTCCGCGAGGTCGGCGGCGTCGATCGGGGCGACGTTCATGATCCGTTCGAGGGAGCCGAAGAAGATGGCGTCGAAGAGGCCGTCCTTGTTGCCGAAGTAGGCGTAGAGCTGCGCCTTGTTGCTGCGCGCGGCGGCCACGATCCGCTCGATGCGCGCACCGGCGATCCCGTGCTCGGCGAATTCCTGGGTCGCCACGTCGAGGATGCGCCGGTACGTCGCCGCTCCGCGCGGGGTCAGGGGCTGGTCTGCCATGCGTTCACGCTACCAAACAGAACAGTTGGTTTGCCTGGCGGCCCCGATGCCCCTACCTTGAAATAGACAGAACAGTCTGTTTAAGGAGTTGCACTGTGCGGACAACAACCGGCTGGCAGGCGGACGGGGCGACGGCACCCTTGCGGCGGGCGTCGCTGACGCGGCGAGACCTGCGCCCCGACGACCTCGCGGTCCGGGTCGACTACTGCGGCGTGTGCCACACCGATCTGCACGCCGTCCACACCCATGACGTCGAGGCGGGCCCGCCACTGGTGCCGGGGCACGAGTTCACAGGCGTGGTCACCGAGACCGGGCCGGCGGTCACCCGCTTCTCCCCCGGCGATCCCGTCGCGGTCGGCAACATCGTCGATTCGTGCGGCGAGTGCCCGATGTGCGAGGCCGGCCAGGAGAACTTCTGCCACGTCTTCCCGACCCTCACCTACGGGGGCGTCGACCGGCACGACGGATCGACCACCCTGGGTGGCTTCTCCCGCGAATACGTCGTCCGCGACCGGTTCGCGTACGCCCTTCCCATCGGACTGGATCCGGCCGCCGCGGCTCCACTGCTCTGCGCCGGGATCACCGTCTGGGAACCCCTGCGCGCCCTCGGCGTCGGGCCGGGCAGCCGTGTCGCCGTGGTGGGGCTGGGCGGCCTGGGCCATCTCGCGGTCAAGATCGCGGTGGCGCTCGGCGCCGACACCTCTGTCATCAGCCGCTCCCCGGACAAGGCCGACGACGCCCGCCGTCTCGGCGCCCACGCCCTCATCGTCTCCACGGACCCGGAGCAGATGAAGGAGGCCCGTGACAGCTTCGACGTCGTCATCGACACCGTTTCCGCCCCGCACGACCTCGGCCCGTACCTCCGCCTGGTCGCCATGGACGGCACGCTCAGCCAGCTCGGGTATCTCGGGCCCGTCACCGTGGAGACCATGGACCTGCTCGGGGGGCGCAAGAAGCTCAGCTCGGCGGGCAGCGGCGGCAGGCCCGCGACCGCCGCCATGCTGGATTTCTGCGCCGCGCACGGCATCACCGCGGACATCGAGCTGCTCCCCTCGGCACGGGTGAACGAAGCCCTCGACCGCCTCGGGAACAACGACGTCCGCTACCGCTTCGTACTCGACATGTCCGACCTGGGGTAGCTCACTGCGGGCCGTGGCCGACCTGGGGTGAGCTCACGGCCTGCCGTGACCAGGAGCGGCACCCGGACCGCCCCGGCCGCTCCGTCACTTCCTGAAAAGACGGCGCGCCAGATCTCACGTCCCGGCATCGAGGAGGTCGAACCTAAAGGGCTGATCGCAGCGGAGATTCCATCAGTTCTTGTCGTCAACAGGACCTGAGGCATCTGCTGTTGCACATCTCTTGACGCGTTCGTAACAAGGGTGGAGTATCTGCCGCAGCCAGAGAGCGCTCTCTCCGGCTGTGCGCGTCGTGTACCCGCCTCACGGCCCAGGAGACCCCCATGTACGCACCCCCTTTGTTCCACCGCCCCGTCCCCTCACCGCGCGGAAGACGCGGCGGTGTACTGGCCGTCGTCGCCGGACTCGTCCTCTCGCTCCTCGCGTTCGTCCCCACGACGTCCGCGAGCGCGGCACCGTCGCTGTTGTCCCAAGGCAAGACGGTCACCGCCTCCAGTCAGGAGAACGGCGGCACCCCCGCAGGCTCGGCCGTCGACGGAAACAACGGCACCCGGTGGGCGAGCGCCTTCGCCGATCCTCAGTGGATCAAGGTCGACCTCGGGGCCGCCGCCTCGGTGAGCCAGATCGTCCTGCGGTGGGAGGCGGCCTACGGGACCGCCTACCGGATCGAGTTCTCCTCCGACAACAGCACCTGGAGCACCGCCTACTCGACCACCACGGGCCCCGGCGGCACGGAGACGCTCAACGTCTCCGGCACCGCACGCTACGTCCGGCTGACCGGCACCGCCCGGGCCACCGGATACGGCTATTCCCTCTGGGAGTTCCAGGTGTTCGGCACGACGGGCGGGGGCGACCCGCAGATCCCCGGTGGTGGTGACCTCGGTCCCAACGTCCTGGTCTTCGACCCGTCGACGCCCAACATCCAGGGCAAGGTCGACGAGATCTTCAGGAAGCAGGAGTCGGCCCAGTTCGGGACCGATCGCTACGCCCTCATGTTCAAGCCGGGCACCTACAACAACATCAATGCCCAGATCGGCTTCTACACCTCGATCGCCGGACTCGGCCTCAAGCCCGACGACACCACCTTCAACGGCGACGTGACCGTCGACGCCGGCTGGTTCAACGGCAACGCCACGCAGAACTTCTGGCGCTCCGCCGAGAACCTCGCCCTCAACCCCGTCAGCGGCACCAACCGCTGGGCCGTCTCCCAGGCCGCCCCCTTCCGCCGCATGCACGTCAAGGGCGGACTCAACCTCGCCCCCGACGGCTACGGCTGGGCCAGTGGCGGTTACATCGCCGACAGCAAGATCGACGGTCAGGTCGCCCCCTACTCCCAGCAGCAGTGGTACACCCGCGACAGCACCATCGGCAGCTGGGGCAACGGCGTCTGGAACATGACCTTCTCCGGCGTCGAAGGCGCCCCCGCGCAAAGCTTCCCCGAGCCCCCCTACACCACCCTGGCAACCACCCCGGTCTCCCGCGAGAAGCCCTTCCTCTACCTCGACGGCAACGACTACAAGGTCTTCGTCCCCGCCAAGCGCACCAACGCCCGCGGCGTCTCCTGGAACGGCACCCCCCAGGGCGAGTCCATCCCGCTGAGCCAGTTCTACGTGGTCAAGTCCGGTGCCACGGCGCAGACCATCAACGCGGCGGTACGCCAGGGGCTGCACCTGCTGTTCACCCCGGGCGTTTACCACGTGAACGAGGCCATCGAGATCAACCGCGCCAACACGGTCGCACTCGGTCTGGGCCTGGCCACGATCATCCCGGACAACGGCGTGACCGCGATCAAGGTCGGCGACGTCGACGGCGTCAAGCTGGCCGGTCTCCTCGTCGACGCCGGTACGCAGAACTCCTCGGTGCTCGTCCAGGTGGGCCCCGAGGGCGCGTCGGCCGACCACTCGGCGAACCCGACCTCGCTCCAGGACGTGTTCGTCCGGGTCGGCGGAGCGGGTGCCGGCAAGGCGACCACCGGCATGGTGATCAACAGCGACGACACGATCATCGACCACACCTGGCTCTGGCGTGCCGACCACGGCGAAGGAGTCGGCTGGGAGACCAACCGGTCCGACTACGGTCTCCGGGTGAATGGTGACGACGTCCTGGCCACCGGCCTGTTCGTCGAGCACTTCAACAAGTACGACGTCCAGTGGTACGGCGAGAACGGCAGGACGATCTTCTTCCAGAACGAGAAGGCCTACGACGCCCCCAACCAGGCCGCCATCCAGAACGGCGACATCAAGGGTTACGCCGCCTACAAGGTCGGTGACTCGGTGACGACCCACGAGGGCTGGGGCATGGGCAGCTACTGCTACTTCAACGTGGATCCGACGATCCGTCAGCAGCACGGATTCCAGGCCCCGGTGAAGCCCGGCGTCAAGTTCCACGACCTGCTCGTCGTGTCACTCGGCGGCCAGGGGCAGTACGAGCACGTCATCAACAACACCGGAGCCCCCACCTCCGGTACGTCGACCATCCCGTCCCAGGTGGTGTCCTTTCCCTGAGACGGGGTGAGGTGAGCTGAATCTCACTCACCGTACGGCGCGGGGCCCGGCAGTCGGTCACTGCCGGGCCCCGCGTCACGTCCGAAGAGCATGTGCAGATGGGTACACAGCTCGGGACCGGTCGCCGGGGTGGACCGCAGTCCGAGGTATCCGTCCGGCCCGACGACGGGGCTGCCCCGGTAGCCGACCAGGAGCTGGGCCTCCCGGCGCATCATCGTCTCCGGGTCGTCGGCATCGGATCCGATGCCGCTCCGTGCGTGACGGACCGTCCGCCGGACGACTTCCTCGCCGACGGGGTGACGCTCGGCGTGGTAGCTCGCCAGCAGCCCCTCGCCGGCCCGGCCGCACACGGCGGCGGCCGGCTTCCACGCCAGGTTGCAGGCGTCCTGGACGCCGGTGTTCATGCCTTGGGCGCCCGTGGGCGGATGGATGTGCGCGGCGTCCCCCGCGACGAACACCCGCCCGTGCCCGTAACGGTCCACCAGGCGGTGACTGATGCGGAAGACGAGGACCAGCGCAGTGAGGTGGCGGTCGTGGGCCGGGGCGACAGCCGGTCGAGCACCGCGACGACACGGCGCGCGAGGCCCCGGCGGCTCAGCTCGGACGCGGCGGTCAGACCGACCGGACCCGCTCCCGCGACCAGCACGTCGACGTCGACCACGGGTGCCTCCCAGGCGAAGTGCGTCCACTCCGATGCAGCGCGCAGGGGGCGTCGTGTCCATTTCGGGCGAACCCCGCGGCTCCGGCACGGGAGGGGCCGCCTCCCGCGCCGGTCCGCGTGCGTCAGCCGACGGTGCAGGCCTCACCGCCCAGCGTGAACGCCGCCGGTTCGGTGTTGGCGCCCGTCCAGCTGCCCGAGAAGCCGAAGCCCGCCGTGGAGCCGGCCGCCACCTTGCCGTTCCAGCCCGCGTTCGTGGCCGTCACCTTCGCCCCGTCCTGCCGCGAGGTGGCGTTCCACATCTGCGTGACCTTCTGCCCGTCGGGGAACGACCAGCCGAGCTGCCAGCCGTCGTAGGCCGTGGCCCCGGTGTTGGTGACCGTCACATCGGCCTGGAAGCCGCCGGACCACTGGTTGGTCACCTTGTAGGTCACCGAGCAGTCGGCATCGGCCGGGGG
Organism: Streptomyces sp. NPDC058637; assembly: GCF_042717325.1. Classification (NCBI taxonomy): domain Bacteria; kingdom Bacillati; phylum Actinomycetota; class Actinomycetes; order Kitasatosporales; family Streptomycetaceae; genus Streptomyces; species Streptomyces sp. NPDC058637. Next base: position 20,131 of record NZ_JBHXRD010000020.1, on the reverse strand, counting down.
CTCCTCCGGGTCCGTGCCTCCCCCTCCGGTGTCCGAGGACTCGCCCACCTGGATCCCGCGACCGTTGGTGGAGACGTACACCCGCCCGTAGACCCGCGGGTCGCCGGTGATCGCGGCACCCGTCCAGCCCCACTGGTGCGCGTCGTCGTTGATCCGGGTCCAGCTCGCACCGGCGTCCGTGGACCGGAAGATGCCGCGCACCCCGCCGATCTTCGCGCTGACGAAGACGGTCCGGTAGGAGGCGCCCGCGGCGGCCTTGCCGAAGCCCACGCTGTCCGCCTGTTCCACGCCGGAGAACCTGGTGAAGCTCGTACCGGAGTCGGTGGAGCGCCACAGTCCGTACGTCCCGGACGCGGTGCCGCCCGCGAGCCAGATGTCGCCCTCGGTCCCGGGCAGGGCCTTGAAGCGGACGTTGCCCTCGGCGGGGAGGTTGTTCGCCCTGGCGGTGAAGGTGGCGCCCCCGTCGGTCGACACGTAGAAGGTGCCGGCCTTGAAGCCGTAGAACTTCTTCGGGTTCTTCCTGTCGGACTCGACCGTGGCCCCGGCCGGGATGCCGGTGGACGCGGTCCAGGAGTTGCCGTAGCCGGTCGTGCGGTGGACGGCCGCGCCGTCCGGGCTCCAGACGAATCCGCTGCCGTCCGCAGCCGCGGCGACCGTGCCCCCGCCGGTGACGCCGGAGGGCTCGGAGGCCTGGAACCAGTTGGCCCCGTTGTCGGTCGAGAATCCGATGTGCGGGGCGGCGTCGGCGTTACCGACCCGCACGACCGTGCCGGGGGACGACTCCGCGAAGTCCAGGCTGGTGGTCGAGTCGAGGTTCGGCGAGGTGAACATCATCGCGGGCACCGCGTCGAGGTCGGTGTGCCGGAAGCCTCCGATGTCACCGAGCGCGCTCAGCAGCGGGGCGCCGGACGGCGGGCTCGCCAGGTCGTTGACGGCCGTCTCCTCCAGCCCCTTCACCATCGGGGTGATCCTGAACTGGCCGCCGGAGTCCCAGGCCGTGAGGTTCTCGGTGCCGTAGACCGTGGCGCCCGTCCCGTACATCATCCGGTTCGAGTCGAAGGGGTCGATCTCCAGCGCCTCCGTCATCCAGCCCAGTTTGGGCGTGGTCTCGGGCGGGGACGGGTTGGCGCCCCAGGAGAGCCAGGGGACGGAGGAGACGTCCTGCGTGTACCGGTTCGCACGGTTGGGGTAACTGGTGTAGTCCCAGGCCTTCGTCCAGGTCGCGCCGCTGTCCGTGGAGCGGAAGATCTGCGTGTCGGGCCACCAGGAGCTGTACGCGGTGGCCATGAGGGTGCCGGACTTCTGCCGGTCCACGGAGAGTCCGCTGAACCCGTGATAGGTGTCCGCCTCCGCGACCGGGCTGACGTCCGTCCACTCACCGGTCCCGGTGGCGTACCGCCAGATGCGCCCCTTGCCGCCGTCGTACGGGCCGCCCGTGTCACTCAGCGTCAGATAGAGGTGACCGGTCGAGGAGTCGAGTACGCCTTTGTGCGCGAGGTATCCGGTCGGCTGGCCGGCGATCCGGGACCAGGTGCCGCCGCCGTCCGTGGAGCGGTAGACGGTGTTCTCCTTGTCGGCGACCCCGACGTAGATGTCCTGCGTGACGCTGCCCGCGCTGCCGGAGCGCTCGTCGAACGTCACCCACACGATGCCCTGGTTGTCGCTGGCGTATCCGCTGGTGTCGGACGGGTCCTGCGCGTAGTTGCCGGGGTTCGGGAAGGCGGTCACCTCCGACCAGGTGACCCCTGAGTCGGTGGACCTCCACAGTCCCTCGCCGCTGGGCGCGCCCAGGTAGAGGACGGAGTTCTTGTTCGGGTCGACGGCGAGCCGCTCCCCCATCCCGCGCCCCGGCATGTTGCCGCCGAGCTTGAAGGGGAGGGGGGCGGCCTTCCAGGAGGCGCCCCGGTCCGAGGAGCGCAGGACCGCTCCGTTCGTCGGGTCCCAGCTGTTGGTGTACGTGCCGACGGCGGCGTACACGTTGTCGGGCTCGGCCGTGTCGGAGGCGAGGCTCACCACACCGGACCAGCCCCACCTGTCCCAGTCGATCCAGTCCAGCAGCGGGGTCCACCGCTTGCCCGTCTGGTCCCAGCGGTAGGCACCGCCGATGTCGGTCCGTGCGTAGGCGAGGTTCTTCTCGGACCGGTTGAAGACGATGCCCGGTACGAAACCGCCGCCGTCGATCCGCGCGTTCTTCCAGGTATAGGTGTCCGCGGCGATCGACACATCGGATGCTTCGGCCGCGGAGGGCGTCTCGTCGGCGCGTGCTGCGGCCGGGCTGCCGGTGATCGACAGTCCGGCGGTCAGGGCGAGTGCCGCCAGTAGGGCGGCGAAGGGTCTGGTGCTCAGGCGCACGGAAGCGTCCTCTCCGAGCTGGACCGCCGCAGCGCGGCGGTACGGGGCTGACACAGAGATGGGAGCGCTCCCATAAGGCACCCCGATGGTAGCGCCGCGCGTCGCCCGGGTGAAGAGTGGTGCAGCCTGTTCATCGGATGAATCCGGCGGCCTCACCCGCACGCACCGTCCGCGCACCGCGGACCGGCGGCCGTCCGCGTCGTTCGCGGGGTCCACGTACAGCGGCACAGCTCCGCCGCGTTTCCGGAGGCCGCGTGACGGGCGGTCACGAAGGGCAGGGCCGTGTCGTCCAGGAGGAGCCGCCCGCCGAGCTCCTCGCGGACACGGGCGGGCAGCTCCATGAACTGGTGCGGCGTCAGACGAGCTGACGGACGCCTACGGCCGTCGCCCGCCCGGCCTCGGGGGCTCCACCGCGTCGCGGATGCTGCCGCGCGCGGCGGCGGCGACGGCTTCGGCGGTGATGCCGAACTGCTCGTAGAGGGTCTGGTAGTCGGCGGACGCCCCGTAGTGCTCCAGGCCGACGATCCGCCCCGCGTCGCCGACGACCTCGCGCCAGCCCTGGCCGACGGCGGCCTCGACACCGACGCGGGCACGCACGTCCGGTGGCAGCACCTCGTCCTGGTAGGACAGCGGTTGCTCGGCGAACCATTCGCGGCAGGGCATCGAGACCACGCGTACGGCCAGTCCCTCGTCGGCCAGCAACCTGCGGGCGTCGAGGGCGATCTGCACCTCCGACCCCGTCGCCACCAGGATCACGTCGGGGGTGCTCGCGGCGTCCACGAGGACGTAGGCGCCGCGGGCCGCCCCCTCGGCCGGGGCGTGGACGCCGTCGGTGCGGTCGAGCACCGGAAGGTTCTGCCGGGTCAGCACCAGTCCGGCGGGGCGGTCGGGGTGTTCCAGGACCGTCCGCCAGCAGACCGTGGTCTCGTTGGCGTCGCCGGGGCGTACGACGTCGAGGCCGGGGATCGCGCGCAGGGCGGCGAGGTGTTCGACGGGCTGGTGGGTGGGGCCGTCCTCGCCGAGCCCGATCGAGTCGTGGGTCCAGACGTAGGTGACGGGCAGTTTCATCAGCGCGGCGAGGCGGACGGCGGGCCGCATGTAGTCGCTGAACGTGAGGAACGTGCCACCGTAGGGGCGGGTGAGGCTCTGCAGGCCGATGCCGTTGAGTACGGCGCCCATGGCGTGTTCGCGGATGCCGAAGTGCAGGGTGCGCCCGTAGGGGCCGCCGGCGAACTCCGAGGTCTGCCGGTCGGACGGGACGAAGGAGGGCTCGCCGTCCATGGTGGTGTTGTTGCTGCCCGCGAGGTCCGCCGAGCCGCCCCACAGTTCGGGCAGCACGGGCGCGAGGGCGGTGAGCACCTCACCGGAAGCCTTGCGGGTGGCCATGCCCTTCGGGTCGGCCGGGAACACCGGCAGGGCGTCGGTCCACCGGTCGGGCAGTTCCTGCTTGCGCAGCCGGTCCAGCAGTGCCGCGCGCCCGGGGTTCGCGGTCCGCCATGTCCCGTAGGCCTGCTGCCAGCGTTCCTTGGCTTCCCTGCCCCGCGCGCCGACCGCCCGGGTGTGGGCGAGGACCTCGTCCTCGACGGGGAAGAACGACTCCGGGTCGAAGCCGAGGAGGCGTTTGGTGCCGGCGACCTCGTCGTCCCCCAGGGCCGCTCCGTGCGCCTTGCCGGTGTTCCGCTTCGTCGGGGCGGGCCACCCGATGATCGTGCGCAGCATGATCAGGGACGGCCGTTCCCGGTCCGCCTTCGCGGCCTCGATCGCGGTGAGCAGGGCGTCGACGTCCTCGACGTAGTCGCCCGTGCGGGTCCAGTCCACGGTCTGCGTGTGCCAGCCGTACGCGGCGTAGCGGGCCGGGACGTCCTCGCTGAAGGAGATGTCGGTGTCGTCCTCGATGGAGATGTGGTTGGAGTCGTAGAACACGACGAGGTTGCCCAGCTGCTGGTGGCCGGCGAGCGAAGAGGCCTCGGACGCGACGCCTTCCATCATGTCGCCGTCGGAGGCCATCACGTACACGTGGTGGTCGAAGGGGCTGGCGCCCGGGGCGGCGTCGGGGTCCAGGAGTCCCCGCTCCCGACGGGCGGCCATGGCCATTCCGACCGCGGCGCCCAGGCCCTGCCCCAGCGGTCCGGTGGTGATCTCGACACCGCGGGTGTGCCGGTACTCCGGATGCCCGGGGGTCGCCGAGCCCCAGGTCCGCAGCGCCTGGAGGTCCTCCTTCTCCAGGCCGTAGCCCGCGAGGTAGAGCTGGATGTAGAGCGTGAGGCTGGTGTGGCCGCAGGAGAGTACGAAGCGGTCCCTGCCGAGCCACTGGTCGTCGCCCGGATCGTGCCGCATGACCTGTTGGAACAGCAGATAGGCGAGCGGGGCGAGGCTCATCGCCGTACCGGGATGTCCGTTGCCGGTCCTCTGCACGGCGTCGGCGGCCAGTACGCGTACGGTGTCGACCGCCCGCACGTCCAGTGCGCTCCAGCCGGCCCGGTCCGCCACCGGCAGGGCGAGGGCGGGGTCGCGCGGTGGGGTGCTGACGGAGGAGGATCGCTCGGGCGCCATGGTGTGTCTCCCTCGGGTGTCGCTTGCCGGTGCGTACGGTCCGGGCCCCGCCGCCGGTCCCCCTAGGCATCCTCGGTTCGTTCGCCGCCCTTCGCATCCCGGGGCGGGAGCGCGGGCGCGGTACGGTCGCCGGACTGCGGGGAACTCGCGAAGCGGGCCCGGACGGCGCGTACCCGCTCCCGCTCCAGGCATCCGGGGATGTGCCCGGCCGGTCGGAGCGGTCCGCGCGGGGTGCCTGCCGATTCCGGGACGCCGGGTCCGACGGGTGCTCGGATATGGCACAGTCGTGCCGGTGGATGATCTGCGGCCCCAGGATCCCTCGCGCATGGGCGCGTACCGGCTACTCGCCCGTCTCGGCGCCGGCGGAATGGGACAGGTGTACCTCGGCCGGTCGCCGGGCGGGCGGCTGGTGGCCGTGAAGGTGATCCGCGACGAGATCAGTGACCATCCCGAGGCGCTGACCCGGTTCAGGCGTGAGGCCGCGACCGTGGAGACGGTACGCAGCGCGTACACCGCCCAGCTGATCGAGGCGTCCCTCGACGCGTCCCCCTACTGGCTGGCCACCGAGTACGTGGCGGGGCCGACACTGCGCGGGGCGGTGGAGGCGGGCGGGCCGTTCCCGCCGGACAGCGCCCTGCGGCTGCTCGCCGCGCTCGCCGAGGGGCTGGCGGCGGTCCATGTCCACGGGGTCATCCACCGGGACCTCAAGCCGCAGAACGTGATCCTCTCGCCGCAGGGGCCGCAGCTGATCGACTTCGGGATCGCCCGGGGGCTCGACCAGACCTTCATCACCGGGGAGGGGATGGCGACGGGGACGCCCGGGTTCGCGGCGCCCGAGGTGATCCTGCGGAACGAGGCCGGTCCGGCGGCGGACGTCTTCGCCCTGGGCGCGACGCTCGCGTACACGGTCACCGGCCGGCCCCCGTACGGTTTCGGTGATCCGTCGGTGGTGAGCTACCGGGCGGTGCACGAGGACATCGACCTGGCGGGGGTGCGGCCCGCGCTCGCCGAGCTGATCCGGGAGTGTGTCGCCAAGGCCCCGGCGGACCGGCCGGATCCGGCGACGTTGATCGCACGGTGCGCGGTGGACTCGGCGCTGGCGACGGACCCCCACTACCGCGCGCTGGTCCGGGGTGACGGCCCCGCCCCCGTACGCGAGGCGGCAAGCACCGAGGGCCTGGAGCGGGCGGACGGCACGGCGGAACGGGCGGGACGCGGCGAGGCGGCCGTTCCCCCGCAGGCTCCCACGCCGTACGACGGTCCAAACGCCTCGCCGCGTCCCGCCCGCCGCAGAGGGTTCGGGCTCACGGCCTGCGCGGTCGTGCTCGCCGCCGCGGCGCTGGTCTGGCAGCTGACCGACCCGGACGGCGGGTCGGCCGGTGGCGCGCGGGGTTCGGGCACGTCGGGCACGTCCTCGGCCGCCCCCTCGCCCGGCAGCACCGCCCCGTCCGCTCCGGCCGGGCCCCCGGACCACATCCTGAACGACCGTGTCTCCAAGGACCGCTGGACCCTGTCGGACGATCCGGGCCAGGCGGCCTTCCTCGCGGGCTCGTGCGACACGGCGGACCTCGCGCTGGACCATGTGCCGATGAATCTGGAGTCCAGCGTCTCGCACACCACCGGAACGGACACCGCCACGGTGACGCTGCGCCCCAAGGGGTCCGGGAAGGGTGAACGGCCGGATCCGTACCACCTGGCGGTGGGGGTGCGGCCGCCGCACGAGACGGACCGTGCCACCGGCCGGCCCACCGGGTCGGTCAGCAAGGGCATCGGCTTCACGAGCAAGCCGTTCGACCTCTACTCCCGGTGGTCGTCCGGCGGCACCATCACACTCAAGTACCCCGACGACTTCCGGGCCCACTTCGGCGGCGACCGGGTCGTCGACGCGATCCCGGTGGGCGACGACAAGGGCGACTGGACGGTGGTGTTCTACCACGTCGAGGGCGGGCCCGAGGATTACACGTCCGTGGTGTGCAACGGCTTCCACGCCTGACCCGTACGAACGGGACAGGGCCGGGGCGGACCGTCGGTCCGCCCCGGCGCCGTACGCCGTGCCGGTGTCAGTCGGCGGCGCGGAAGCCGCGCAGGCGCAGGCTGTTGCCGACGACGAAGACGGAGGAGAAGGCCATGGCCGCTCCGGCGATCATCGGGTTGAGCAGGCCGGCCGCGGCGAGCGGCAGGGCCGCCACGTTGTAGGCGAAGGCCCAGAACAGGTTCGAGCGGATCGTGCCGAGCGTCTTGCGGGAGAGCCGGATCGCGTCGGCCGCGGCCCGCAGGTCTCCGCGGACGAGGGTCAGGTCGCCGGCCTCGATGGCGGCGTCGGCGCCGGTGCCCATCGCGAGCCCGAGGTCGGCCTGGGCGAGCGCGGCCGCGTCGTTGACGCCGTCGCCGACCATGGCGACGCTGTGGCCCTCGGCCTGGAGCCTCTTGACGACGGCCACCTTGTCCTCCGGCATGACCTCGGAGACGACCTCGTCGATCCCGACCTCGGCGGCGACGGATTCGGCGACGGCCCTGTTGTCGCCGGTCAGGAGGATCGGCGTGAGACCCAGTGCGCGCAGCCGCCGGACGGCCTCGGGGCTCGTCTCCTTGACCGCGTCGGCCACCTCCAGGACCGCACGCGCCTCGCCGTCCCAGGCGACGACGACCGCGGTCCTTCCCGCCTTCTCCGCGTCGTCCTTGGCGCGCCGGAGCGGCCCGGGCAGTTCTATGGCCCATTGGGTGAGCAGCTTCTCCCGGCCGACGAGGACCGCGTGGCCGTCGACGACCCCCTGGACACCGAGGCCGGCGATGTTGGCGAAGTCCTCCGGGGCCGGCAGGGGGCCGGCCTTCTCCGAGGCGCCGGCGGCGACGGCCCGGGCGATGGGGTGCTCGGAGGCGTGCTCCAGGGCGCCGGCGAGACGCAGGACCTCCTTCTCGTCCGTGTCCCCCGCCGTGTGCACGCCGACCAGGGTCATCCGTCCGGTGGTGACGGTGCCGGTCTTGTCGAGGACGATGGTGTCCACCTTGCGGGTCGTCTCCAGTACCTCGGGGCCCTTGATCAGGATGCCGAGCTGGGCGCCGCGGCCGGTGCCGACCATGAGGGCGGTCGGGGTGGCCAGGCCGAGTGCGCAGGGGCAGGCGATGATCAGTACGGCGACGGCGGCGGTGAACGCGGCCGTGAGGCCGGCGCCGCCGCCGAGCCAGAAGCCGAGTGTGGCGAGCGCGAGCCCTATGACGACGGGCACGAACACGGCGGAGATCCGGTCGGCGAGGCGCTGGGCCGCGGCCTTGCCGTTCTGCGCGTCCTCGACGAGCTCGGCCATGCGGGCGAGCTGGGTGTCGGCGCCGATCCGGGCGGCCTCGACGACCAGTCGGCCCCCGGCGTTCAGGGTCGCCCCGGTGACGGAGTCGCCGACGGACACCTCGACGGGTACGGACTCGCCGGTGAGCATCGACGCGTCGACGGCGGAGGCCCCCTCGACGACGGTGCCGTCCGTGGCGATCTTCTCCCCGGGCCTCACCAGGAAGCGGTCGCCCACCCGCAACTCAGCGGTGGGGAGGGTGACTTCGGCTCCGTCGCGCAGGAGGGTCACCTCCTTGGCACCGAGCTCCAGGAGCGCCCTGAGCGCGGCACCCGCCTTGCGCTTGGAACGGACCTCGAAGTACCGGCCGGCCAGGATGAAGGCCGTGACGCCCGCCGCGGCCTCCAGATAGATGTTCCCCGAGCCGTCGCCCCGCGCGATGGTGAACTCGAAGGGATGCGTCATGCCGGGTGTGCCGGCCGTGCCGAGGAAGAGCGCCCACAGCGACCACAGGAACGCGGCGCCCGTACCGACCGAGATCAGGGTGTCCATGGTGGCCGCGCCGTGCCGGGCGTTGGTGACGGCGGCACGGTGGAAGGGCCAGGCCGCGTACGTGACGACGGGCGCGGCGAGGGTGAGCGAGAGCCACTGCCAGTATTCGATCTGCAGGGCCGGGACCATCGCCATCGCGATGACGGGAACGGCGAGAACTACCGCGGTGACGAGCCTCTGGCGCAGCGGACGCAGTTCGTCGTCGGCCCGTTCGCCGTCACTCGGTACGGCTGCCGCGCCCTCGCCGTCGTGCCGGGGCGGGGTGGGCTGCCGGGCGGAGTAGCCGGTCGCCTCGACGGTGGCGATCAGGTCCTCGACCGCGATGTCGTCGGCGTAGGTGACCTTCGCCTTCTCGGTGGCGTAGTTGACGGTCGCCTCGACCCCGTCCATGCGGTTGAGCTTCTTCTCGATGCGGGCCGCGCACGAGGCGCAGGTCATGCCGCCGATGGCTAGCTCGACCTGGGCGGCGCCCTGAGTCCTGGTGGTCATTTCCTGCTCCTCGTCGGGACGGGTGGGGCCTGGGCCGTGGATCGGGGCCCAGGCGGCTGCCGTGGGGCGGTGCGCGCCGCTCAGGCGCGGGCGGTCAGCTCGTATCCGGCGTCGTCGACCGCCACGGCGACCGCGGCGTCGTCCGGGGTTCCGGCGGTGGTGACGGTGACCGGGCCGCCGGCGACGTCGACGGACACGACCTCGTCCAGCGCTCCGGCGGACTGTGTGACCGCGGTCCGGCAGTGCCCGCAGGTCATGCCGGACACCCGGTGGACGGTGACGGTGGTGGAACCCTCGCCGACGGTCGCGGTGCCGCCGGTTCCGGTGCCCGTGCGCGTACCGGTATCAATGCCGGTGCCGCTCGTGCGGATGCCTCCGGACGTGGACCAGGACATGGGATCCCCTTCGGATCTTTTATACCCCCGTAGGGTATCTTCTGGATCTCAGATATACCCCCCTCCCGTATTTTTCGCAAGGGCGCCCGGGGAAGTCTCACAGATACCCTATGGGGGTATATTCTCGTGAGTGCGGGGCCCGCCGGGACCCCGCCCGGACCAGGAGGAACAGCCATGAACACCGCCGGGAAGATCACGTCCTTCACCGCAGCACTCGCGGTGTCCTTCGGCGCCGCGTACGGCCTCGGTAGCACGGTGGGCCCCTTGGGCGGCACCGCACCCGCGCCTCGCGCCCACCACACGGCCGGTGCGGAACAGGAAGGGGCGGGGGACGGCGGCGACCACGCGGGATCAGCGGCCGGAGGACTCCAGGTGTCCGAGGCCGGCTACACCCTCGACCTCATGACCCCGCGCCTGAAGACGGCGCAGGAGGGCGAACTGCGCTTCGCCGTACGCGACCGGTCCGGCAGGCCCGTCACCTCGTACCAGCGTGAGCACGACAAGGAGCTGCATCTGATCCTGGCCTCACGCGACCTCGCCACCTACCGGCACCTGCACCCCACCCGGGCCGCCGACGGCACCTGGAGCACCCCGGTCACCCTGCCCGCCGCCGGTGACTACCGGGTCTTCGCGGACTTCACACCGGGCGCGGAGAACGCCCCTGACCTCACCCTGGGCGCCGATCTCGCCGTGGCGGGCACCTACAATCCGGCCGGACCCCCCAAGCCGTCCCGCACCGCCACCGTCGACGGATACACCGTGACCCTGAACGGGGACCTCCGTCCCGGCGTCGCGGAGGACCTCACCTTCGACGTGCGCAAGGGCGGCAAGCCGGTCACCGACCTCGACCCCTACCTCGGCGCCTACGGACACCTCGTAGCCCTGCGCGCCGGTGACCTCGCCTATCTGCACGTCCACCCCGACGGGGCGCCGGGTGACGGCCGCACCGATCCGGGCCCGGCCGTCACCTTCACCGCTACCGCGCCCAGCGCGGCGACGTACCGCCTCTTCCTGGACTTCGAACACGACGGCACCGTCCGCACCGCGGCCTTCACCGTCCGGGCAGGGGCGTCGGCGACCGCTCCGGAGCCGGACGCGTCGACGTCCGGGCACGAGGACGGCGGCCACGGGCACTGAGGCCGGCACCGGAGAACACGGCACGGCCCCGGGCCGGCCGGTGCCCGAACCGTGCGGTCACACGCGGTGGCAGCGGATCCAGGCCGCCTGGCCCCCGTCGACGAGCAGATCGGTGCCGGTGATGTAGCCGGCCCCGGGCCCGCCGAGGAAGGCGACGGCGTCGGCGATCTCCGCCGGTGTCCCGGTGCGGCCGGCACCGCAGTCCTGGAGCATACGGAGCATGCGGTCGCCGGAGGGCGATTCCCGCCTCGGCCTTCGACATGGCCGTGGAGATGACCCCCGGGCTGATGCTGCTGATCCTGGCGCCGCGCAGGTTTCAGGCCGGCGCTGCGGCCTGCACCCGCAGGTGGTTGCCGCGCTTGGACAGGATGTACGCGGCCGGCCGCCTCCTCGCCCACGGCGGTGACGGAGGCGAGCCCGAGCAGGTCCTCGGCCGGTGCGGACGCCGGCAGTGCCTCGTCCTCCCGGCTCAGCGAGGCGTGCGGCATGCCGACGGCGAGCATGCCGGCCAGGCGGTCACCTGTGCGGTAGGCGGCGAGGAAGCGCCGTCCGGCGAGGACCCCTCGACGACCACGGCCTCGTCGTGGCCGCGCAGCCGGCCGTACGCCTGGACCTTCAGCCCGTACCGGTCGGACCAGAGGTAGGGCACCGGCGCGAACGGCCTGCGGGCCAGGGGCTTCAGCAGGTTGCGGGCCGCGGCCATGCCCTGCTCCGAGGCGTGGCGGAGTCCTCGCTGAGGAGCCAGGTGATGGCCGCCGCGAGACGGTCCGGCGGTACGAGGGCCGGCAGGGTGGCCTTCATGACCGGGCCCACCTGCCCGCTCATCGGTCGTCGCGCAGGGGTGCGTGCAGCAGGTCGGGATCGGGCCGGACGGTGCGGGGCTCGCTGCCGTGGCGCGGTCCGGCCGCTGCGCGCGGTGCGGTGGCCTGGGTGACCGGGGCCAGGTCGGTCGCGGAGGGGGATCCGGGGGCGGCCGTCGCACGACCAGGGCCGGGCGCTTTCCTTGCGGTTCTGGAGCGCTTGCGAGTTCTGGAGCGTCTGCTGGGTGACGGTCGGTGTCCCGACCAGGGGGTGGCGCATCTCGTAGTCGGCGACGTCTCAGGCCGCGACCCGGCGATCTGCCCACATCGTGGCGAACTCCTGACTGAACAGGGCGAGTTCGCCGATCAGTGCAGTCAGCGGCGGATCGTCCGGGTGGCGGCCGGCCGCCAGGCGGAGGCTGCCCACCACGGCCCCGGCTGGGCCGGTCGGCGTACAGGTCGCGGATGCGCGCGTCGAGGAACACGAACCTGGCCGTGTTCCGCCGTCGTCCCGGGTCGTCGGGGGCGTCCGGGTCGAGGTGACCGGCGAACAGCGCGTGGCCCTGGCTGTTCCAGACCACGCCCGACACCCTGCGCCGTTCACCGTAGCTCGGCAACCCGACCTCCTCGGGCCGTGGTTGGCCCCTGCGTGCCGGGAGGAAGTCCGCGAGTCGCCCGTGCGTGTCCATGCGACCGGGTATGCGCAGCGTCCCCGGTCCGGGCCTCACCCCGTCGGGGTGGGGATGCGCGGCACCACCCCACCGCGGAGAGCCCCGCGGCGGGGTGGTCGCGGGTTCGCGCGGCCACCGACGGCACAGAGAGAATCCCCGGTCCGCAATTGAGGACCGGGGATTCTTTCGCGTATATTGGGTTCTTCTGTGTGCCCATAGAAAAAGGCCCCACACCGGGGGCCTACAAGAAACAAAATAACCGGCTGGGAGCCATTTTGTCAAACAGGGAAAGCGACGAGTTGCAGAAGGAGCAGGTGTTCGTCGACCGGGTCCATGACCGTGTCGACGTGCTGCGCGGGGTCGCCTCGCACGCGGTCGAGGACGCGTTGACGCCGGTCGGGACCGGCCTGCAGGCGCGTCTGGAACGCGATGTGCTCGTCGCCGAACGCTCAGGCCTGCTGGCCGCCCTCGACGCGGTGGACGGTTCGCTGTGTTTCGGCCGCATCGACCTCTGCGACGGCGCCACGCACCACATCGGCCGGATCGGCATCCGCGAGGACGACACCGCGCACACCCCCCTGCTGATCGACTGGCGCGCCCCTGTCGCCCGCCCCTTCTATCTCGCCACCGGTCACACCCCGATGGGGCTGCGCCGCCGCCGGCACCTCACCACCGAGGGCCGTGCCGTCACCGAGCTGCACGACGAGATCCTCGACCTCGGGGACCGGGAGCGCACCGGTTTCGAGGACCCGAGCGGTGACGCCGTACTGCTCGCCGCCGTGGGGTCCGCCCGCACCGGCCGCATGGGCGACATCGTGCGGACCATCCAGGCGGAGCAGGACCGGATCATCCGCGCCCCGCACCGGGGCGTCCTCGTCGTCGAGGGCGGCCCGGGCACGGGCAAGACCGCGGTCGCGCTGCACCGGGCGGCCTTCCTCCTGTACGAGCACCGTGAGCTGCTCGCCAAGCGCGCCGTCCTGATCGTCGGCCCCAACCCCGCCTTCCTGCGCTACATCGGTGAGGTGCTTCCCTCCCTCGGCGAGACCGGTGTCCTGCTCGCCACCCAGGCGGAGCTCTACCCCGGCGTGCACGCGCGCGGGACCGACACGCCCCGGGCCGCCGCCGTCAAGGGCGGCGAGCACATGGCCGAGGCACTCGCCCTCGCCGTCCGCGACCGGCAGCGGCTGCCCGAGCCCGGCGCCCCGATGGTCGTCACGGTCGACGACGGGGACCTCGTCCTCGACTGGGAGATCGCGTACGAGGCCCGGCAGGCGGCCCGCGACACCCGGCTGCCGCACAACCTCGCCCGCCCGTACTTCACGTTCCGGATCATCGACGCCCTCACGTCGCAGCTCGCCGAGCGCATCGGCGCGGACCCGTACGGCGGCCCCAACTTCCTCGGCCCGGACGACATCGCACTGTTGGGGAAGAGTGTCGCCGTGAGCCAGGAACTGCACGCCGCCGTCGACGAGTTGTGGCCGGTGCTCACCCCGGAGGGGTTCCTCACGGACTTTCTGGCGGAGCCCGTGTACGTACCGGACGAGGACGCCGACGTACTCCGGCGTGCGCCCGGCGACGGGGAGTGGACCCCGGCGGACGTCCCGCTGCTCGACGAGGCGGCCGAACTGCTCGGGACGGACGACAGCGCCGAGCGGGCCGCCGCCGAGGCCGGGCGCCAGGAGCGCATCGCGTACGCGCAGGGCGTCCTGGAGCTGTCGCGGGGCTCGGAGACCTTCGAGTTCGAGGACGAGGAGTCCGAGGTCCTCTCCGCCCACGACATCATCGACGCCGAGCGGATGGCCGACCGGCAGGAGGAGGCCGATCACCGCAGCGCCGCGGAACGTGCCGCCGCCGACCGGACCTGGGCGTTCGGGCACATCATCGTCGACGAGGCGCAGGAGCTGTCGCCGATGGCCTGGCGGCTGCTGATGCGCCGGTCGCCGACCCGGTCGCTGACGCTCGTCGGCGACCCGGCGCAGACCTCCGAGGAAGCCGGGATCGGCTCCTGGGAAAGGATTCTGGAGCCGTACGTCGGCGACCGCTACGAGCACGTCCGGCTCGGTGTCAACTACCGTACGCCCGCCGAGATCATGGACCTCGCCGCCCGGGTCGTCCGCGCCGAGGACCCGTCCTTCGAGCCGCCCGGCTCGGTGCGGTCCACCGGCGAGGCGCCGTGGACCCGCGACGCCGGTGCGGATCTGGCGGGCGCGGTCGCGCGGGCGGTGGCGGAGCTGACGCCCGTGGAAGGACGTCTCGCGGTGATCGCACCGGTCGCGCTCCATGAGGAGATCGCGGCCCCGCTGGACGGGGTCGCGGCCGGTGCCGAGCCCGACCTGACCCGGCCGGTGGTGCTGCTCGCGCCACGTCAGGCGAAGGGGCTCGAATTCGACCATGTGCTGGTGGTGGAGCCGGCCGGGTTCGGGACCAGTGACCTGTACGTGGCGCTGACCCGGGCCACGCAGCGTCTGGGCGTCGTCCACCGGGAGGCGCTGCCCGCGTCGCTGCGCTGACGGCCGCGGGTCCGGCCCGCCGCGCTCAGCGGGGGCGCCGCCGCCTCACTCGTCGATCGCCGCGCCGAAGAGCGCGTCGGCGCCGGACGTGCCGAACGAGCCTCCGCCGTACGACCAGGATCCGGTGCTCACCGTCCCGGTCGTGGACGCGGCGAGCCACCAGACCACGCCGTCCAAGGTGTTCTCGCCCGGTGCGGCGGCCAGAAGTTCGCAGCGGCCGTCGGCGTCCGTGTCGACGAGCCGGACCTGTCCGCCCCAGCGGTCATCCTTCTCCGCCGTGCCGGGCACGCCGGCCGAGCTCTGGTCGAAGGACTTCGCGCCCGCCGCGGTGAGGCCGGCATCCGAGCCGCGCAGTATCCGGACCCCGCCCGCGTCCGCCACGGTGCCGATGTCCTCGCCGGGCACGCCGACGGCCAGGTCGGCGTGTCCGTCGCCGTCGATGTCGGCGAGGGAGACATCGGCGCCGAACGCGTCGCCGAGCTCGGCGGTGCCGGGTACACCGGCGTTGTCCTGGGTCCACACCTGGTCGGGGGTGCCCAGCTCGTTCACGTCGTCCATGCCGTTCGCGGAGCCCAGGTAGACGCCGACGACCCCGCCCGTGAGGGGTTCGTTCCCGTCCTCGGGCTTGTCGGGCCTGCCGTAGACCAGGTCGTCGTAACCGTCGTCGTCGATGTCGCCGGAGGCCGTGGCGGAGCCGCCGGCGAGGTCACGGGCGTAGGCGGGGCCGTCCGCGGCGCCCATGTACAGCGCGGACCGCGGCCGGTAGTCCTCCTCCAGGCTGCTGCCGGACACGAGCAGGTCCGCGTAGCCGTCGCCGTCGTAGTTCCCGGTCGTCAGCGAAGCGGGCCGCATGGAGTCGCGGCCGGGCACACCGGCGGTGCCCAGGCGGCCCGTCCCTTCCAGGGAGCCCGCGGCGTACGTGAACAGCCACGCGCCACCGTGGTCGGCCACGGCGAGGACGTCACCCGGTGTGGCGCCGGAGAGCCGGGCGGCGGCGAGGGCCAGGCCGAACCGGGCGTCCACCGCGGGAGTGCCCGACCCCAGGGTGACGCCGCGCGCGGAGGTCAGCCCGGCCGGGGACCCGTGGAGGACCGTCACCCGGCCCGCGTCGCTCATGGATCCCTCGTCCTCGCCCGGCGCGGCGACGATCGCGTCGTCGTAGCCGTCGGCGTCGAGGTCGCCCGTGGCCACGGCGGTGCCGAAGCCGTCACCGGCCTCGGCGGAGCCCGGGACGCCCGCGGTCGCCTGGCCGAAGACGGCGGTGCGGACCCGGGGGACGCTGGTGGCGGTGCCCATGCCGCTCGCGGCGCCGTACTGGACGGTGACGTAGCCCGCCCCCTTCTTCCCGCCGTCGGTGCCGCCCGGTGCGCCGGTCAGGACGTCGTCGTAGCCGTCGCCGTCGAAGTCGCTGTTGCGGTCGCCGGCGAAGGTGCCACCGGGTGTACCGGCGAATGCGGTGGGCGCGGTGGCGACGGCCGCACCGCTCAGCAGCAGGAACGACGCGGCGGCAACGGCCGTGCAACGTCTGTGGGTCATGGTCTGCTCCCTGTGCGGGTCGGCGGTGGGGCGCGGTCGCAGGTTGGATCCCGCACGCACAGGGGAGGTTGCGGCCCACCGGCCTTTTGTGACAGAGCGGTGACACGTCGGGAATCCGGTCTGCTTCCCGCGATCGGGGGCATACGTCCTGCGACAACCTGAAAGGAGCTGCATCATGCTGGGTATCGCCGCGGCAGTACTGTTCTTCGTCGCTTTCCTGATCAACGCCGCCGACATCTCCACCAACGACGTGTTCACCTCGGTGAACGTCATGCTGATCGGGCTGACTCTGCTGGCCCTGCACGTGGGGGGCGTCGGCGGTGGCCTGCCGAGCCGGGCCCGTCGGCGCTGACCACGCGGTACGGCCCCGGTCTACCTCCGGGTGGCCGCCGGACCGGCGCCGCCGTTGATGACGAACTGTGAACCGGGTTCGATCTCGATGTCACCGTCGGCCGAACCGGTGATGGTCACATCGGTCAGGGTCGCGCTGCCCCGTGCGCCTCCGTGGGCCAGGATCCCGGACCCGTTCACGGAGTTGTCGATGCGGACGTTGGAGATCTTCGCCCCGGGAACGGATCCGCCGCCCGACTTGAACTGGATCCCGTCGTAGGTCGAGTCATGGATGTCGGTGTCGCGGATCGTGACGCCGGGAATGTCCGGGCCGGCCGCGAACAGTGTGATGGCGCCGAACTCCTGGGCCTCGCCCCAGAATGCGCCGCCGGTGCGGTGCAGGGCGTTGTTGGCGATCAGTGTCTCCCCGGAGAAGGGCAACGGGTCGTGGTCGGTCGCCAGCATGATGCCGGGGTAGTTCATCGTGTCGGAGACGATGTTGTTCTCGATCGTGTTGCCGTAACCGCCGTAGACCGCGATGCCGTTGGCTCGCCAGGGCAACTGGATGGTGTTGTTGCGGAAGTGGTTGTCGTGGCCGATGTCCACCGACGGGTTCTTCACGTACTTGCTCGACCAGACGGCCAGCGAGTCGTCGCCGGTGTTCCTGAAGGATGAGTTGAACACCGTCGAGTCGTGGGTGCCGTTCGCGAAGTTGATGCCGTCCGCGTACGTGTTGCGGATCCGCATGCCGGTGAACTCGACGCCCTCGCCGGGTCCCCAGAGCTCGGGGATGTTGTCGTAGTCGCGGCCGACCCAAGCGCCGACGTTCATGTGCTCCATCCACACGTTCGTGATCCTGGTGTCGTCGCCGAAGCGTCCGTTCAGACCGACTCCGCCCTCGGCGTTGCCGTCGCCGCCCCGGATGGTGCCCGACCCGAAGATCGCCAGGTCGGAGATCTTGGTGTTGTCGTCGATGTCGAAACCGAAGTTCCCCTCGTGCGGGTGGTTGATGCCGCCCGCGTCCTGGGGCTGGGTGAGGGTGTACAGCTGGGAGTGCCACATGCCGGCCCCGCGGATCGTGACGTCCCGGATGCCGACCTGGTTGAACTGCCCTCGGTTCAGAGGGTCGTCGGTCAGGATCTTCTGTTCCTGCCGCCACTGCCCCGGCGGGATCCACACACAGCCGATGTCACCGTTCTGGTCGGCCGTCACCGCGCGCTGGATGGCGTCCGTGTCGTCGATCCCGTCGTTCGGGACGGCTCCGTAGGTGGTGATCGAGGTGCATCCGGCCGGCTGGGCGGCCGGGGGCGCGACCTGTTCCAGGTCGACGAGGTCGATGACGTAGAAGGACGCCGAGTCGCCCGCGTCGCGCTGGAGGCGGAATTTCGTGCCGGCCGGATAGGTCCGGCCGAGCAGCGCGTTGGACTCGTCGAACAGCCTGCGGGCGTCCGCCTGCGGCCGGTTGGTCAGGCCCTCCGGGCTGTCCGTGTCACCGTAGAGCCAGCTGTGCTTGGAGGAGAGGGTGAGCTTCCGGGCGAAGGCGCCGTCGATGTACAGGCTGAGCGTGGCCTCCGTCCCGCCGCCACCGGGGGCGTCGGGGATCGAGTTGCGGACCACGATCGAGTTCGACGGCACGGTCGAGGTCACCTCGACGTACTGGCCGGTGGAGTTCAGCCGCACGGACTCGCGGCCCGACGACTCGGTGGCGAAGTTGGTGTGACCGAAGGTGCGCTCCTTGTCGGACTTCAGCAACGTGCCCTGGTAGGCGGCCTGTTCCGCCTCGTACTCGGTGTACGGGACAGCGGCCCCGCGGCCGACCACGACGGCGCGTGAGAAGACGTTGTTGTTCTCGTCGGTCTCGGTGAGGACTCCGGTCGCGTCCGCGGTCGCGGTCAGGTTGGCTCCACCGCTCTTCGCGGTCCAGGTCCCGCTGATGGGCACGGAGACCGTGCCACCGGCGGGAACGGCCCCGGTCGTTCCGTTCAGCGTGGTGGTCTCCACGAGCAGGCGGGTGACTGTGGAGGAACTCACGGCCGTGGTGCCGCGGTTGTGCACGGACACGGTGAAGGTGACGGCAGCACCCACTGCGGGATTCGACGGGCTGGACGTGATGCCGAGCACCTCGAGGTCGGGGCCGGGGCTCTGGCCGACGACGAGCTTCGACGCGGCGGTGCGGCTGTTGTTGCTGTTGTCCTGCTCGACGACCGTGTCGGTCGGGTCGGCCGCGGCGGTGACCGTGTACGTCCCCATCGGCCGCTTACCGACGTCGACCTGCACGGTGGCCGAGGCTCCGGCGGCGAGAGGGCGCACGGCCGCGCTGCCGGCGACCTGGCCCTCCAGGCTGACGTCGACCGTCGTAGCGGCGGCCGCCGCCGTACCGGTGTTGCGTACGGTGGCGTTCACGGTGACGTCGTCCTTCTCGGACGGCGTCGCGGGCGACCAGGTCAGTTCGGAGACGGTCAGGTCGGGGTTGGGCGCGGCGGTGCCGACGACCTGGATCTCGGCGACCTGGGCTCCTGGGGCGCCGGTGTTGGCGAAGAACCTGAGCTGTACGTCCGCGTACCGCCCGCTGACCGGGATCGTCACGGTGTTCTGGTTGCCGGCGGGGCTGAACGCGTAGTCGGCCCGGTCCTTCAGCGAGGTGAATCCCGTGGCCGACTGGGCCCGGCCGAGCACCTGGACGCTCTGGGTGCGGGCCGCCCATGCCTGGTCCGGGGAGAGTCTGACGACGACGGCCTCGATGTCCGCGTCGGCGCCGAGCTTCACCGTCAGGGTCGAGGGATGACCGTTCGACTCCCAGTAGGTGCCGAGCTTGCCGTCGTTGGCGTTGGCGGACACGTACGTCTGGGTGAACGAGGACGCCTCGATGGGCTTGTTCAGCGCCAGGTTTGAGCCCTCCGAGGCGGGCGGGCCGGGATCGTCGCCGTCCTGGCCGTAGACCTCGACCTGGGAGAGCTGTGCGGCGTTCCAGCCGGTGTTGGCGGTCACCTGCACACGGATGTACCGCGCCTGCTTCGCGGCGAAGCCGACGGTGACGGTGTTGCCCGTCTCCGGGCCGAACTCCCTTGCGGCCGAGGCGGCCAGGGCGCTGAAGCTGCTCCCGTCCGTGCTGCCCTGGACGGCGAGTGTCTGGGTCCGCGCCTCCCATGTGGTCGGCAGGCTCAGGACCACCCGGTCGACGTCGAACTGGTTGCCGAGGTCGATCCGGACCCACTGGGGGAAGCTTCCGGGGCTCTCCCAGTACGTCTGCCGACTGCCGTCGGTGACGTTCGACGCCGGGTAGGCGCCGTGCGACCCGCTGGTCGTCACCTGCTTACCGAGGGCCAGGTCGGGGGCCGGGGCCGCCGCCGAGGCGGGGGCCGGCAGGAGGCCGACGGTCATCAGTGCGGCGGTCACCGCACCGACGGCGAACCGCCGTCCGAGTTGCTTCCATCTCATGCTGTCCTCAGTTCCGTGGGGCCGCGGGACCGGGAGGGCACGGCGACGCGTCGTCGGCCGCACGGCGCGTACGGCGCCGTGCGG
>NZ_JBHXRD010000019.1:0-154873 GCF_042717325.1 Streptomyces sp. NPDC058637 | reverse complement strand
GGCCCTCCGGGCGCTTCCCTTCGTTCTTGCGTTTCCGACTCTATCAGACTCTTTCGTGTCCGATTCCCGGTCGAAGCGGGGCCGCCTTCCAGTTCTTCGCTTTCGCGTTTCCCTTTCCGGCGAGTCCGACTCTATCAGATCCTTTCGGGCCTGATTCCCAGTCAGCGGGAGTTTGTCTTCCCGGCCGTTGGGCCGTTCCGACGAGTGAGACTTTAGCGGAATCCCCGGCCCCGACGCTAATCGGGGTCCTTCGAACGCTGATTCCTCATTTCGCACATACGCACAGAAAAACATGCGACAGATGTCGCGCGTTTCGAGTGGTTACCGCGGAATGGCTGCCCGGGGACCGACCGAGATCGGCACTCACGTCGGACAACTCGGAGCACACTACGGACGCGTACGGGCGCTGTCAACCTCCGGTCTGCCCGCCTGCGTCGTGGAACGCCAGCCGATAGTCGCGTGGGCTGGTGGCGAGGTGCGCGGCGAAGTGCTGGCGCATCGTGATCTCGCTGCCGAAGCCCGTGCGCCTGGCCACCTCCGGGAGGGGCAGGTCGGTCCGCTCCAGGAGCTTCTGGGCTGCGGCGACGCGCCGGGCGATCAGCCAGCGCAGTGGCGTCGTCCCCGTGGTGGCCTGGAAATGGCGGGCGAAGGTCCGCGCCGACATACCCGCGCGGGCGGCGAGGCCCGCCACCGTGTGCGGTTTCGCCAGATGGGCCAGCGCGTGGGCGCGTACACCCGCGAGGGTGTCCGCGTCCCGGTCGGACTGCGGGGTGGGGTGCTCGATGAACTGGGCCTGGGTCCCGGTACGGAACGGCGCCGTCACCATCGAGCGGGCGATCGTCGCCGCCGTTTCCGCCCCGTGCGCCGTACGCACGAGGTGGAGGCAGAGATCGATGCCGGCCGCCGTACCCGCCGAGGTCCAGATGTTGCCGTCCTGGAGGAAGAGGGCGTCGGGCACCACGGTCACCCGGGGATGGTGGGTGCGAAGGAGCTCGGTGAGATTCCAGTGCGTGACGGCGCGGCGGCCGTCCAGGAGTCCCGCCTGGGCGAGGGTGAAGGCGCCCCCGCAGAGCGCGGCGAGCGGAGTACCGCGGCTGTGGGCGCGGCGGAGGGCTTCGAGTACCGGTTCCGGGGCGGGCGTCAGATGGTCGTCGAGGCCCGGGACCACGATCAGGTCGGCTCGGGACAGCCAGGCGAGTGTGCGGTCCGGGGTGAGTGCCAGACCGCCGCGAAGCTGAATGGGTGCGGGATCGGCGGCTGTGCGCCGAAGGTCGAAGGCAGGGACGCCCCGGTCGGTGCGATCCACCCCCCAGACCTCCGTGATGACCGAGACGTCGAACGCGCGTACCCCGGGGAACGCGACCAGGGCGATGCGGGACGGGCGACTGGGCGGCGACGCGGTCATGGTGGCAGTAAAGCATCGGTCGATGACTTTCAGGCCTCTGGGCGACAGCCGTCCCCGGGGGGAGGCTGAGGGACATGGAGATCGCGGAGAACGCAGCACTGGTCGTCGTGGACGTACAGCGGGGATTCGAGGAGGACGCCTACTGGGGGCAGCGGAACAACCCGGACGCCGATCGGAACATCGCCGGGCTCATCGACGCCTGGCAGGCGAGCGGCCGACCACTCGTATTCGTCCGGCACGACTCGCCCAAGCCGGATTCACCCCTGCGCGCGGGGTATTCGGGGAACGGCTTCAAGGAGTACGTCGAGGAGCGGCGCGGAAAGGGCCCCGGTCCGGAGCTGTTCCTGACGAAGTCGGTGAATTCCGCCTTCTACGGAACGCCCGATCTTGACGCCTGGCTCAAGGAGGCCGGTGTACGGCAGATCGTGGTGGCCGGGATCCAGACCAATATGTGCGCGGAGACGACGGCGCGCATGGGTGGGAATCTCGGGTACGAGGTGTTCTTCGCGTTCGACGCGACGTACACCTTCGACCAGGTGGGTCCGTGGGGCTGGCGGCTGAGCGCGGACGAGCTGGCGCGGGCCACCGCCGTGACGCTGCACGGCGGTGGGTTCGCGAGTGTGGTGCGCAGTGCGGAGCTGGTCGCCGCGGTGGGGCGGCGGTGAGGCGGCGGGACGGTCAGCCGTTGCCGGAGGCCAGCTCGCGGCTGCGGTCGCGGGCCGCTTCGAGGGCGGCGATGAGCGCGGCCCGTACGCCGTGGTTCTCCAGCTCGCGGATGGCGCTGATGGTGGTCCCGGCCGGGCTGGTGACGGCCTCGCGGAGCTTGACCGGGTGTTCGCCGCTGTCCCGGAGCATGATCGCCGCACCGATGGCGGCCTGCACGATCAGGTCGTGGGCCTGGGCGCGGGGCAGGCCGAGCAGGATGCCCGCGTCCGTCATGGCCTCGACGAGGAAGTAGAAGTAGGCGGGCCCGGAGCCGGAGAGCGCGGTGGCCGCGTCCTGCTGGGACTCGGGGACGCGGAGGGTCTTGCCGACGCCGCCGAAGATCGTCTCGGCGTGACCGAGGTGTTCGGGGGTGGCGTGGCTGCCCGCGGAGATGACGGACATTCCCTCGTCCACGACGACGGGGGTGTTCGGCATGACGCGGACGACGGGGGTGCCCTCGGCGAGGCGCTCCTCGATGAACGCGGTCGGGATGCCTGCGGCGGCGCTGATGACGAGCCGGTCGGCGGTGACGTGCGGGGCGAGTTCGTCGAGGAGCTTGCCCATGTCCTGGGGCTTGACCGCGAGGATGAGGATGTCCGCGCCCTTGGCCGCCTCGGCGTTGGTGACGGACTCGACGCCGTAGCGGGTGCGGAGCTCCTCGGCGCGTTCGGAGCGGCGGGTTGTCACCAGCAGGTCCCGGGCGCGCCAGCCGGCCCTGATCATGCCGCTGAGCAAGGCCTCGCCGATCTTTCCTGTACCGAGGACTGCGACTGTCTGGGTCATGCGGTTCACCCTCCGGGTGGCGGTACGCGTCGTTGGCGCCATCCTCGCACCGCGTCGTCAGGTGGTGCGGCGGCGGAGGGTGGCGGCGCCCAGGCAGAGGACGAGCAGGGCGCAGCCCGCGACGACCAGGATGTCGCGGTAGAAGTCGGCGGTGATGTCCGTGTGCGTGAGGACCTGGTCCATCCCGTCGACGGCGTACGACATCGGCATGACGTCGGAGACGGCTTCGAGGACGGGGTGCATCTGGTCGCGCGGGGTGAACAGTCCGCACAGCAGCAGCTGCGGGAAGATCACGGCCGGCATGAACTGCACCGCCTGGAATTCGGAGGCGGCGAAGGCCGAGACGAACAGGCCGAGAGCCGTGCCGAGCAGGGCGTCGAGCAGGGCGACCAGGAGCAGCAGCCAGGGTGACCCGACGACGTCCAGGCCGAGCACCCATACGGAGAGCGCGGTGGCCAGGACGGACTGGGCGACCGCGACGGTGCCGAAGGCGAGCGCGTACCCGGCGATCAGGTCGCCCTTGCCGAGGGGCATGGCGAGCAGGCGTTCGAGGGTGCCCGAGGTGCGTTCGCGGAGGGTGGCGATCGAGGTCACCAGGAACATCGTGATCAGCGGGAAGATGCCGAGCAGTGAGGCGCCGATGGCGTCGAAGGTCCGTGGGTCGGCGTCGAACACGTAGCGCAGCAGCGTGATCATCAGGACCGGGACGACCAGCAGCAGCGCGATGGTGCGGGGGTCGTGGCGGAGCTGGCGCAGGACACGGGCGGCGGTGCCCAGGGTGCGGGCGGGGCTCAGTGGCCGTGATGCCGGCGGGGTGGTGGCTGTGGGTGCCGTGGTGCTCATCGGGTCGCCTCCTGGGGACTGGTGGCGGCTGCCTCGTCGACGAGGTGGAGGAAGGCCTCCTCGACGGTGGCCGAGCCGGTGCGGGTGCGCAGGGCTTCGGGGGTGTCGGCCGCGAGGACGGCTCCTTCGCGCATGAGCAGCAGCCGGTGGCAGCGCTCGGCCTCGTCCATGACGTGGGAGGAGACGAGGATCGTGGTGCCTCGCTCGGCGGCGAGGGTGTGGAAGAGGTTCCACAGGTCGCGGCGCAGGACGGGGTCGAGGCCGACGGTCGGCTCGTCGAGTACGAGGAGTTCGGGTGTGCCGAGCAGGGCGACGGCGAGCGAGACGCGGCTCAGCTGGCCGCCGGAGAGGTTTCCGGCGAGGGCGTTCGCGCGGCCGGTGAGGTCGACGTCCTGGATGGCGCGGGTGACGGTGGCCCCGCGCTCCTCGCGGTGGGCGCGGCCGGGCCGGAGCACGGCCGCGAAGTAGTCCAGGTTCTGGCGGACGGTGAGGTCGGAGTAGACCGACGGGGCCTGGGTGACGTAGCCGACCCGGGGGCGCAGGGCCGGGTGGCCCGCGGGGAGGCCGAGGACGTCGAGGGTTCCGCCGACCTTGGCCTGGGTGCCGACGACGGCGCGCATGAGCGTGGACTTGCCGCAGCCGGAGGGGCCGAGCAGGCCGGTGATCCTGCCCGTCCCGACGGTGAGGTCGAGGCCGTGCAGGACGGTGCGGTCGCCGCGTACGACGGTGAGGGCGCGGGCCTCGACGGCCCCTGCCGGTGGAGCACCTCGCGAATTCATCATATGATGAATATTGATCCTGCCGGGGGTCCTCGTCAAGGGATCGGTGAAGGTGTCCCCCGGGCTGGGGGGTGCTGGTGGGGTGGGACCGGTTCCGGCCGTCGCCAGGGCTGCCCGGGACATCAGCCGGGTGCACGTGGAGATCGCGAAGCGTGCCGACGGAACACTGCGGCTACGCGTGGCGGGTGACGCCGCGGTCCTGCGCATGCCGGAGCCGCTGGGCGTCCTGGGCGTCCTGCCGTACGACCGGGGGGCGGGCCTGGAGCTGACCGCGTCGCGGCACACCGGACGCGCGTACGCCGCCGCGCCGGGCGGCCGGGCCGAGGCACGGGCGGCGCGGCAGGCTCAGGGAGCCGGTACCGCGCCGCCGTGCGGCGGTGCTACCCGCGCCCGGGGCGCTTCCCCTTGCCGCCCTTGCGGGCAGCCGGGTTGCCGGTGCGGGTCGAGCGGCGCTTCACGTACCGCGCGAGGGCCGCCTCGTATTCCGTGCGGCGCAGCTTCTCGCCCGGCGCCTCGATCAGCGAGCGGAAGAAGTAGGCGAGGAGCGAGCCGATGAAGCCGATCGACTTCAGGCCCCGCAGGCTGTCCTCGCGGGACGGATCCGCGGGCCGGCGGCCGAAACCCTCCCATGTCCTGCGGAACGCGATGGCGCTGCAGATCGCGAACATAAGCACGACGAGCATGCCGACGAGGCTGCCGACCTCGGCGATCTCCAGGCCCTGGTACGCGAAGCGGAGCACCAGGCAGGCGGCCACGGCCGCCGCGAGCGAGCCGACGCTGACCCCGGCGCGCCGCAGCCCGTAGCCCCCGTCGTGGTCGACCCAGGTCGTACCGAAGAAACGGAGGGGTTCGGGCTGCGGCCCCGGCGCGGTGCCGCCGGGCGGTGTGCTGCCGAAGGACGTACCGGATGCTTCGCTGTTCTCGCTCACGGAATCGATTATCCCCGGACGGGCACCGTACGGGTCAGTCGCAGCGCGGAGCGATGTACCCGTCACTGCCGGTGTGGACGTAGGCGTCCGACACGAACTCACCGCTGGCGATGTTGTCCCAGAGGTTCGACGTGCCGTACGGACCGGCGATCCACTCCCCCGGCTTCTGGCAGTAGACCGGGACGCTCATCCCGTACGGCAGCGTCCGGACGATCCCGTACTTCGTGCCCGGTCCCTTGCGGACGTTGACGCGGTATCCGGGAGCGATCGGATACCGGGCGACGTCCACCGCGAGCGTCGTCACCCCCTGGTCCTCCGCCGCCGTGCCGTCCGTCGTGGCGGTGTTCTCTCCAACGCCCATGAGGGCCTCCCCCGTTGAAAACGATGCGTACGACGCGCAGGCTAACAAGCCCCACGCTCCGCGCCCGCACCATCGACTAGGCTCCGTGCGTCGCGCTTGCGCACGAACACACGGGGGTGGGCGATGCCGCCGCTGCGAGGGACCGGATCACATCCGGAAGCGGAGCATCCTGAGTACGCAGGGCAGTACCGGCTGGAGGCATGTCTCGGAGCGGGCGGCATGGGTGTGGTGCACCTGGCCCGGTCGCCCTCGGGACTCCAGCTCGCCGTCAAGGTGGTGCACCGTCAGCATGCGGCGGACCCAGAGTTCAGGGCCCGTTTCCGGCAGGAGGTGGCGGCTGCCCGGCGGGTCAGCGGCGCGTTCACCGCACCGGTCGTGGACGCCGATCCGACCGCCGCGCTGCCCTGGATGGCCACCCTGTACGTGCCCGGTCCGACGCTGTCCGCGCAGGTGAAGCGGAACGGGCCGATGAGCCCCGCCGAGCTGCGCCGGCTGACGGCCGGCCTCGCCGAGGCACTGCGCGACATCCACCGGGCCGGTGTCATCCACCGGGATCTCAAGCCGAGCAACGTGCTGCTCCCCGACTCCGGACCCAAGGTCATCGACTTCGGGATATCCCGGCCGTACGACAGCGATCTGCGCACCGAGACGGGCAAGCTGATCGGCTCGCCGCCCTACATGGCGCCGGAGCAGTTCCAGCGGCCCCGGGAGGTCGGGCCCGCCGCGGACGTCTTCGCGCTGGGCGCGGTGCTGGTCCACGCTGCGACCGGCCGGGGGCCCTTCGATTCGGACAGCCCGTACCTCGTGGCCTACCAGGTGGTGCACGACGAGGCCGATCTGACCGGAGTGCCCGAGGGGCTCGCGCCGCTGGTCGCGCGCTGCCTGGCGAAGGACCCGGCGGCACGGCCCACCCCGGACGAGATCATGGCGGCGCTGCACCCCCCGTCGTAC
Organism: Streptomyces sp. NPDC058637; assembly: GCF_042717325.1. NCBI lineage: Bacteria > Bacillati > Actinomycetota > Actinomycetes > Kitasatosporales > Streptomycetaceae > Streptomyces > Streptomyces sp. NPDC058637. The sequence continues at coordinate 148,117 of NZ_JBHXRD010000019.1, read as the reverse complement.
GAGGCGACCGCGTTCATCCCTGCGCAGCGGCGGCCGGTCGCCTCGGCCGTCGTCGAGCCCTCGGTGGCCGGCGACGCGGCGGACGGGACGACGCACGTGCGGGCGGCGGACGGGCTGCCGTCCGGGGGCGGACGGCGGCTCACGGCGCGCCGGCTCACGGTCGGCGCGGCGGTCCTCGCGCTGGTCGCCGGATGCGTGTGGGCTGCCGGGGCCTTCGCCGGCTCCGGGGCACCGGAGCCGGCGGGCTCCGCCGGGAAGAAGGAACCGCGGGCGGCCTTCGTCCCCTGGCGGACGGCACTGCGGTCACCGAGTGGTTCGACTCCGTCGTGCGCCCCGGGAGGTACGGCGCTGTACTGCGTGGCGGCCGGTTTCGGCACGGCGCGACTGGATCCGTCGGACGGCCGGGTGGTCTGGTCGCACCGGGACACCTCGCCGGAGGCCCCCGAGCTGACGGCGACGCCCGACGGTACGGCGTACACCGCCGAGCCGGGCGGCACACTCCGGGCGTACGCTCCCGGCCGGGCCGCACCGCTGTGGAAGAAGAGCCTCTCCCAGTATCTGGACGTCCCCTTCCCCGCGGGTGACACGCTGCTGATGGTCGGGCGGGACGGCACCGCGCGGGGGCTCGACGCGGAGACCGGCGCGTCGCGCTGGCGGCACGCCGTACCCGGCCACTCACAGCCCGGCTACGCGCTGTACGACGGCGGGACGGGGCTCGCGTACGCCTTCGAGCACTCCGCCACCGGGACCACCACCCTCGTCACGGCGGTCGGGGCCCGGACCGGCGGCACGGCCTGGCAGCGACGGCTGGACGGGATACTCACCCCGGCCGGAACCGCCGACGGGGCACTCCTGCTGACCTCCATGGACGCGAACGCCCAGACCACCGGGCTGGTCCGCTACGACCCGGTGCTGCGGAGCGCGACGCCCGTACCGCTGCCCTTCCGGATGAACGGGCCGGAGGTCGTGGTGGCCTCAGGAACCGCCTACCTGCTGGAACGCGGTGGTGGGCTGCTGGCCGTCGATGTCCGTCCGGGCGCCGCGGAGACCGAACGCTGGCGGCTGGAGACGGCCGTGGGCCTGACCTCCGCGCCGGTCCTCGGAGCGGGGAACCGCCTGTACTTCTCGGCGGCCGACGGGCGGCTGCTCGCCGTCGACACGGAGAACGGGACACTGCTCGGCCAGACGCGTCCGCGGCTGAAGGCGGGGAAGCTCAGCCACGCCTCCACCCTGCCCGCTCCCGTGGTCCTCGGCCGGACCGTCGTCGGAACGGCCCCGGACGGGTCCGTCTTCGCCGTGGACGCGGACGACCCCGCCCGCTGGTGAGTGACCGGGGGCGGGGCCGGACGGGACCGTCGGGGTGTCAGCCGAGCCTGGAGACGTCGCGGACCGCGCCGCGGTCCGCGCTCGTCGCCATGGCGGCGTAGGCGCGCAGGGCCGCCGAGACCTTGCGGTCGCGGTTCTTCGGCGCGTACACGCCGTTCAGTGCCTCGCGGCGGGCGGCGAGCTCGGCGTCGGGGACGAGGAGCTCGATCGAACGGTTCGGGATGTCGATCCGGATCCGGTCGCCGTCCTCGACCAGCGCGATCGTGCCGCCGGACGCCGCTTCCGGCGACGCGTGGCCGATCGACAGGCCCGACGTACCACCGGAGAAGCGGCCGTCGGTGACGAGGGCGCAGCTCTTGCCGAGGCCGCGGCCCTTCAGGAACGACGTCGGGTAGAGCATCTCCTGCATGCCGGGGCCGCCGCGCGGGCCCTCGTAGCGGATGACGACGACGTCGCCGTGCGTGATCTCCTTGCGGAGGATCTTGTCGACGGCCTCGTCCTGCGACTCGCAGACCACGGCCGGACCCTCGAAGGTCCAGATCGATTCGTCCACACCGGCCGTCTTGACGACGCAGCCGTCGACGGCGAGGTTGCCCTTGAGGACCGCGAGGCCGCCGTCCTTCGAGTACGCGTGTTCCATGGAGCGGATGCAGCCGCCCTCGGCGTCGAGGTCGAGCGTGTCCCAGCGCTCGGACTGCGAGAAGGCGGTCGCGGAGCGGACGCAGCCGGGGGCCGCGTGCCACAGCTCGATCGCGTCGGGGGACGGGGAGCCGCCCCGCACGTCCCAGGACTTCAGCCAGTCGGCGAGGGAGTCGGAGTGGACGGAGTGGACGTCCTCGTTGAGGAGGCCGCCGCGGTAGAGCTCACCGAGGATGGCGGGGATGCCGCCGGCCCGGTGGATGTCCTCCATGTAGTACGTGCCGCCGGGCGCGACGTTCGGCGCGACCTTAGCGAGGCAGGGGACGCGGCGCGAGATCGCGTCCATCTCCGGGAGGCCGAAGTCGAGCTCGGCCTCCTGGGCTGCGGCCAGCAGGTGCAGGATCGTGTTGGTGGAGCCGCCCATGGCGATGTCCAGGGCCATGGCGTTCTCGAAGGCGGCCCGCGAGGCGATGTTCCGGGGGAGGACCGTCTCGTCGTCCTGCTCGTAGTAGCGCTCGGTGATCTCGACGATCGTGCGGCCTGCGTCCTCGTACAGCGCCTTGCGGGCGGTGTGCGTGGCGAGGACCGAGCCGTTGCCGGGCAGCGCGAGGCCGATCGCCTCGGCGAGGCAGTTCATCGAGTTGGCGGTGAACATTCCGGAGCAACTGCCACAGGTCGGACAGGCGTTCTCCTCGATGCGGAGGATGTCCTCGTCCGAGATCTTGTCGTTCACCGCGTCGGAGATCGCGTCGACCAGGTCGAGACTGCGGACCGTGCCGTCGACGAGGGTGGCCTTGCCGGCCTCCATCGGACCGCCGGAGACGAAGATCGTGGGGATGTTGAGGCGGAGGGCCGCCATCAGCATGCCGGGGGTGATCTTGTCGCAGTTGGAGATGCAGATCAGGGCGTCGGCACAGTGGGCCTCGACCATGTACTCGACGCTGTCCGCGATGAGGTCACGGGAGGGCAGGCTGTAGAGCATGCCGCCGTGGCCCATCGCGATGCCGTCGTCCACCGCGATCGTGTTGAACTCGCGGGGCACCGCGCCCGCCGCCTTGATCGCCTCGGAGACGATCCGGCCGACCGGGGCGAGGTGGGTGTGGCCCGGGACGAACTCGGTGAAGGAGTTGGCCACCGCGATGATCGGCTTACCGATGTCCTCACTGGCTACGCCGGACGCGCGCATAAGGGCGCGGGCGCCCGCCATGTTGCGGCCGTGGGTGACAGTGCGGGACCTCAGCTGGGGCATCGTCGCTCGCTCCTTCGACAGAAAAGACTGTCTCCGAGCGTACGCCTCGCTCCAGGATCTGGACAATGTGTCCGGATTCCGGGACACGGTGCCCAGTGTCCGGGCAGGCTCCGGCCTCAGCGGGACCGGGGTCGCGGAGGGCTCGGCACTCAGAGGGGCCGGGTTCGCGGTGTGCTCGGCACTCAGAGGGGCCGGGTCTCCGGAGCGTCCTGCTCCGTGAGGTACCGCTGGAGCGTCGGGGCCACCATGGCGATGATCTTCTCCGGGTCCGCCGACGCCAGGGGTTCCGCCTGGATCACGTACCGGAGGATCGCGATCCCGATCATGTGCGAGGCAGCCAGCTCGGCGCGGAACGTCGGGTCGGGCACGTCCAGGTCCGCCGCGATCCGCTCCAGCAGACGCCGCAGCACGAACCCGCGCAGCACCTTCGCCGCCGCCTCGTGGGTGAGCGCGGAGCGCAGTATCGCGACCAGGGGCGCCCGGGTGGCCGGGTTCTCCCACACGCCGATGAAGTAGCGGGCCAGCCGCTCCCCCATGCTCCCGGCCGGACCGCCGAGGATCTCCGGGATGACGAGCGCGGGCTCGAAGGAGACCTCGACGGCCGCCGCGAACATCTCGTCCTTCGTACCGAAGTAGTGATGGACCAGGGCCGCGTCGACTCCGGCCTCCTTGGCGATGCCGCGGATCGACGTCCTGTCGTAGCCGCGCCCGGCGAATTCCGCACGGGCCGCCGCGAGGATCCGGGTCCTGGCGTCGGGGCCGGTGCTCTTCTCCGCGCGGGACGGGCGCCCCCGGCGCCGCGGGGCCCGGCCCTCCGGGCCGCCGGACGTCATGAGCGGGGGGCCTGTGCCGAGGACGCCAGGTGGAGGCGGGTGAAGGCGAGGGCCTCCGCGAGGTCGGCCTCGCGTTCGGCCGATGACATGGCGCGGCGCGTGTTGACCTCGATGACCACATGGCCGTCGAACGCCGTACGGGCCAGCCGCTCCAGCAGCTCCGCGCAGGGCTGGTCGCCCCGGCCCGGCACCAGGTGCTCGTCCTTGTTGGAGCCCTTGCCGTCGGCGAGGTGGACGTGGGCGAGCCGGTCGCCCATCCGGTCCACCATCGCCATGCTGTCGGTGCGCGCGGTCGCGGTGTGCGAGAGGTCCACGGTGAAGTGCCGGTAGTCGTGCCGGGTGACGTCCCAGTCGGGGGCGTACGCGAGCATCTCGCGGTCCCGGTAGCGCCAGGGGTACATGTTCTCGACGGCGAAGCGCACATCGGTCTCGTCCGCCATGCGCCAGATTCCGGTGACGAAGTCACGCGCGTAGTTGCGCTGCCAACGGAACGGCGGGTGGACGACCACGGTCGACGCGCCGAGCCTCTCCGCCGCCGCCCTGGCGCGCTGGAGCTTCACCCACGGGTCGGTGGACCAGACCCGCTGCGTGATCAGCAGACACGGTGCGTGCACGGCGAGGATCGGCACCCCGTGATAGTCGGAGAGCCGCTTCAGCGCCTCGATGTCCTGACTGACGGGGTCGGTCCAGACCATGACCTCGACGCCGTCGTAACCCAGGCGTGCGGCGATCTCGAAGGCCGTCGCCGTCGACTCCGGATAGACGGAGGCCGTCGACAGGGCGACCTTCGCATCCGGGACGCGCACCACTGGATCTGCCACGTGGACAGGGTACGGGCAGTGGTACGCGTCGCCGAGGGACCCCGGCTGAAAGTGAGGAGGGCCATGGCGGACGGCGCGGCGGTCAGGTGACGGCCGGCCGTCCCGCCGGAAGCGGTCAGGGGGAGCACCGCCGTTGCGCCGGAAACGGTCTCCGGGAGCCCGCCGTCCCGCCGGAAGCGGCCGGATGGGAGCCCGGCCGTCCCGCCGGAAGCGGTCAGGTGAGGGCGGCCTGTTCCGCCGGGAGGTGGTCCAGGCGGCGCAGGATGACTCCCTCGCGCAGGGCCCAGGGGCAGATCTCCAGCTCCTCGACCCCGAACAGGTCCATCGCCGCCTCGGCGACCAGCGCCCCCGCGAGGAGCTGCGCGGCGCGCCCCTCGGTGACCCCGGGCAGGTCTCCCCGCTGCCCGACGGTCATCACCGACAGCTTCGGCACCCACTCCTCCAGGGCCTTACGGGTGAGGACGCGCTGCACGTACAGGCCTTCGGCGGAGCGGGGGGCGCCCGCGATCCTGGCCAGCTGCTTGAAGGTCTTGGAGGTCCCGACGACGTGGTCGGGCGGCCCGAGCCGGGTGAAGTCGCCGACGGTCCGGGCTATGCAGGCGCGGACGTGGCGGCGCAGCGCCCGTACGGCCGTGGGGTCCGCCGTGTCACCGGGCAGCCAGCTCGCGGTGAGGCGGCCGGCGCCGAGGGGCAGCGACACGGCGGCGTCCGGTTCCTCGTCCAGCCCGTAGCCGACCTCCAGCGACCCGCCGCCGATGTCCAGGACCAGCAGCTTCCCCGCCGACCAGCCGAACCAGCGGCGGGCGGCCAGGAAGGTCAGCCGGGCCTCCTCCTCGCCGCTGAGGACGGCCAGGGCGACGCCCGTCTCCTCCCGTACGCGGGACAGCACCTCGTCCGCGTTGGTCGCCTCGCGCACGGCGGAGGTGGCGAAGGCCAGTACGTCCTCGCAGCCCTTGTCCTCGGCGGCCCGGAGCGCGTCGGTGATCGTCGACACGAGGCGATCGACCCCCGCCGGGCCGATCGCCCCTTCCGGGTCGAGGAGCTCGGCCAGCCGGAGTTCCGCCTTGTGCGAGTGCGCGGGCAGCGGGCGGGCGCCGGGGTGCGCGTCGACCGCCAGCAGATGAACCGTGTTCGACCCCACGTCGAGGACTCCGAGTCTCATACCCGGAACGCTACTGCCGCTGCGGACTTACTCTGGGCGCGTGCCAAAGACGAAAAAGGCGAAGCCGGACAAAGTCACGAAGAAGCAGAAAACGAAGCAGGAGATGCAGCAGCCGGAAGCAAAGGGGCCTGAGCGGCCCGACGAGAAGGGGCTCGACTTCGCGCGGGCCTGGGTCGAATTCCCCGACCCCGCCAACGACGAGCAGGTCTTCCGCTGCGATCTGACGTGGCTCACGTCCAGGTGGAGCTGCATCTTCGGCAGCGGCTGCCAGGGCATCCAGGCGGGCCGTGCGGACGACGGATGCTGCACCCTGGGCGCGCACTTCTCCGACGAGGACGACGAGAAGCGGGTGGCGGGGCACGTCGCACGGCTCACCCCGGACCTGTGGCAGTTCCACGACGTCGGCACGAAGACCGGCTGGGTCGGAGTCGACGAGGACGGCGAACGCCAGACGCGGCGCTGGGAGGGCTCCTGCATCTTCCAGAACCGGCCCGGCTTCGAGGGCGGCGCCGGCTGCTCGCTGCACATCCTGGCCCTGCGGGAGGGCAAGGAGCCGCTGGAGACGAAGCCCGACGTGTGCTGGCAGCTGCCGGTCCGGCGTACGTACGACTGGATCGACCGCCCCGACGACACGCGTGTGCTCCAGATCTCGATCGGGGAGTACGACCGCCGGGGCTGGGGCCCTGGCGGGCACGACCTGCACTGGTGGTGCACCTCGGCGACATCCGCGCACGGGGCCGGGGACCCGGTCTACGTGTCCTACCGCCCCGAGCTCACCGAGCTGATGGGCGAGGAGGCGTACGACCGGCTGGTCGAGCTGTGCGAGCAGCGGCTGGCGTCTCTGCTGCCGATGGCACCGCACCCGGCCGATCCGACGTCCTGATCCCGGCCGGTCGCGACAGCGGCGTGGAATGACGGCGCGCGTGGAGTGACAGCGGCCGGGAGTGGCGGTTGCCTGCGGCGAAGGCGGCCGGTGTGACTGCGGAGCGCGGCCCCTGTGACGGCGGCCCGGCGCGTGGGGGGGGCAAACATTCCGCCGGGCCGCCGTCTCGCCGCCGCCGTCTCGCCGCTGCGACGCCCGTCAGCCGGAGGACTCCGGCGAGGGTTCGCCCGGCCCCTCCGCCGGATCGGACGGTGCGGGCGTCGGGGACCCCTCGGTCGGGGACGGCGTGGGATCGGGCGAGCCCGGCGGGTCCGTCGGAGAGGGCGTCGGGTCCGGGGTCGGGTCGGGCGACGGGGGCGGGGAGGACGGCGACGGGCCGGGGGAGCCCGACGACGGCTCCGGCACGGGGTACGGGCCTGCGGACGGCGGGGCCACGGTGCCGTTCCCGGTGATCGCGACCGCCGAGCCCGACGGGGCGAACAGGACCCGCGCGCTCCAGGGACCGTCCGGTTCGGCCGCCTCGTTCACGAGCACCTGGACGGTGACGCTCCGCCCGGCGGCGAGCGTGCCGGACGAGCGGCTGAGATGCAGCCACGGCGCGTTCACCCGGGCCGACCAGGCGACGGCTTCGCCACGCGCCGTCAGCGTGATCGTCGTACGGCCGCCGGACGAGCGAACCACGATCCGGATCGCGTCGGAGGCGTGCGGACCGGCCCCGACACTGACGACCTCGGCCGAGACGTCCGGACGCCGCGCGGCGTCCGTGAAGCGGCCGTCCCGGTCGGGGCGGGCGTTGCCCGTGTTCTCGTAGGGGCCGTTCGGGTCTCCGGCGAGCCCGGACCCCTCCTCCACCTCCGTCGCCATGACGGAGGAGCCGTCTCGGCCCTCACCGGTCAGCGGCGCGCCCCGGTAGGCCGCCCACAGGGCGATCACGGGGGCGGCGACGACGGTGGCCACGACCGCCGTCGTCACCACCCGTGCGCGCAGCCGGTCCCGGCGCGCGGCGTGGTCCTTCGGGTCCAGCGGGAAGCCGGTCCGGCCGAAGCGCGGGGCGCCCGCCCGGGACCGTCCGGCGTGGGCCAGGGCGACGTGCACCGAGGGGCGCGGCGCCTCGACCACCGGCAGTACGGCGACCGGGGTGACGCCCGCGCCGGGCCACGGTCCGGTGGCGCCGGCCCGCTCCGCGGCACGGCGGCAGCGGGGACAGTCGTCGACGTGCCGCACGAGCTCCCGGCGCAGGGCCGCGGAGATCAGCACCTGGTGGGTGCCGGTGAGGCGGGCGACGGTGGGGCAGTCACCCGACTCGACGACGGCGAGGGCGGCGCGGGTGCGCTCCACCTCGCAGGCCGCCGCGGCCAGGAGCTCCCGGGCGCTGCCCGGTTCGAGGCCGAGGACGGCGGCCACGGCGCGCGGGGTGAGCCGGTGGCGTACGGAGAGCTCCAGCGCCTCCCGCTGCTCGGGGGTGGTGCCCGCGGCCTCCGGCCAGGCCAGTTGCGCGAGTTCGCGTCGGCGCGCCTCGGCCGCCGGGGACTCGGCGGGATCCGGGGCGAGTGCCTCCTCCGGGGTGGAGCGGGAACCGGAGAAGGGAGCCGGGGCGGAGGGGAGTCGCGGGGCGGCCGTCCGACGGTGGGCCTGGCGGCCCCGCCGCTGTTCCGTGAGCGCGCGCAGACAGGTCCACCTGGCCAGGGCGTACAGCCAGGATCTACGTTCCTCCTCGGACGTGGGGCACCGGCCGTCCTGCCGTTCCGCGAGCGCGAGGGCCGAGCCGAGCGCCTCGGTGGCCGCCTCGTGGTCGCACAGGACGGAGAGGCAGTAGGTGAACAGGCCGTCGAGGTACGGCTCGTAACGTGCCGCCGGCCGCTGCGACGACGGACGGGGCGCTCGGCGGTGCGCCCGGTGTGCGCCGGTGGTGTGTAGGGGGGTCTCCAGCCTGCTGCTCGTCACGAGGCGACCGTAGGCAGACGAGCACACACCTCTGGTGACCCTTTCCCACATTTAATCCTTACGGGTGAAGATATCCCCCGAAAGAGGACAGAGATCCCGCAATTCCCTCGCCCTCGCGCATCGGGCACCTGTTCGCCTTCCGCGCCCGTGGTCGGCGTTGTCGGACCGCACCTATACGGTGACGCCATGGCTGCCCGTACTAAATCCGCGAAGGACCGGCCGTCCTACCGCTGCACCGAATGCGGCTGGACGACCGCCAAGTGGCTCGGCCGCTGCCCGGAGTGCCAGGCCTGGGGGACGGTCGAGGAGTTCGGCGGCGCACCCGCGATCCGCACCACCGCGGCCGGCCGCGTCTCCACGGCCGCCGTGCCGATCGGCCAGGTCGACAGCCGGCAGGCCACGGCGCGCTCGACCGGGGTCGGCGAGCTGGACCGCGTGCTCGGCGGAGGGCTCGTGCCCGGCGCCGTCGTGCTGCTCGCGGGCGAGCCGGGTGTCGGCAAGTCGACGCTCCTGCTGGACGTGGCCGCCAAGGCGGCGAGCGACGACCACCGCACGCTCTACGTCACGGCCGAGGAGTCCGCCAGCCAGGTGCGGATGCGGGCCGACCGGATCAACGCGATCAACGACCACCTGTATCTGGCCGCGGAGACCGACCTGTCCGCGGTCCTCGGCCACCTGGACGCGGTCAAGCCGTCCCTGCTGGTCCTCGACTCCGTACAGACCGTCGCGTCGCCTGAGATCGAGGGCGCGCCCGGGGGCATGGCGCAGGTCCGCGAGGTCGCGGGCGCCCTCATCCGGGCCTCGAAGGAGCGCGGCATGTCGACGCTCCTGGTCGGCCATGTCACCAAGGACGGCGCGATCGCGGGGCCCCGGCTCCTGGAACACCTGGTCGACGTGGTGCTGTCCTTCGAGGGCGACCGGCACGCGCGCCTCCGTCTCGTACGGGGTGTGAAGAACAGGTACGGCGCCACGGACGAGGTCGGCTGCTTCGAGCTGCACGACGAGGGCATCACGGGTCTCGCCGACCCCTCCGGCCTCTTCCTCACCCGACGTGACGAGCCGGTCCCCGGCACCTGCCTGACGGTCACCCTGGAGGGCAAGCGCCCCCTGGTCGCCGAGGTGCAGGCGCTGACGGTCGATTCACAGATCCCGTCGCCCCGGCGCACCACCTCGGGGCTGGAGACCTCCCGGGTCTCGATGATGCTGGCCGTCCTGGAGCAGCGGGGCCGGATCAGCGCGCTCGGCAAGCGGGACATCTACAGCGCGACGGTGGGCGGCGTGAAGCTCACCGAACCCGCCGCGGACCTCGCGATCGCCCTGGCCCTGGCCAGCGCCGCCAGCGACACACCGCTCCCGAAGAACCTGGTCGCGATCGGCGAGGTGGGCCTCGCCGGCGAGGTCCGAAGGGTCACCGGGGTTCAGCGCAGGCTGGCGGAGGCGTACCGTCTCGGGTTCAAGCACGCCCTGGTCCCGAGGGACCCGGGGCAGGTCCCCGCCGGTATGAAGGTCACAGAAGTCGCCGACATGGGCGATGCTCTGAGAGTCCTCCCCCGCCGGTCTCGCCCGGACGGACCACAGGAGGACGGCGCACGCCGGTAGACTTTGCCCTGGTCTCGCCCGCCCGTACGAACGGTATGAGGGACTCAGGGCACCGCAAACCTGTGACCGGAGGAGTGCAGTGGCAGCCAACGACCGGGCAGCATCGCCCGGAAAGTCCGGCCAAGGCACGGGTAACGAGTGGCTGATGCGCGCCTCGTTGAGCGCGGTCGCGCCCGGAATGGCCCTCCGTGACGGCCTGGAGCGCATCCTGCGCGGCAACACCGGCGGCCTGATCGTTCTCGGCATGGACAAAACCGTCGAATCCATGTGTACCGGTGGCTTCGTGCTGGACGTGGAATTCACCGCGACGCGGCTGCGCGAGCTGTGCAAGCTGGACGGCGCACTGATCCTCGACAAGGACATGACCAAGATCCTGCGGGCCGGTGTGCAGCTGGTCCCGGACGCCTCGATCCCCACCGAGGAGACGGGCACCCGGCACCGCACGGCGGACCGGGTCTCCAAGGCGTGCGGCTTCCCGGTCGTCTCCGTCTCCCAGTCGATGCGTCTGATCGCGCTGTACGTGGACGGGGAACGGCGGGTCCTGGAGGAATCCTCCGCCATCCTGTCCCGCGCCAATCAGGCGCTCGCCACGCTGGAGCGGTACAAGCTCCGGCTGGACGAGGTCGCCGGGACGCTCTCCGCGCTGGAGATCGAGGACCTGGTGACCGTCCGCGACGTCACGGCGGTCGCGCAGCGGCTGGAGATGGTGCGCAGGATCGCGACCGAGATCGCCGAGTACGTGGTGGAGCTGGGCACCGACGGCCGGCTCCTGTCGCTGCAGCTCGACGAGTTGATCGCGGGCGTGGAGCCGGAGCGGGAGCTGGTCGTGCGCGACTACGTGCCGGAGCCGACCGCGAAGCGGTCCCGGACGGTCGCGGAGGCTCTCACCGAACTGGACGCGCTCACCCACACCGAGCTGCTCGAACTTCCGGTGGTGGCACGGGCGCTGGGCTACAGCGGCTCGCCGGAGACGCTGGACTCGGCGGTGTCCCCCCGTGGCTTCCGGCTGCTGGCGAAGGTGCCGAGGCTGCCGGGGGCGATCATCGAGCGGCTGGTGGAGCACTTCGGTGGTCTGCAGAAGCTGCTCGCCGCCAGCGTGGACGACCTGCAGACGGTGGACGGGGTCGGCGAGGCGCGTGCGCGGAGCGTGCGCGAGGGCCTCTCGCGCCTGGCCGAGTCCTCGATCCTCGAACGGTACGTCTGAGAGCTGTCCCGGCACCCCTGGCGGACCAGCGCGTCCCTGGCGGACCAGCGCGCGGCGTCGGATGCGGTGTACCGCAGCAAGGCGGAGGGACGTCCGCGCGTACCGGGTGCATTTCGGGCGTTCCGACAACGCGGCGAGGTGCCGTAGCTGTCGTCGTGCGCCCGCCGGTCGTTACGGGACAGCCCTTGGCCGGGACCGGTAGGGGCGGGCGCCCCTGTCCGCCTCTTCCGACCGCACCCGCCTGTCCCGGAACCCGGCCCGCCCCTTCCGACCGTTACCGGAGCGGCCCGGAGCGCCGGGGTCAGTCCTTGGCGAGGACGAACGAGGTCCGCTGGACGGGCTCGCCCGGGGCCTTCGCCTCCAGCAGGTACGTGCCGGGGGCCGCCGCGCCCGCGGGGGGTGTCGCGCACCCGGGCGCGCTCTGCTTGCGGTCCCACTTCACGGTGTGGACGACCGTCGCGCCCGCCGGGACCTTCAGGAAGAAGGCGCCGGCCTTCGGGCAGTCCTTGGACGACCACAGCTGTTCGTCGTCATCGCCGGCCTCGGTGATCGTGAGCACCGCGCTCTTCGGGCCGAGATCGGCCTTGCAGTCGGTGGCCGCGGTGTTCCTGGCGACCAGCCGGAACACCGGCTTGTCGTCGGGGCCGTAGCTGTTCTCAGTCTTCAGGCTCAACTGCAGGTTCGCAGGTGTGCAGTTGGGGAGCGGGGAGCCTGCGGGCACCTGTTCGCCCGCCGTTCCGCCGCCGCTCGTGCCCGACCCCGCGGATCCGGTGCCGGAGGACGCCGAGCCGCTTGATCCCGAGCCGCCCGATCCGGTGCCGCCGCCCGTTCCCGCGCCCCCGGCGCCTCCGCCCGAGGCCTCGTCACCGCTTCCGGTCTCCCCCGACTCGTCGCGCCCGCCCGGCGGTTGGCCGAGGTCCGGGCCGGAGCTGGTGGGTCCTGGCGTGATGGAGGGGGCGGGAGCGGCGTCGCCGGGCTTCCCGTCGTCCTTCTTCTCCCCGCCGCCCGAGGTGACGGCCCACGCGATCAGCGCCGCGAGCAGCGCGATCACCATCGCCGCTACGGCCCTCCGCCGCCAGTAGATGCTGGAGGGAAGCGGCCCGACCGGATTGCGCATAGAACCCACGTCCCGAACTCTACGAGAGTTCCGGACCAACTCCGGCCCCCACCCGCCGCTCTGATCGACAAGTTTTCCGGATCATCATCACGGAGCGGCCCTTCCCAGCCACTTCCGGCCACTTTGTGCCACCCGGCCCTCACCGACCCCGGCCCGAAGGGACAGAACGGGTGGCGTTATCACCCCGTGAGCCCTCGGCCGGGGCGACACCCCCGTTGCCGTGCCCCATGTCCCGTCTTCCGTGCCAGGATCGTGGGTGCGATGACTGCCACGACTTCGACACAGACGCCCCCCGCCTCCCTCCACACCCCCGTCATCGGGTGGTTCGAGCAGCATGCCCGCGATCTGCCCTGGCGCCGCCCCGAGGCGGGCGCCTGGGGTGTGATGGTGAGCGAGTTCATGCTGCAGCAGACCCCGGTGAGCCGGGTCCTCCCGGTGTACGAGCAGTGGCTGGCCCGCTGGCCGCGCCCCGCCGACCTGGCCGCCGACGCGCCCGGTGAAGCGGTCCGCGCCTGGGGCCGGCTCGGCTACCCGCGACGCGCCCTGCGGCTGCACGGGGCGGCCCAGGCGATAACGGAACGGCACGGCGGGGACGTGCCGAGCGAGCACGGCCAGCTGCTCGCGCTGCCCGGGATCGGCGAGTACACGGCGGCGGCCGTGGCCTCGTTCGCGTACGGCCAGCGCCATGCCGTACTCGACACGAACGTCCGCCGGGTGTTCGCCCGGGCGGCGTCCGGCATCCAGTACCCGCCGAACGCGACCACCGCGGCCGAGCGCAAGCTCGCCCGTGCCCTGCTCCCCGAGGAGGACGAACGCGCGGCCCGCTGGGCGGCGGCCACGATGGAGCTCGGCGCACTCGTGTGCACCGCGAAGAACGAGGACTGCACGCGCTGCCCGATCTCCGGACAGTGCGCCTGGCGGCTGGCCGGGAAGCCCGCCCACCAGGGTCCGCCGCGCCGCGGCCAGACCTATGCCGGCACGGACCGGCAGGTGCGTGGCCGGCTGCTGGCCGTCCTGCGCGAGTCGGTCGTGCCGGTGCCGCAGTCCGCGCTGGACTCCGTGTGGGAGGAGCCCGTGCAGCGGGCGCGCGCCCTGGACGGTCTGGTCGCCGACGGCCTGGTGGAACCCCTCGCGAACGGCCGGTACCGGCTTCCGCTGACCTGACGACGACCTGACGACGCACCGGCGGACGCACGGCTGTCCAGCGGCTGTTACACAACCGATGGACAGCCGTGCGTCCGCGTACGGCTGCTGCGCACATCCTCGTGACAACCCCTCCGTAGCGTCATCGGCGTCGGTGAGGGACCACCCGCCGACGGCGACATCTCGGGGATCCACGGGGACGGAGGCGGTTGTGATGGCGCAGGGCGAGGTGCTCGAATTCGAGGAGTACGTACGCACCCGGCAGGACGCGCTGCTGCGCAGTGCCCGCCGGCTGGTCCCCGACCCCGTGGACGCGCAGGACCTGTTGCAGACCGCCCTGGTCCGCACCTACGGCCGCTGGGACGGCATCGCCGACAAGTCCCTGGCCGACGCCTATCTGCGCCGCGTCATGATCAATACGCGTACGGAGTGGTGGCGGGCCCGCAAGCTCGATGAGGTCCCCACCGATCAGCTCCCCGACGCGAGCGTCGACGACGGCACGGAGCAGCGCGCCGACCGCGCCCTGCTCATGGACGTCCTGGGTGTCCTGCCTCCGAAGCAGCGCAGCGTCGTCGTGCTGCGACACTGGGAGCAGATGAGCACGGAGGAGACGGCCGCGGCACTCGGCATGTCGGCCGGTACGGTGAAGAGCACGCTCCACCGCGCCCTGGCCCGACTGCGCCAGGAGCTGGAGGACCGTGCCGCCCGGGGCCATGGGGCCGAGGGCGCACCGGCGCGGATACCGGCGCAGCCGGACAGGCGTCATGTCGAGCGGGGGCGGGAGCGGTGCGCGGCCTGACAGGCAGCGGTGACAGAACGACGGCCCACCGGGGCAGCACGCTCCGGGCCGGCCTGGCGGCGGGGAGTACGGCCATGGCCGGGCTCGCCGCCTTCGCACTGCTCTGCGCCGGCTGTTCCACCGGCGGTACGGGCACCCGCGACGAGGGTCCGGCGGGCGCCCGGCCGGTCGCCCAGGCCACGCCCTCGACCGCCGTGCCCACCGGGACGGCGAAGCCCGCCGCGCGGGTCAACGCCGTACTGCTCGTCAAGGCCGACCCGGAGGTGAGCGGGCGGATCAGGAACGAGCTGAAGCCCTGTGCGGGCGACGAGTACCCGGTGGACACCTCGTACGGCTCGCTGACCGACGGCCCGGCCCCCGACCTCGTGGTCAACGTGATGACCTGCGGCGATTCGGTGGGGGTCGGCACCTATGTCTACCGGCAGGGCGCGGACGGTTCGTACGAGAACGTCTTCACGGCCGAGATACCCGCGGTCTACGGCACCATCGACCGCGGTGACCTGGTGGTGACGACCCAGGTGTACGGGTCGAAGGACGCCATCGCCTACCCCTCCGGCGAGGACGTCATCACCTACCGCTGGGCGGCCGACCGGTTCATCGAGACCGACCGGGTGCACAACGACTTCAACCGGGCTCTCGGCGAGGGCGACCTTCCCGCGCCGCCGACGGCGCAGAACTGAGGACTTGCCCGCATGGCCGAGACCCATGTCCTCTTCGTGGAGGACGACGACGTCATCCGTGAGGCCACCCAGCTCGCGCTGGAACGCGTCGGTTTCACGGTGACCGCCATGCCGGACGGGCTGCGGGGCCTGGAGGCCTTCCGGGCCGACCGCCCGGACATCGCGCTGCTCGATGTGATGGTGCCGGGGCTCGACGGGGTCAGCCTGTGCCGCCGTATCCGCGACGAGTCGACCGTGCCCGTGATCATGCTGTCGGCGCGGGCCGACTCGATCGATGTGGTGCTGGGGCTGGAGGCGGGGGCCGACGACTACGTCACGAAACCGTTCGACGGGGCGGTGCTGGTCGCCCGGATCCGCGCCGTGCTGCGCCGTTTCGGCCACGCCTCGGGCCCGGGCGGGCAGCCGGGCACCTCGGGCGGCCAGGCGCCAGGGGAGACGGACGGCGTCCTGGTCTTCGGCGACGTGGAGATCGACAGGGAGGGTATGGAGGTGCGCCGCGCGGGTGACCAGGTGGGTCTGACGCCGACCGAGATGCGCCTGCTGCTGGAGTTCTCCTCGGCACCCGGCACGGTGCTCTCCCGGGACAGGCTCCTGGAGCGGGTCTGGGACTACGGCTGGGGCGGTGACACCCGGGTCGTGGACGTCCATGTGCAGCGGCTGCGCACCAAGATCGGGCAGGACCGGATCGAGACGGTCCGGGGCTTCGGTTACAAGCTCCGCGCATGACGCGGCTCGCACTGCGGACCGGTGTCCGCTGGAAGATCAGCATCGCGATCGCCGCGGTCGGCGCACTCATCGCCCTGGCCCTGAGCCTCGTCGTCCACAACGCCGCGCGCGTCTCGATGCTGGAGAACGCCCGCGAGGTCCAGCTGGAGCGTCTCCTCTTCGCCCAGCGGCTGTACGAGGCGTCGAACACGCAGAAGCCGTCGCCCAAGTTCGGCGCCGAGCTCAACGACCGCAGGCTGCCGGCCGGCCTGCGCGACCAGGTCCGGGACAACCGGCGTGCCACCCATGTCGACGAGGACGCCGACGGTGTGCCCGACGTCTGGGCGGCCGTGCCGCTGGCCAACGGGGACGTCCTGTCGCTGCACACCCGGTTCGCCGACCACAGTGCCACGATCATGGACGACCTCGACCGGGCGCTGATCATCGGCTCGGTCTCGGCCGTCTTCGGGGGTTCCGCGCTGGGGGTCCTGATCGGCGGCCAGCTGTCCCGCAGGCTCCGCAAGGCGGCTGCGGCGGCCGGGAAGGTCGCCCAGGGCAACACGGACGTGCGGGTACGGGAGGCCGTCGGCGGTGTCGTACGGGACGAGACCGATGAGCTGGCGCGAGCGGTGGACGCTCTCACGGACGCGCTGAACGAACGGATCGAGGCGGAGCGCCGGGTCACCGCGGACATCGCCCACGAGCTGCGCACACCGGTGACCGGGCTGCTCACGGCCGCCGAGCTGCTGCCGCCCGGCAGGCCCACGGAGCTCGTACGGGACCGGGCCCAGGCGCTGCGGACCCTGGTCGAGGACGTGCTCGAAGTGGCCCGGCTGGACAGTGCGTCGGAACGGGCCGAGCTGCAGGAACTGCCGCTGGGCGAGTTCGTCAGCCGGCGGGTCGGTCTGCTGAGGCCGGAGATCACGGTCCAGGTGGTGCACGAGTCGTGGGTGTCCACGGATCCGCGGCGCCTGGAGCGCATCCTGGGCAATCTCCTGGGGAACGCCGCCAAGCACGGGTCGGGGCCGGTCGAGGTGACGGTCGAGGGCCGGGTGGTGCGGATCCGCGACCACGGGCCCGGCTTCCCCGAGGCGCTGCTGCGGGACGGACCGAGCCGGTTCCGTACCGGCAGCACGGACCGGGCCGGAGACGGTCACGGCCTGGGGCTGACGATCGCGACCGGTCAGGCCCGGGTCCTCGGCGCCCGTCTGACCTTCCGCAACGCCGCACCCGCCGGTGCCGCGGACGGCGCGGGCGGCGCGGTCGCCGTGCTGTGGCTGCCGGAGCACGCACCGACGGCCACCGGGAGCTTCCCCGTCCTGCGGCAGGCGGACTGAACCCGCGCGGACGTGGAAGGGCTTCGCGGACGCGGAGGAACCCCGGCGATACGGAAGGGCCCGGAGGCGGGATTCGCCTCCGGGCCCTTCCGTGGCGCCATCAAGCACCGGGTCATCGCCCTGCTGGACCTGCTCAAGGAACCCGACGCCCCGCTCACCGAACAGGTGCGCCGCTTCACCGCACTCCTCGCGATGCACGCGGGCATGCCGGCCCTCAGGGACGTCGAAGGCGACCCCGGGGAGAAGCGCAAGGCTGCTCCCGGGGTCGCCGTCGAACTGGTGACCAAGGCCCATGACCCGGGCCCTGCCGCTCAGGGCGTCTGTCAGATGTGGACGTGCTCGGACTTCAGGTACGAGACCGGGTTGATCGCCGAGCCGTAGTTCGGGGAGGTCCGGATCTCGAAGTGGAGGTGCGGGCCGCTGGAGTTTCCGGTGTTGCCGGACAGGGCGATCTTCTCGCCCGTCTTCACGCGGTCGCCGACATTCACCTCGATCTTCGACAGGTGCGCGTACTGCGAGTACTTGCCGTTGGAGTGCTTGATCACGATGGCGTTGCCGTACGCGGGACCGTCGCCGCCGCCGTTCGGGCCGGCCTTGACGACCCGGCCGGAGTGCGCGGCCTCGACCTTGGTGCCGATCGGCACCGCGAAGTCCTGGCCGGAGTGCTTGCTGGCCCAGCGGTCGCCGCCGGTGCCGTAGGTCGCGCTCAGCACGTAGTGGTTGACCGGGGCCTCCCACGACTTGGCCTTCTTCTTCGCGGCCGCGGCCTTCTTCTTGGCTGCGGCCTTCTTGTCGGCCTTCTTTTCCGCGGCGGACATCTTGGCCGCGTCGGCGGCCTTGCTCTGGGCGGTCGCCTGCTGGGCGACGGAGTCGGCGGTGGCCGCGCCGGCGAGGGCCGCGGTGCCCGCGGTGCCCGTCGTGCCGGACGCGAACGCCGCGCCCGCGCCGAACACCATCGACGCACCCAGGCCGGCGGCCACGACGGCGCCACTGACGCGGGACATGGACGGGCGGCGGGAGTGCTGGAACGTAACGCGCTTCGACATGCGGGGTGAACCTCCGGGGTGACTGGACCCAGTGCTCGGACCGGGCTTGCTCCACCTTGGTAACCCGCACCCCGGGCAACACTCAAACCCCCCATCTACGATCAAAAGCCGTAGATACCCTCCGGGGAATTCACCGTCGCCCTCTGCGCCCGACGCTCCGAGAACCCGCCTGGATCAGTTTCCCGGATCAGGTTTAACCCCAGAACGAAAGCCCCCTTATCGGACACAGGGCGGCGATCCGGGCGTATCAACCCGCCATGCCGAAGGTCCCGCCACGCTGCGGGGCCAAGGTCCCTTGAGCGATCAATGACTTTGCTCCTACCGCGCGTAGTAGG
Source organism: Streptomyces sp. NPDC058637 (assembly GCF_042717325.1). Lineage (NCBI taxonomy): Bacteria > Bacillati > Actinomycetota > Actinomycetes > Kitasatosporales > Streptomycetaceae > Streptomyces > Streptomyces sp. NPDC058637. The sequence continues at coordinate 129,295 of NZ_JBHXRD010000019.1, read as the reverse complement.
CCTCCGAAGGGCTGTGCGCCTTGTCACCGCCGGTGGGACCAAAGACCTTCCGTTTCGGGACCTCCCGCGCAGGGCGGACGGCGGCTCCCCGGGCGCGGGACGCGGCCCCCCGGAATCTCCCGGATCACGCGGTAGAGGGCCGGATCGGGCCGGTTCACGCCCCGATCGGCACCGGGGCGGGCCCCCCGCAGGCGCACCATGTGCGCATACGCGGCTGCCGGAGCCGGGCAGGGCGGCGCGGTGCGACCTAGGTCGGCGCAGGGGCGGCGGGCCACCTGAACCCTCACCACACCGAGGGCACGCCGCTCTCGCGGCGGGTCCGGGCAAGCCGCCTGAGCTCGGAGTGTGGAGTGCCGGAGTCGGTACCCCTTGGGTGGGCGGGTCCGGGGCAGGCGCCCGCACCGCGAGGGGCAGCCTCCGGACCTGGCTGATACGCCCATGACACCGCGCGGACGCAGTCAGGCCGACCCCGACGGGCCCACCACGAGCGCCCGGCGTGCCGCCGCGCCCTTGCCCGGCACAGCGGCGGCACGTTGGCGGCGCTACCCCCGCAGACCCAGCGCGCGCCTCCCACGGGGTTTGCCGCCCCACCTCGGCCCAGCCACCCCACCCGACGCTCCCGCCCGGGGCAGGCGCCTCACCCCGTACCCCGTCGGCAGGCGCACCGCCCGCCCGCCCAGGAACAGGAGGCACCCCGCACCGCCCGGAACCGAGCAGCAGGCCCCCTCAGCGCGAGGATCCGGGGCCGCCCGCCCCCGGGCAGGCACCGACACCACGTGTAAGGGCGCCGTCCTGCCCTCCGCCCCGGACAGGCGTTCGGACGAAGAACCCGGCCCGGCCACAAGCCCCGCACCGCCTCACGCCCCGAAGGCCGCCCTCACCCCCGTGGGCCCCAGGACACGGAAATGGGGCTGCCCCGGACCGTGAACCGGTCCGGGGCAGCCCCACACGCTCAGGCGCTACGCGCCCTACGCTTCCTTCGTCAGGTTCGGGCCGGCGCCGCCTGCCGCCTGCTCGATCGGCGGGACGTCGGGCAGTGCCGACTTCTCCTCGCCGCGGAACGAGAACTTCTTCTCGTCCCCCTCACCCTCGGTGCCCACGACCACGATGTGACCGGGGCGCAGCTCACCGAAGAGGATCTTCTCGGAGAGGATGTCCTCGATCTCGCGCTGGATCGTCCGGCGCAGCGGCCGGGCGCCCATCACGGGGTCGTAGCCCTTCTTCGCCAGGAGCGACTTGGCGTCGGGGCTGAGCTCCAGACCCATGTCGCGGTCCTTGAGGCGCTCATCCACCTTGTCGACCATCAGGTCGACGATCTGGATGATGTCTTCCTCGGTGAGCTGGTGGAAGACGACCGTGTCGTCGACACGGTTGAGGAACTCGGGCCGGAAGTGCTGCTTGAGCTCTTCGTTGACCTTGACCTTCATCCGCTCGTAGTTCGTCTTCACGTCACCCTGGGCGGCGAAGCCCAGGTTGAAGCCCTTGGAGATGTCCCGGGTCCCGAGGTTGGTCGTCATGATGATGACCGTGTTCTTGAAGTCCACGACCCGGCCCTGGGAGTCGGTCAGGCGACCGTCTTCCAGAATCTGGAGCAGGGAATTGAAGATATCGGGGTGGGCCTTCTCGACCTCGTCGAAGAGAACGACGGAGAACGGCTTGCGGCGCACCTTCTCGGTGAGCTGGCCACCCTCCTCGTAACCCACGTATCCGGGGGGCGAGCCGAAGAGACGCGAAACGGTGTGCTTCTCGCTGAACTCCGACATGTCGAGGGAGATCAGCGCGTCCTCGTCGCCGAAGAGGAATTCGGCGAGCGTCTTGGAGAGCTCGGTCTTACCGACACCGGACGGACCGGCGAAGATGAACGAACCACCGGGACGCTTCGGGTCCTTCAGGCCTGCTCGCGTACGGCGGATCGCCTGCGAGAGGGCCTTGATGGCGTCCTTCTGACCGATGACGCGCTTGTGGAGCTCGTCCTCCATGCGCAGCAGACGGGAGGACTCCTCCTCCGTCAGCTTGAAGACCGGAATACCCGTGGCCGTGGCCAGGACTTCGGCGATGAGCTCGCCGTCGACCTCCGCCACGACGTCCATGTCGCCGGCCTTCCACTCCTTCTCCCGCTTGGCCTTCGCCGCCAGCAGCTGCTTCTCCTTGTCACGGAGGGAAGCTGCCTTCTCGAAGTCCTGGGAGTCGATCGCCGACTCCTTGTCGCGGCGGACACCCGCGATCTTCTCGTCGAACTCGCGGAGGTCCGGCGGCGCGGTCATCCGGCGGATGCGCATCCGGGAACCGGCCTCGTCGATCAGGTCGATCGCCTTGTCCGGCAGGAAGCGGTCCGAGATGTAGCGGTCGGCCAGGGTGGCGGCCTGGACCAGCGCCTCGTCCGTGATGGAGACCCGGTGGTGGGCCTCGTAACGGTCGCGCAGGCCCTTGAGGATCTCGATGGTGTGCGGCAGCGACGGCTCCGCGACCTGGATGGGCTGGAAGCGGCGCTCCAGCGCCGCGTCCTTCTCCAGGTGCTTGCGGTACTCGTCGAGCGTGGTGGCGCCGATGGTCTGGAGCTCGCCTCGCGCCAGCATGGGCTTGAGGATGCTCGCCGCGTCGATCGCGCCCTCGGCGGCACCCGCACCGACCAGGGTGTGGAGCTCGTCGATGAACAGGATGATGTCGCCGCGGGTGCGGATCTCCTTGAGGACCTTCTTCAGGCGCTCCTCGAAGTCACCGCGGTAGCGGGAACCGGCGACCAGCGCACCGAGGTCGAGGGTGTAGAGGTGCTTGTCCTTGAGGGTCTCGGGCACCTCGCCCTTGACGATGGCCTGCGCCAGGCCCTCGACGACCGCCGTCTTGCCGACGCCGGGCTCGCCGATGAGGACCGGGTTGTTCTTGGTGCGGCGGGACAGCACCTGCATGACCCGCTCGATCTCCTTCTCGCGCCCGATGACCGGGTCGAGCTTGGATTCACGAGCGGCCTGGGTGAGATTCCGGCCGAACTGGTCGAGCACCAGGGACGTGGAGGGCGTGCCCTCCGCGGGGCCGCCCGCCGTGGCCGCCTCCTTGCTTCCCGAGTACCCGGAGAGCAGCTGGATGACCTGCTGCCGCACCCGGTTCAGGTCGGCGCCCAGCTTCACGAGGACCTGGGCTGCGACGCCCTCGCCCTCGCGGATCAGGCCGAGCAGGATGTGCTCGGTGCCGATGTAGTTGTGGCCGAGCTGAAGTGCCTCGCGGAGCGACAGCTCCAGGACCTTCTTGGCCCGGGGAGTGAAGGGGATGTGTCCGGACGGGGCCTGCTGGCCCTGACCGATGATCTCCTCCACCTGCTGGCGGACCGCCTCGAGCGAAATCCCGAGGCTCTCCAGGGCCTTAGCGGCGACACCCTCACCCTCGTGGATCAGGCCCAGGAGGATGTGCTCGGTGCCGATGTAGTTGTGGTTGAGCATCCGGGCTTCTTCCTGAGCCAGGACGACAACCCGCCGCGCGCGGTCGGTGAACCTCTCGAACATCGTTAATCGCTCCTCAGAGCGGTCAGGCAGTAAGGGGTCGGTCCCCTCCCTGTCCTTCCGCAGCTTAGTCCCGCAGGCGGGGACCGCTCATTTCAACTGCCGACACCCGCGATGGCCTCCTGCCCCGAACGCCGACAACTGCTCCAACCCGATGGTGCGAGACGATGTTCCCGCAGGCCAGGCAGATAGCCCTTTCGCCAGTACGCCGATGGCGAACGTGAGACGTTTTTGCCCGCGTGTCGCCCCTTCCCACTAGGGATGTCTTACCCGCACTCACTGACAGTCCATGCGGCGCACCCCCGTTCCCTCCGCTACGGGCGAACAACTTCGCGCTGCCGAATGCCCCCGTACGCCCCCAACACGGACACGTTGCGCGATCGATCACTGACGACGCGTAACTCCGGGGCCGGTCCGACGGTTCATCGGACATGGCTGCCGCCCTCGTCCCGACCCCCCGCTCGTCGCCGGAATCCGACGACGGGTCGCAGTGGTACGCACAGGAGCTCGGCTGGCACACGGCGGGGACCTCGCCCGTACGGCTGCTGACGGGGCTTCGCTTCGACGTTCTGGAGCTGCCCGCGGCGGTGGGTCACGCCGTGCTGCGCCGGGTCGGCCGCACCGGGCCCGTGGCACTCGCCGGGCGGCGGATGCGGCTGCTGGTGGCCGCGGGAAGCGCCGACGAGCTGCCCGGACTGCTCGACTGGCTGGAGTGGGGCGGAATCGCTCTCGCCCTGGCCGGCATCGGCACGGGCGGGCACATCACGGCTCCGGTACCGCCCGGCAGGGCGGGAGGCTCGCCGGGGGCCGCGTTCTGGCTGCGGCCCCCCGAACCGCACCAGGAGGTGGAGCTGTCGCTCCCGGCCCTGGCCGGCCTCGGGAGCAGGGGTGGGGATACTCCCGATCTCGTACGACTCGTGGACGCGGCGGCAACGGAATGCCACCGGGCCCGACTGGCGCATGCCCGGACGCACCTGCTGGCCGCTCGGCCGACAGGTCAGCCGTTGGCCTTCTCGTAAGCCTCACGGATCTCGGCCGGAACGCGACCGCGGTCATTCACATTGTGACCGTTCTCGCGCGCCCACTTACGGATCTCCGCAGTGTCCTTGTTGCCACCGGCCACGGCGCGGCCCTTGCCACGGCCGGTCGCGGCGCGACCACCGGTGCGACGGCCACTCTTGGCGTACGGCTCAAGAAGACTACGCAGCTTGTCCGCGTTGGTCGTGGTGAGGTCGATCTCGTAGGTCTTGCCATCCAGAGCGAACGTCACTGTCTCGTCCGCCTCGCCACCGTCGAGGTCGTCAACAAGAAGGACCTGAACCTTCTGTGCCACCGGATTTCCTTTCATCGAAAATGCAGTACGCGGAAAGGAAACCGCTTTTCTCCGGAAAACACAAACCCCTGGGAGAGGTCGAGGAGTGCAAGAACACGGGAAACATGCGCGATTCGGACATAGGGATCGGGGTTCTTCCACCGTTCACAGGTGCAGAAGCATCCGGCTGTTGCCCAAGGTGTTCGGCTTCACTCGTTCGAGACCGAGGAACTCGGCAACACCCTCGTCATAGGAACGCAGCAGCTCGCTGTAGACATCTCCGTCGACGGGCGTCTCCCCGATCTCCGTGAACCCGTGCTTCGCGAAGAAGTCCACTTCGAAGGTGAGACAGAAAACCCGGCGGACGCCGAGCCAGCGCGCGGTCTGCAAGAGCTTGTCCAGAACTTGGTGCCCTACTCCCGCACCCTTGATGCTGTGATCGACGGCGAGAGTACGCACTTCGGCGAGGTCTTCCCACATCACATGCAGTGCGCCGCAGCCGATGACCCGGGCGTCCTCGTCCCGTTCGGCGACCCAGAACTCCTGGATGTCCTCGTAAAGCGTCACCGTCGCTTTGTCGAGCAGGATGCCTTCGGAGACGTACCCGTCAAGGAGAGCGCGGACGGACGCCACATCACTCGTCCTGGCCCGGCGGACTGTGATGGCCTGCCTATTTACCGACGGGTCGGTATGAAAATCCGTATGCGGCTCGGTTTGCGGCTCGGTTTGCGGCAGCTCTGAGGACATGCCCTGACGCTATCGCCCGGTCTCCGGCTGCGCTTCATCGGCCGGGGCCCGGTCGCCGGACGGCTCGGGGAAGGTGGGGGCGACGATGCGCATCGCATCCTGCAGCGCCTCGCGCTGCTCGGCGGACATCATGCCGAAGAAGGCGACCAAGGCCGCCGCGGGGTTGTCGCTGCGCGACCAGGCCTCGTTCATCAGCGCGGCCGAGTAGGCGGCCCGGGTGGAGACCGCCGTATATCGATAGGCACGCCCGTCCACTTCTCGGCGCACCCAGCCCTTCTGATGGAGATTGTCCATTACCGTCATGACGGTCGTGTATGCGATGGAGCGCTCCTGCTGAAGATCTTCGAGAACTTCCCGCACGGTGACCGGACGGTTCCATTGCCAGACCCGTGTCATCACGGCGTCTTCCAGCTCTCCCAATTGGCGCGGCACAGCCTCACCTTAGTGCTAGATGTCTGGAATGAGGCATTTATGGGGTGCGAAAAGGGCGCACAGCCCCTGGGGAGCCGTGCGCCCTTCGCGCTCGGGTCGGGTCAGACGCCTTCGGGCCGCGGGGCCTGCTGTCCCGTTTCGGCACGGGCGATCGCCGCGTCCACGGCGGCGTCCTCCTTCGCCTTGTTCGGTCCGCCCTGACTCTTGATGATCGTCACGACAAGACCGATGAAGAAGGCGGCCATCACCACGGGGGGCACGAGCGCGGATACGTAGTCCATGCCGCCCAGGGTATCGAGCCCGGCATTCCGGTCCCTCGCGGGCACCCCCGGCGCGGCGTGTCCTTCCGGGGCCCCGCGCCCCCTCAGGACGCGGCGCGCTCCTCCGGAGCGGGCGCCGGCGCGGGACGGCGGCGGGGCGGGAAGACCTCGGAGGGCTTGGGCATCGGCCGTTCACCCGGGGCCGCCGGGCGGGCCGGCGGTGCGGGCCGGGCAGGGACTGCCGGACGCTCGGTCTCCTCGGCCGCGACCAGGCCGCCCGGCAGGGCCAGTAGCCGGGCGCGTGGCGCCGGCGCCGTGACGGACACCGCGCGTCCGGCGAGGCGGGCCCGCACCGAGCGCTCGGCGAGCACCTGGCAGCGCTCCAGAAGGGCCGCGGCGACCGGTCCGGCGCGCAGGGCGCGCAGGGCCGCGAGGTCGTCGGGGCGAGGGTCGTAACCGGCGGCGAGGGCGTCCTGGAGGAGCTCCAGGTAGCCGCTGCGCGAGCCGGGGAGCGCTTCGCGGTAGCGGGCGAGATCGGCGAGGAGGAACGCGCGCAGCCGGCCGGCCTCGCTCACCACCTCGTCCACCGCACCCGCGAGGCGCAGGCAGTCCTGGACGTCGTCTTCCGGCAGGGGCGTGGGGTGGAGGGCGTTGGCGAGGGCACGTCGGAGCACCCGCAGCTCGTCCGCACCGAACGCCATGCCGCCGCGTGATCCGTAGGGCGTGGGCATGGCGCGACAATACGTGCTAAATGGACAAAATCCGCTTAACTGGCCGCTCGGCGGCGCGGCGCACTCCGTCGCGCCGCCGAGCCGTTCCCGCAGGTGACCGCGGGTGCCCGTCGGCGCGTCCTACATCCGGGCGATGTTGCGCTCGTAGACGAGACGCAGTCCGATGAGTGTCAGCCAGGGCTCGTGCTCGTCGATGACGGAGGACTCGCCCAACACCATCGGAGCAAGACCGCCGGTCGCGATCACGGTGACCTCGTCGGGGTCGGCCGCCAGCTCCTTCTTCATGCGCTCGACCACGCCGTCGATCTGGCCCGCGAAGCCGTACACGATGCCGGACTGCATGGCTTCGACGGTGTTCTTGCCGATCACGCTGCGCGGCCTGGCCAGCTCGATCTTGCGGAGCTGGGCGCCCTTCACCCCGAGGGCCTCCACCGAGATCTCGATGCCGGGCGCGATCACCCCGCCCGTGTACTCGCCGCGGGCGGAGACCGCGTCGAAGGTGGTGGCCGTGCCGAGGTCGACGACGATCGCCGGGCCGCCGTAGAGCTCGACGGCGGCGACCGCGTTGATGATGCGGTCCGCGCCGACCTCCTTCGGGTTGTCCGTCAGGACCGGGACGCCCGTCTTGATGCCCGGTTCCACCAGGATCGCCGGGACATCGCCGTAGTAGCGGCGGGTGACCTCGCGGAGCTCGTGCAGCACGGCGGGGACGGTCGAGCAGATCGCGATGCCCTCGATGCCGTCTCCGAGCTCGACCCCGAGCAGCGGGTGCATGCCCATGAGGCCCTGCAGCAGCACGGCGAGCTCGTCGGCGGTGCGGCGGGCGTCGGTGGAGATCCGCCAGTGCTCGACGATCTCCTCACCGTCGAACAGGCCGAGGACCGTGTGCGAGTTGCCGACGTCGATGGTGAGCAGCATCAGGCGCCGGTCCCGTCGGCGTCGCGGAAGTCCAGGCCGATGTCGAGGATCGGCGAGGAGTGCGTGAGCGCGCCCACGGCCAGGTAGTCGACGCCCGCCTCGGCGTAGGCACGTGCCGAGTCGAGGGTCAGCCGGCCGGAGGACTCCAGCACCGCACGGCCGCCGACGAGGGCGACCGCCTCCTCGGTCTCCAAGAGGGTGAAGTTGTCCAGCAGGATCAGGTCGGCGCCCGCGTCGAGCACCTCGCCGACCTGCTCCAGGGTGTCGACCTCGACCTCGATCGGAAGCTCCGGGAACGCCTCCCTGACCCGCCTGAACGCCTCTCCCACGCCGCCCGCCGCGATCACGTGGTTGTCCTTGACCAGGGCCGCGTCCACGAGCGACATGCGGTGGTTGACGCCGCCGCCGCAGCGCACCGCGTACTTCTCCAGGGCGCGCAGCCCGGGAGTGGTCTTGCGGGTGTCGCGGACCTCGGCCCTGGTGCCTTCGAGCACGTCCGCCCAGGCACGCGTCGCCGTCGCGATCCCGGAGAGCCGGCAGAGCAGGTTGAGCGCACTGCGCTCGCCGGTGAGCAGGTCACGGGTGCGGGTGGTGACGGTGAGCAGCTTCTGGCCGGGCACCACGCGGTCGCCGTCCTCGACGTGGCGCTCGACCTCGAACTCGTCCGTACAGACGATGGACAGGACGGCCTCGGCCACGCGCAGACCCGCGACGACACCGGCCTCGCGGGCGGTGAAGTCACCGGTCGCGACGTCCTCCTCGGGGACGGTCGCCACGGTCGTGACGTCCACCCCGCCGTCGAGGTCCTCCTCGATCGCGACATGGGCGATGTCCTCGACCTGGACGGGGTCCAGACCGGCCTCGGCCAGCAGTTGGGCCAGCGCGGGGTCCAGGCCGCACTCCAGGCCGTCCGGGTCGTAGCCGTCGCCGCAGCCGCAGTCGTCGCCGCAGCCGCCCCCGGACGCGGCGGGCGCGCCGATCTGGATCAGCGGTACGTCCACGGGTGTGGGACGCGGGTTCTCTTCGGGCGTGCTCACGGTTACGGCTCCTCGGGGGCGTCGGCGGGGTGGTTCGGGGGGCTGGTGGGTACGGCGAAGTCTGCTGAATCCCCGGGGCGTACGGGCGGGAACGCCGAATCGTCGGTCCGGTGGACCACCGGGCCGCGGTCCGGGGCCAGCCGGACGACGAGGTGCCTGCGCCATTCGGCGTCGTCACGGTCGGGCCGGTCCTCGCGCCAGTGGCAGCCGCGGGTCTCCTCGCGCTGCCGGGCCGCGGCGACCAGCACCCGCGAGACGAGGAGCAGGTTGGTGGCCTCCCAGGCCTCCACACCGGGCACGGCGTCCTTGGGGCCGTCCACCTCGGCGTCCGCGGCGTCGGAGGCCCGCCGCTGCAGGGCCTCCAGCTCCTGTGCGGCGGCGGCGAGGCTGTCGGCGGAACGGATCACTCCGGCGCCCCGGGTCATGATCCGCTGGATCTCGGTCCGGGACTCGGCGGTGAGCAGCGGGACGGGCGCCCGGCCGGTGGCCGTCACGGCCTCGGCCCGCTGCCTGCCGGACCGGGTTACGTCCGCCACGACGTCCGCCGCGATGCGCTCGGCGAAGACCAGCCCCTCCAGGAGGGAGTTGGACGCCAGCCGGTTCGCGCCGTGCACGCCCGTGCAGGCGACCTCGCCGCAGGCGTACAGGCCGGGGACCGTCGTACGGCCCCGGAGGTCCGTCCGGACGCCGCCCGAGGCGTAGTGCGCGGCCGGGGCCACCGGGATGGGTTCGGTGACCGGGTCGATGCCGTGGGAGCGGCAGGCGGCCAGGATCGTCGGGAAGCGCTGCTCCCACATCCCGGCGCCGAAGTGGCGGGCGTCGAGGTACATGTGCTCGGTGCCCTGGAGGTGCGTCTGGCGGGTGATGGCCTTGGCGACGATGTCGCGCGGGGCCAGCTCGGCCAGCTCGTGCTGACCGACCATGAAGCGCGTACCCGACGCGTCGACGAGGTGGGCGCCCTCTCCGCGTACCGCTTCCGACACCAGCGGCTGCTGGCCCTCGGAGTCGGAGCCGAGGAACAGGACGGTGGGGTGGAACTGGACGAATTCGAGGTCGGAGACCTCCGCGCCCGCGCGCAGCGCCAGTGCCACCCCGTCGCCGGTGGAGACCGGCGGATTGGTGGTGGCGGAGAAGACCTGGCCCATGCCGCCGGTGGCGAGGACCACCGCGGGGGCGTGGACGGCGCCGACGCCGTCGTGCTGGCCCTCTCCCATGACGTGCAGGGTGACGCCGGCGGTACGGCCTTCGGCGTCGGTCAGCAGGTCGAGGACCAGGGCGTTCTCCACCGTGTGCAGCGCTGCCGAGCGGACCGCCTCGACCAGGGCGCGGGAGATCTCGGCGCCCGTGGCGTCACCGCCCGCGTGCGCGATGCGGCGGCGGTGGTGGCCGCCCTCTCGCGTCAGGGCGATGTCACCGGCGTCGGTGGTGTCGAAGTGCGCGCCGGTCTCGATCAGCCTGCGTACGGCGTCGGGGCCTTCGGTCACGAGGGTCCGCACCGCTGTCTCGTCGCACAGTCCCGCCCCGGCGACCAGGGTGTCGTCGAGGTGCTGCTCGGGGGTGTCGCCCTCGCCGAGGGCCGCCGCGATGCCGCCCTGTGCCCAGCGGGTGGAGCCGTCGTCGAGGCGTGCCTTGGTGACGACGACCGTGGCGAGGCCCGCCGCGGCGCAGCGCAGGGCGGTGGTGAGACCGGCCACGCCGGAGCCGACCACGACGACGTCCGCGTCGATGGCCCAGCCGGGGGCGGGGGCGGTCAGCCGTATTCCGGTCACGTGAGGGCTCCGAGGGTCAGCGGGATGTTGTCGATCAGGCGGGTGGCGCCCACCCGCGCCGCCACGGCGAGGACCGCCTCGCCGCTGTCCCGGTCGTCGGGGATCTCGGTGAAGTCCGCCGGGTCCACGAGGGCCAGGTAGTCCAGGACGAGCGGGACGTCCTCCTGGGCCGCCTCGTCCAGGACGGCTTGCGCGGCGGCCCGGACCGCGGCGGGCCCGACGGTCGGCCTGGCCAGTGCCACCGCCTGCGTGTCGGCCGCCGCGCGGGCCTCTCCGAGGCGGGTGAGCGCGGCGGCCCGGCCGTCGCGCCGGGGGACGGTACGGGCGCGGGCGTGCAGGGCCTGCTGGGCGGCCAGCCGGTCGCGGGCCGCGAACAGGGCCTTGGACAGGGCGAGCGCCGTGCGGCGTTCGTCGGCGGAGAGGAAACGGTTGCGGCTGGAGAGCGCGAGGCCGTCCGGGTCGCGGACCGTGGGCACGGCGACGATGTCGATGCCGAAGTCGAGATCGCGCGCCATGCGGCGGACCAGGGCCAGCTGCTGGGCGTCCTTCTGCCCGTAGAACGCCGCGTCGGGCCGGGTGAGGTGGAGGAGTTTGGCGACGACGGTGAGCATGCCGTCGAAGTGCCCGGGGCGCGAGGAGCCCTCCAGCCGCTCGCCCATCGGGCCGGCGGTGATCCGGACCTGCGGTTCCCCGCCGGGGTAGACCTCCTCGGCCGAGGGTGCGAAGACCGCGTCGGCGCCGGCCTCCGTGGCGAGGGCGAGGTCGGCCTCCAGGGTGCGGGGGTAGCGGTCGAGGTCGGCGGCCTCACCGAACTGGAGCGGGTTGACGAAGACCGTGACGACGACCTGGCCGTCGGGTCCGGCGGCGGCCCGTGCCGAACGGATCAGGGTGGCGTGCCCCTGGTGGAGGGCGCCCATCGTCATGACGACGGCGCGCCGTGCCTCGGTGGGCCGTGCGAAGGCGTGCAGTTCCCCGGCGGTGCGCAGCAGGGTGGCGGGTGCGGTGGTCATCGGTTCTCCCCCGGTCCGGACTCGTCCGTGCCGTGTGTTCCGTTCACCGTGTTCGCGCTGTCCGACAGGACGTCGAGGAGGTCCTCCGCGAACTCCGGCTTGAGCAGGCCGTGGGCGAGTGCCCGGTCGGCCGTGGTGCGTGCCATGGCGAGATATCCGGCCACCGCCTGCGGGGCGTGCGTGCGCAGCTCGCGGACGTGCGCGGCGACCGTGCCCGCGTCGCCACGGGCGACGGGGCCGGTCAGGGCCGCGTCGCCGGAGCGCAGGGCGTTGTCCAGCGCGGCCCCGAGCAGCGGGCCGAGCATCCTGTCGGGCGCGCCCACGCCGGCCTTGCCGAGCAGCTCCATGGACTGGGCGACCAGGGTGACCAGGTGGTTCGCGCCGAGGGCGAGCGCCGCGTGGTAGAGCGGGCGGGACTCCTCCGCGATCCATTCGGGCTCGCCGCCCATCTCGATGACGAGCGCCTCGGCGGCCAGCCTGAGCTCGTCCGGGGCGGTGACCCCGAAGGAGCAGCCCGCGAGCCGCTGGACGTCGACGGAGCCGCCGGTGAAGGTCATGGCCGGATGCAGGGCGAGCGGCAGTGCTCCGGCCCGCAGGGCGGGGTCGAGCACCTTCGTCCCGTACCGCCCGGAGGTGTGGACGATCAGCTGGCCCGGTCGCACGGCGCCGGTCTCGGCGAGGCCTTCGACCAGACCGGGCAGCGCGTCGTCGGGGACGGTCAGCAGGACGAGCTCGGCGCGGGCGAGAACCTCGGCCGGCGTCACGAGGGGTACGTCGGGGAGCAGGGCCGCGGCCCTGCGCACGGATGCGTCGGAGACGCCCGACACCGCCACCGGGCGGTGCCCGGCGAGCTGCAGCGAGGCGGCGAGGGCGGGGCCGACCCGTCCCGCGCCGACGACGCCGACGGTGAGGCGGGCGGGGCGGTCCCTCGCGTCGAGGGATTCCTTGGAAACTGATGCGTTCACGCGGCGACGGCCTTCCGTTCCAGTCCGCGGGGGGTACCGGACGATTCCTCTGCATGCTACGCCAGCGTTTCGCGGCACCTCGCGGCTGTCCACAGCCTGTGGGTAACTCCGGGCGGCGGTGGAAAACGGGGTGGGCGGTGCCGGCGGTCCGGGTGATGATCGTCCCATGGCAGTCACCGATGAGCAGAAGCAACGGCACCGCAGGCTGACGGCATGGCAGCGCTCCCACAGGGTGCTGGCCCGGGGGTCCGCGGACCACACGCTGGGTGAGCGGCTCGCCGCGCTGGCCGCCGACGCCGGCACGGTGCAGGACCTGGACGGCTGGACGGATGTGTACGGCGACGGGGTCGTCGCCGAGCTGGAGCGGCGCACGGCGGGCCTGCTCGGCATGGAGGCCGCGGCGTTCTTCCCGACCGGCACGATGGCCCAGCAGGTCGCGCTCCGGTGCTGGGCGGGGCGCACGGGCAGTCCGGTGGTGGCGCTGCATCCGCTCGCCCACCCGGAGGTGCACGAGCAGGGGGCGCTCGGGGCGGTGAGCGGGCTGCGCACGGTGCATCCGACGACCGCGCCCCGGCTGCCGACGGCGGCCGAGGTCCGGGACTTCCCGGAGCCGTTCGGCACCCTGATGCTGGAGCTGCCGCTGCGCGACGCCGGATTCGTCCTGCCGTCCTGGGAGGAGCTGGAGGCCGTGGTGGCCGCCGCGCGGGAGCGGGACGCGGTGGTGCACCTGGACGGGGCGCGGCTGTGGGAGTGCGGGCCGCACCTCGGACGCGGCCTGCCGGAGATCGCGGGGCTCGCCGACAGCGTGTACGTCTCGTTCTACAAGTCCCTGGACGGGATGTCCGGGGCGGTGCTCGCCGGTCCGGAGTCGCTGGTCGAGGAGGCCCGGACCTGGCGCCACCGGTACGGCGGGCAGCTCTTCCAGCAGTACCCGGCGGCGCTCTCCGCACTGCTGGGCCTGGAGCGGGAGCTGCCCAGGCTGCCCTCGTACGTCGCGCACGCGAAGGTGGTCGCCGCCGCGCTGGCGGAGGGCTTCCCGGACTCCTCGGTGCCGTGGTTCCGGGTGTGTCCCGAGCCGCCGCACACCCATCAGTTCCAGGTGTGGCTGCCGTACGGGACCGAGGTGCTGGACGAGGCGTCGGTGCGGCAGGCGGAGGAGACCGGGGTGACGCTCTTCCGGCGCTGGTTCGCGGGTCCCGCCGGGCCGCCCGGGGTGTCGTACACCGAGGTCACGGTGGCGGCGCCGGGGCTGGAGTGGACGGCGGGGCAGGTACGGGCGGCGGTGACGGAGTTCGTGGCGCGGCTGGGGTGAGTCGGCCGGTCCTGGCACGGCACGGCCCCCGGCCGGCCGGCGCCCCGGTCGTCCTCAGCCGCCGGGCCTGCGCGGTGCGGCGGCGGGGCGCCCGAGGAGGTGTCTGCGGAGGTCTCGCAGGACCTCCCGGTCGTGGCGGCCGGGCAGCGGCGGCGGCGGCTCGCCGTGCTGCGCCGCGCGATAGCTGTCGAGCATCTGCTGCTGAACGATGTCCATGCGTCCAGCCTGGACCCGTGGCCCCGGGGCCGCCCGTGGATTGACCGCCGCCGTCAATCGGCGCCGGGCCCCGTCCCCGCACCCCTCACTATGGAGGGGTGAGTGTGCACATCGACATCGCGGGCCTGCCCCCCGAGCGCATCTTCTTCGAGATATCCCCCCTCGCCGAGCTGGGGCTGGCTCTGCACGCGCTCTCCGAACCCGGGCACCACCCGGGCCTGCACGGCTGGGCGACCGCGACCGCCGCGGCGCTGGAGCCGGACCTCGCGGACCGGATGCACGAGGCGAATTTCCTCTGGCGGAACACCTTCTCCGATGTGTTCATGCCGTTCGCCGGTGTCCGCGGCGGCGACGGCAGGACCGGCGCGACCCTCGCCGAGGACCTGGACATCCTCGACCGGCTCGACGACGAGCGGTTCGTCGCCGCCGCCCTGGAGTTCACCTGTGCGAGCCAGTACGGGACAGGGGCGCCCTCCCCGCTGGCGGACGCCGCGATGCGCGACCGCGCACTGGACATGGCGGCGGCCCGGGGGCCGAAGCAGGTCGAGTTCACCCAGCAGCTGCTGGCCGACCCGGCTTCCGTACGCGGCTGGGTCAGGCGCCTCTTCGAGGACTGCGACGAGGCCTTCTTCGCGGACACCTGGCAGCGGGTCCAGGTCCAGCTGGCCGCCGACGCCCGGCACAAGACGGAGGTGCTGCGGCGCAAGGGCGTCGGACCGGCGATGGAGGCGGTGTCCGCCGCCCTGTCGCTGAACGAGGACGCGAGCAGGATCAGCGTCGACAAGCTGACCGTGGGCCGGACCGACGCCGCGGGTTCGGCGGCGGGCACGGGCCTCACCCTCATCCCGACCAGCTTCGGCTGGCCGCATCTGATGGTGCTGCACGCCCCGGGCTGGCGGCCGGTGATCCACTACCCGGTGCACCGGCCCGAGCTGCCCTCCCCCGCGTCCGTCGAGCTGCTCCAGCTCCGGATGGAGGCGCTGGCCCACCCGATGCGGATGCGCCTGTGCCGCAACCTGGCCCGTTCCCCGTACACCACGGGCGAGCTCGCCGATTCGCACGGCATCACGGCCCCCGAGGTCTCCCGCCACCTGGCGGTGCTCAAGAAGGCCGGCCTGGTCACCACACGGCGGCGCGGGCGCTACGTCCTGCACGCGCTGGACCTCACCGTGGTGGCCCGTCTGGGCAGCGACTTCCTGGAGGGCGTGCTGCGGTGAACGGCCGCGAGGCGGATACGCCTGAGATGCGTCCGGGTGCGGCGCGCGGCCGGCTGCCGGTGTCCGGTTCGACGGCGTGCCACGCCGACCCACCGATCCCGCCCATGGCCTGAGGGCCGGTCAGCCGGCCGGCCCGCACGGGCTCGGCGAGCAGGACCCGTCCGGGTCCGCCCCCGTCGAACGGCCCGCCGACCCGGCGGAGGGGGCCACGGGTCAGCCCGCGCCGCCACCGGCCCGGACCAGGCCCGTCTCGTACGCGAGGACGACCACCTGCACCCGGTCGCGCAGGCCCAGCTTGGTGAGGATGCGGCCGACGTGCGTCTTCACGGTCGCCTCGGACAGCACCAGACGGGCGGCGATCTCGCCGTTGGACAGGCCCTGGGCGACGAGCATCATCACCTCGCGCTCGCGCTCGGTCAGCTTCTCGACGTGCTTGTGGCGCGGCTCCTTCGTACTGCTCGGCAGCATCGAGGAGAACCGGTCGAGCAGCCTGCGGGTGGTGGACGGGGCCACCACGGCGTCGCCGCTGTGCACGGACCGGATCGCGGAGAGCAGCTCGGCCGGCGGCACGTCCTTGAGCATGAAGCCGCTGGCACCCGCCTTCAGACCGGAGAACGCGTACTCGTCCAGGTCGAACGTCGTCAGGATGAGCACCTTGGGCGGATCGGTCTGCGCGCAGATGCGCCGCGTCGCCTCGACGCCGTCCAGGCGCGGCATGCGTACGTCCATCAGCACCACGTCGACGGCGGTGGACCGCAGGACCTCGACCGCCTCCGCGCCGTCGCCCGCCTCGGCGACGACCTCCATGTCCGGCTGGGCGGCGAGCACCATCCGGAAGCCGGTGCGCAGCAGCACCTGGTCGTCGACGAGCATTACGCGGATCGTCATGACTGTCCTGTCCCTCGTGTCACTGGTTGGCGGGCTTGAGCGGGAGCAGTGCGCTGATCCGGAAGCCGCCCCCGGGGCGGGGGCCCGCGTCCAGCGTGCCGCCGACCATGCCGACCCGCTCCCGCATGCCGATCATCCCGTGTCCGGCGCCGTCGGCCCCGCCGTCCTCGTACAGCTCGTGCGCGGCTCCCCGGCCGTCGTCCTCGACCAGCAGCCCGAGCCCGTCGTCGAAGTAGACCAGCCGCACGCTGGCCCCGGCGTCCGGGCCGCCGTGCTTACGGGTGTTGGTGAGGGCTTCCTGGACGATGCGGTACGCGGTCAGTTCGACCCCGGTGGGCAGCGGGCGCGGGGTGCCCTCGATCTTGAAGTCGACGGCCAGGCCGGTCTGCCTGACCTGGTCCACCAGGTCCTCGATCTGCTCGACGTCGGGCTGCGGCACGTATTCGCCGCCCTCCCGGGTGTCGCCGGTCCGCAGCACCCCGAGCAGCCGCCGCATCTCGGCGAGGGCCTGGCGCCCGGTGCTGGAGATGGTCTCCAGTGCCTGCCGGGCCTGATCGGGGGACGCGTCCATGACGTAGGCGGCGCCGTCGGCCTGCACCACCATGACCGAGACGTTGTGCGCGACCACGTCGTGCAGCTCCCGGGCGATACGGGCGCGCTCGGCGGCGACGGCGACCTTCGACTGCGCCTCCCGCTCGCGCTCCAGCCGTGCGGCGCGCTCCTCCAGCTGGCTGAGGTAGGCCCGCCGGGTCCGCATCGAGTCGCCGAGCACCCAGGCGAGGACGAACGGCACGGTCATCACGACGACGACGAAGACCGACTGCGCCCAGCTGCCGGACGCCGTCTCCTCGGGCCAGCGCAGCTGCGAGAGGCCGGCCGCGCCCAGGCTGCACCCGAGGGCGAGCCGGGACGCCCAGCGCTTGCCGGCCATGGCCACGGTGTACGTGATCACCAGCATGGCGAAGTTCGCCGGACCGGGTTCCACCCCGAGCAGCAGCTGCGCGAGCCCCGTCAGGATCGTGAGCAGCAGCATCTTCTCCGGTGCGCGGCGGCGCAGCGCGACCACGACGCACAGGGCGACGGCGACCGGCAGCGCCGCCACGCGCGCCAGGCCGTCCTCGAACTGACCGGCCACGATGGACACGCCGGAGAGCCCGAGGAGGAAGACAGCCCAGAAGGTGTCGACGCCCGTCGGGTGTCTGCGGATGAAATCGTAGAGGCGCTGCACATTACCCAGCGTAGGGACAGCAGATCGGTGCCCGGGTCAGCCGAAGGGCCGATCCGGGTCCTGGGACCGTACTCCCCAAGGTGGAGACTTGCCTACGTGACGTATGACTGGCGCGGTTGGCGGGAAGCCGCAGAGACCGCTTTGTACGGGAACGAAGGCTTCTACCGGCGTCCTGAGGGCCCCGCGGGGCACTTCCGCACCTCGGTGCACGCGTCACCGCTGTTCGCGGCGGCCGTCGCCCGGCTGCTGGCCGGTACGGCGCGTGAGCTCGGCACGGACACGGTCGATCTGGTGGACGTGGGGGCGGGCCGGGGCGAGCTGCTGACCGGGGTGCTGGCCGCACTGCGCGCGGGGACCGCTCCGGGGCTCTCCGTACGGGCGTACGCCGTGGAGATCGCTCCCCGGCCGCCGGGCCTGGACCCGGACATCGAGTGGTCCGCCGAACTCCCGAAGGGCGTACGGGGACTGCTGTTCGCCAACGAGTGGCTGGACAACGTCCCGACGGAGGTCGCCGAGGCCGACGCGGACGGCGTGGCCCGCCACGTCCTGGTGCGCGGGGCCGACGGCACCGAGCGCCTGGGCGACCCGGTGACCGGGGAGGACGCCCGGTGGCTGAGCCGTTGGTGGCCGCTGACCCGGCCGGGCGACCGGGCGGAGATCGGCCGCCCGCGCGACGAGGCCTGGGCCCGCGCGGTCGCGTCCCTGACCGCCGGGACCGCGGTGGCCGTGGACTACGCCCATGTACGCACGTCGAGGCCGCCGTTCGGCACGCTGACCGGCTTCCGGGGCGGGCGCGAGGTGCCACCGGTGCCGGACGGGAGCTGCGACCTGACGTCCCACGTGGCCCTGGACGCGTGCGCGGCGGCCGTGGCGGGCGGCGTGGAGGCCGAGCTGCTGGACCAGCGGACGGCTCTGCGGGAGCTGGGCGTGAGCGGCGAACGGCCGCCGCTGGCCCTGGCGTCGCGGGACCCGGCCGGTTATGTGCGGGCCCTCGCGTCGGCGGGCGAGGCGGCGGAGCTGACGGCGCGGGGCGGGCTGGGGGACTTCGGCTGGCTGCGGCAACGCGTACGGCCGGGGCTCCGCCCCTGACCCGGTGGACGGCAGGGGGGATACTGTCCCGCATGACGGAGACGACGGTCGGCATCGGCGGCGCGGCAGAGAGCACCGACATGGTGCTCAACATCGGTCCCCAGCACCCCTCCACGCACGGTGTGCTCCGGCTGCGGCTCGTGCTCGACGGCGAGCGGATCCAGCAGGCGGAGCCGGTCATCGGCTATATGCACCGGGGCGCCGAGAAGCTCTTCGAGGCCCGGGACTACCGGCAGATCATCATGCTCGCCAACCGCCACGACTGGCTGTCGGCGTTCTCGAACGAGCTCGGGGTCGTCATGGCCGTCGAGCGGATGCTCGGCATGGAGGTCCCGGAGCGCGCCGTCTGGACGCGCACGCTGCTTGCCGAGCTGAACCGGGTCCTGAACCATCTGATGTTCCTCGGCTCCTACCCGCTCGAACTCGGCGGGATCACCCCGGTGTTCTACGCGTTCCGGGAGCGTGAGGAGCTCCAGGCGGTGATGGAGGAGGTCTCCGGCGGCCGGATGCACTACATGTTCAACCGGGTCGGCGGCCTCAAGGAGGACCTGCCCGCGGGCTGGCTCGGCCGGGCCAGGGACGCCGTGGCGTCCGTCCGCTCCCGGATGGACGTGTACGACCGGCTGGTCCTCGGCAACGAGATCTTCCGGGGCCGCACCCGGGGGGTGGGAGTGCTGTCCGCCGAGGCCGTGCACGCCTACGGGGTGTCCGGGCCGATCGCCCGCGCCTCCGGGGTCGACTTCGACCTGCGGCGCGACGAGCCGTATCTCGCGTACGGGGAGCTGCGGGACACGCTCGAGGTCGTCACCCGGACCGAGGGCGACTGCCTGGCCCGCTTCGAGTGCCTGCTGGAGCAGACGCACAACGCGCTGGACCTGGCCGACGCCTGCCTGGACCGGATGGCCGACCTGGAGCCCGGGCCCATCAACCAGCGGCTGCCCAAGGTGCTCAAGGCCCCGGAGGGCCACACCTACGCGTGGACCGAGAATCCGCTCGGCGTCAACGGCTACTACCTGGTGTCCACGGGTGAGAAGACCCCGTACCGGCTGAAGCTGCGCTCCGCGTCGTTCAACAACATCCAGGCACTCACCGAACTGCTGCCGGGCACGCTCGTCGCCGACATGGTCGCGATCCTGGGATCGCTCTTCTTCGTCGTCGGCGACATCGACAAGTAGCCGGCCGCCGCCAGGGCGCGCGAAAGCGCGGGCCTCGGCCGGCCGGGCCGGCCCTCAGGACGAGACCGCGCTGCGCAGGTCGACGACGTCCAACTGCTCGGTCTCGTCGTGGGCGGTCAGGTCGATGACCTTGCCGACGGCGCGGTTCCGGGCCGTGCCCGTGCGGTGCGCGGCCAGTGCCTCCTCGCCCACCACGTCCGCGAGGTCCTCGTTCTGCACGGACTCGATCGCGGCGTTCGCCTTCTGCGTACCGAAGAAGTCGAAGCTTCCCTGCGGGACGAGGTGGCGGCGGGCGGTGGCGTACGGGACGACGGCCGAAGCGGCGGGGATCGCACGGGGTGCGCGCGCGGGCGCGGCCGGCGGCTGAGGGGCCGGGAGGGCGGCAGCCGGGCGGCGGTGCTGCTCGGCACCCGCTCCGGCCGCCGCCGCGTGCTTCCCCTTCGGGCCTTCACCCTCCGAGTCCCGTTCGGCGGCCCGCTCGTCGAGATCGCGCCGTTTGGCCGGCCCGGCCGTGCGGCGCGCCTCCTGGAGCGCGGCGTTGCGGGGCAGGTCCCGTAGGGCCTGCGCGGCACGCAGGTAGGCGCCCGGCGTCGGCGTGGACCGCGCGGACGGCAGTTCCCGCGGTGCGGACGCCTCGATGGCGAGCTGCCTGCGACCCTCCAGCGCGCTGGCCCGCTCGGTCTCCGCGTTGGCGTACCGGCGCAGCAGCGCGGCGTGTTCGCCCCGCAGCCCGGCCAGCTCCACGCGCTTGCGGCGCAGCTTCGTCTCCAGCCGGGTGCGCAGCTCCCGCGACTCCTCGATGTCGGACTCGAGTTCGGCTATGCGCTCCTCGGTCTTCCACTCGTCGCCGGCCCGGGCACGGATCAGCTCCGCGACACGAATCCCCGCGGCCCGGTCCCAGCTGCGCATCAGATAGGCGCCGGTGAGAGCGGCGACCGCGGTGCCGGCCACCAGGCCGCGCAGAGCCAGGGGTTCCGCGAGGAACCAGGCTCCGGCGGCACAGACGACCGACACTCCGGCCACCACGGAGGGCGGCAGGATTCTGTGGAGGGGTGGCGAATGGCGGTGACGTCCACGTGGCATGGCTCGAAATTTACCGTGCGTGCCGGTCACTTGGGAGACCGCACGGCAATCTGTTCCCCGCCGGTTACCTTGCGGCCCCTCCAAAGGACCTTCCCTGTGACCTTTACTTCTTGATCAGCCCCTTCGACCGCAGATACTCCTTGGCCGCGTCGGCGGGCTTGGCGCGCTCCGCGTCGACCGAGCGGTTCAGTTCCGCGAGGTCCTGTGTGGTGAGTACGTCGGTGATCTTCCCGAGCGCCTCGGCGATCTCCGGGGCACCCGCGTCCTCGGCATTGAGCACCGGCAGGACGTTGTCGGCGTTCTGGAGCTTCTTGTCGTCCTCCAGGAACACCAGCCCGTAAGTGTCCAGCACCGCGTCGGTCGTCGTCGTGAGAACGAGCTGGTCCTTGCCGTCCTTGACGGCCTGCTTGGACTGCGGTGTTCCGACGCCCTTCGGGTCGATCCCGGTGACGTCGATGCCGTACGTCTTCTTCAGGCCGGGTGCGCAGAACGGGCGCACCTCGCACTCGTCGCCCGCCGCGATCTTCACTTTGATCTTCGACTTGCCGAGATCGGAAAGGGTCTTGAGGCTGTTCTTCTCGGCGAATTCCTCGGTCACCGCGAATGCGTTCTGATCGACCGCCTCGCCGGCCGGGAGAACCTTCAGCCCGAGGGGGGTCGCGAGCTTCTCCAGGGCGGCCACGGTCTGTGCCGTGTCCCCGGAGGCGACCGGCTTCTCCGCCGCCGCGTCGGCGCCGTTGACCTTGGCGTTGAGGAATTCCGCGAGGGTCGCCGCGTATTCGGGGACGACGTCGATCTCGCCCTTCTCCAGCGAGGGCTCGTACAGCTCACGGTTCTTCACCGTGGTGATCGAGGTGCTGTACCCGGCGTCGGCCAGGATCTGCGCGTACAGCTCGGCGAGCACCTTGGACTCGGTGAACGAGGCGGCGCCCACGACGAGCGAGCCCTTCCCGGAGTCCGCGCCCGCCTTCGGGCCGCCCTTGTCCTCCTCCAGGCTGTCGCCGCCGCAGGCGGCCAGCGACCCGGCCAGCGCGACCACTGCGACGACCGCACCGGCTATGCGTGAGGTTCTGCTCATGGTGTTCTCCGTCCACGAAAAAGGGGTGTGCACAGTCAGAAAAGTCCGCGCGTTCACAGGGCACGGCGGCGCAGCGGCGACAGCAGCCGGTCCAGGGCCACGAGCACGCCCTCCACCACCAGCGCCAGCAGGGCGACCAGCACTGCCCCGGCGAAGACCTGCGCGGTGTCGTAGGTGTTGAATCCGGCGGTGATGATCCGGCCGAGGCCGCCCAGGCCGACCATGGCGGCGATCGAGGCGGTGGCGACCACCTGGACCGCCGCGGACCGCAGCCCGGTCATGATCATCGGATAGGCCAGCGGGAGCTCGACCCGCACGAAGACCTGCCCGCCGGACATCCCCATGCCGCGGGCCGCCTCCAGCACCGACCGGTCCACCTCCCGCATGCCCACGTAGGCGTTGGTCAGCAGCGGCGGCACGGCGAACAGCACCAGGGCGATGACCGTGGGCAGATAACCGGAGTTGCGCAGCGGCGTCATCATGAGGAGCGCCAGCACCGCGAAGACCGGTATCGCACGGCCCACGTTGGAGATGTTGACCGCGAGGGCGCCTCCCTTGCCGATGTGGCCGAGGTAGAGCGCGAGCGGCAGGGCGATGGCGCAGGCGAGCGCGAGGGCGACCCCGCTGACGTACAGGTGCTCGCCCAGCCGGTGCGCGGCCCCGCCGTCACCCGACCAGTTGGCGCCGGTGGTGAGCCAGGTCCAGGCATCCCCGATGACTCCCATGGATCAGCCCGCCTCCGTCTTCGCCGCAGGGGGCCCCGCCATGCGGGTCCAGGGGGTGAGCAGGCGCTGCAGTCCGAGCAGGAGCAGGTCCGCCGCCACCGCGAGCAGCACACAGAGCACGGACGCGGTGAGCACCTGGGCCTTGAAGAAGCTGGGCAGCGCGTCCTCGATGAGATTGCCGAGGCCCCCCTTGCCCACGAGGGAGCCCACGGTGGTCAACGCGACCGTCGACACCGTGGCGATCCGCAGTCCGGCCATCATCGCGGGCAGCGCGAGGGGGAGTTCGACCTCCCAGAGGAGCCTGCCCGGTCCGTAGCCCATGCCTTCGGCGGCCTCCTTCGCCTCCTGCGGCACCGCTTCGAGACCGGCCAGGATGTTCCGTACGAGAATGGTCAGCGAATAGAGCACCAGGCCGGTGACGACCAGTGCCGCGGACAGCCCGAAAATCGGCAGCAGCAGCGAGAACATCGCCAGCGACGGCACGGTGTAGAGCACGGTGGTCAGACCCAGCACCGGGCCGGCGAAATATCTCCCGCGGCGTGCGAGCAGCGCGAGCGGGAATGCCACCACGAGCCCGATCAGCACGGAAGCCACGGTGATCCAGATGTGCTGGACGGTCGCATCGGCCAACTCCTGGCTGCGGGAGCGCAGATACTCCCCGCAGATCCAGTCGTTCGCCACCAGGCAGTTCCGCTCGGCCATCCGCCCCCACCTCCTGTTCACCGTGTGCTGCCGGTCCCGCATCCGATCTCAGGCGACCTTATCCTCGACCACTGACAATCTCCGAGGCCGTTGTATTCCAGCAACACGTCCTTCACAGAACCCGCGTCACAATGGGGAGTCATGATCCGTTTCGAGCACGTCACCAAGCGGTACGCCGACGGGACCACCGCCGTCGACGACCTTTCCTTCGAGGTCGCCGAGGGTGAACTGGTCACGCTCGTCGGACCTTCCGGCTGCGGCAAGACGACCACCATGAAGATGGTGAACCGGCTGATCGAACCGACCGAGGGACGGATATTCCTCGACGGGGACGACATATCCGCCATCGACCCCGTACAACTGCGCCGCCGTATCGGATATGTGATCCAGCAGGTCGGACTCTTCCCGCACAAGACGGTCCTGGAGAACACCGCGACGGTGCCCCATCTCCTGGGATGGAAGCAGAAAGAGGGACGGCGGCGTGCCGCCGAACTCCTCGATCTGGTCGGACTCGATCCGTCCGTTTATGGCGGCCGCTATCCCGAACAGCTCTCCGGCGGTCAGCGCCAGCGCGTCGGCGTGGCACGGGCCCTGGCCGCCGATCCGCCCGTCCTGCTGATGGACGAGCCTTTCGGCGCGGTCGACCCCGTCGTGCGGGAAAGGCTGCAGAACGAGTTCCTGAAACTGCAGGCGCAGGTCCGCAAGACCGTGCTGTTCGTCACACACGACATCGAGGAAGCCGTCCGGCTGGGCGACCGGATCGCGGTGTACGGGCAGGGCCGCATCGACCAGTTCGACTCCCCCGCCACCGTGCTCGGGGCTCCCTCGACGCCGTACGTCGCGGACTTCGTCGGAGCCGACCGCGGTCTGAAGCGGCTCTCGGTCACGCCCATCGAGGAGAGCGACCTCGACCAGCCGCCGGTCGTCCACCTCGACGACCCGCTGGCGACGGCGACCGCGCGGCTGCGGGCCGAGGGTGCCCGCTGGGCGGTCGTGCTGGACCGCGACGACAATCTGCACGGCTGGATCCCGGCGGGTGACGCGGCGTCGGTGACCGCGAAGGGCACGGTCCGCGACCACGCCCGGCGCATGGAGGCGTGGCTGCCGCTCGGCGCACCGCTCAAGCAGGCCTTCGCGACGATGCTCCAGCACGACGCGGGCTGGA
Organism: Streptomyces sp. NPDC058637; assembly: GCF_042717325.1. Lineage (NCBI taxonomy): Bacteria > Bacillati > Actinomycetota > Actinomycetes > Kitasatosporales > Streptomycetaceae > Streptomyces > Streptomyces sp. NPDC058637. The sequence continues at coordinate 104,742 of NZ_JBHXRD010000019.1, read as the reverse complement.
TCGCCGTCATCGACGAGGAGGGCGCCGGCCGCTTCCTCGGCGTCCTCACGCCGGCCCGGCTCCACGAGGCCCTGCGCCGGTCGATCGACGCGGACGCGCAGTCCGTCCCGCGTGCGGAGGTGGCGGTGGAGACCGTGGCGAAGGTCGCCGCGCCATGAGGTCCTGGCTCAACCCCTGGTGAGCCCGGGAGCTCAGCCACCGAGGTCCTGGCTCAACCTCGGTGAGCCCGGAGCTCAGCCACTCCAGGTTTGGAAAGGACCCCGCCGCCAGGTGACGAAGGTGTGCCCGCCGCTGTTCCGGCACGCCCGAGGACACCCGGTGAGGCCCATGAGCCGGATGAGCGTTCCGTGCCGGAAATTTCCGGAAGGAGGATGAACCCACTCCGTGGAAGCCCCGTCCTAGAGGGCGCACATCGTCCGCGGCGGCTTCGCCCGACGGGCTCAGGAATCTCTCGCGAAACCACGGGAAGCGATGTTCGGCACGGTGGACGGGGACGAATCAGGAACAGTTCCTCCTGTGGCACGCGGACGCGGGTTCCTTCGCGGGCCGCACTCGGCGTCCGTACCGGCGCTGGTGGCGGGCGTCTGCGCGGCGGCAGGCCTGATCGACCTCGCCGCCGGCGTATTCCCGCACTTCCGGCACAGCCGCGTACACACGATCGCCGAGGTACTTCCGGGTGCCCTCGGGCCGTTCGCCGCCGCGCTCTCACTCAGTTCGGGCATGCTGCTGCTCCTGCTGGCCCGCGGCCTCAAGAGGCGCAAGCGCCGGGCCTGGCGGGCCGCCCTGACCCTCCTGCCGGTGGGCGCCGTGGCGCAGTTCGCCTACCGCCAGTCCCTGATCGGCGTGCTGCTCCCCCTGGTGCTGTGCTTCCTGCTGGTGCGTCAACGGAGCGAGTTCGGCGCGCTCCCCGACCCGCGGAGCCGCTGGCGGGCTCTGGTCAACTTCGTCCTCCTCGGCGCGGGATCGCTCGCACTGGGTCTGGTCGTCGTCAGCGTCCACCCCGGCCGGGTCGTGGGGAACCCCGCCATCGTCGACCGGCTCCAGCACGTGCTGTACGGCCTGTTCGGGCTGGAGGGCCCCGTGGACTACACGGGGACGACCGCGTCGACGGTGACGTACTCCCTGGGCGCCCTCGGTCTGCTGACCGCGGTCACCACGATCTGTCTCGCCTTCCGCCCCGAACACCCCGCCGCACGGATGAGCCAGGACGACGAGGAGCGGCTGCGTGCCCTGCTCGACGAGCACGGGGGCCAGGACTCACCGGGGCACCTCGCGCTCCGCCGCGACAGCGGCACGGGCATCGTGTTCTCCCCCAGCGGCAAGGCCGCCGTCCGCTACCGCGTGATGTCGGGGGTGATGCTCGCCGTAGGCGACCCGATCGGTGACGTGGAGGCCTGGCCCGGCGCCATCGAGCGCTTCATGGACGAGGCCCGGGCGCACTCCCGGACCCCGGCGGTGATGGGCTGCGGCGTGGCCGGCGGCGAGGTGTGGACCCGCGAGACGGGACTGGCCGCGCCGGAGACCGGGGACGACACGGTGGTGGACGTCGCGGATTTCTCCCTGTCCGGGCGCGTGATGCGCGACGTGCGCCGGACGGTGAAGCGCGTCGAACGCAACGGCTACGAGACCCGGGTCCGCCGCGTCCACGACATCGGCACCGCCGAACTGGACCGCATCCGCCGGGCCGCCGCCGACTGGCGCGGCACCGACACCGGGCCCGGCTCCTCCACGGCGCTGGGCCGGATCGGCGACCCGGCGGACGGCGACTGCGTCGTCGCCACCGCCCATCTGGCCGAATCCGGCACGGAGGAATCCCCGTACGGCGATCTGAAGGCCGTCCTCCACCTCGTCCCGTGGGGCACCGACGGCCTCACCCTGGAGCTGATGCGACGCGACCGTGCCACCGATCCCGGCATGAACGAACTGCTGATCGTCGCCTCACTGCGGGCCGCGCCGAATCTCTCCGTCGCCCGCGTCTCGCTGAACTCCGGACTCCGCTCCGCCCTCGCCGGTGGCGAGCGGCTGGGAGCGGGGCCTGCGCCGCGCCGCCGGCACGGACTGCCGGTCTTCCTGTCGCGGTGGTTCCCGATCGACTCGCTGAACCGGTTCGACGCGAGGTTCCGGCCCGCCGGGGGCCCCGGTCCGTGGTCTTCCGCACCGGGCGGGACCTCCCCCGGGCCGGCCTCGCCGCGCTTCGTGCGGAGGGCTTCGTGACCCCCGCGCCGCCCCGGCCGTTCCGTTCCGGGCGCACCCTCCCGTGCGGCCACCGGCCCGCGCAGGGCGGTGGGCGCGGCGTCCGCGCGGCCTGACCGACCCGTTCGCGGGCCTAGGCTGGTCGTATGAGTACGTTGCGAGGACGGGGCACAGTGCGGGGCCTGCCGGAGTGGGACCGCTGCGCGGTCATGGGAGTCGTCAATGTGACGCCCGACTCCTTCTCGGACGGAGGTCACTGGTTCGACACCACGGCGGCGATCAAGCACGGCCTCGAACTGGTGGCCGAAGGGGCGGATCTGATCGACGTCGGCGGTGAGTCGACCCGCCCCGGCGCCAGCCGGGTGGACGAGACGGAGGAGTTGCGGCGGGTCATCCCCGTCGTGCGGGGTCTGGCCTCCGAAGGTGTCACCCTCTCCGTCGACACCATGCGGGCCCGGGTCGCCGAGCAGGCGGTCGCCGCGGGCGCGGCGCTGGTCAACGACGTGAGCGGCGGTCTCGCCGACCCGGACATGATCCCGGTCGTCGCCGCGGCCGGGGTGCCCTTCGTGGTCATGCACTGGCGCGGTTTCAGCGAGTCGATGAACAGCCGGGCGGTGTACGCGGACGTCGTCGCCGAAGTGGTCACGGAGCTCCGCGACCGCATGGACGCAGTGGTCGAGGGCGGGGTTGCCCCGGAGCAGGTGGTGATAGACCCGGGTCTGGGCTTCGCCAAGGACGCCGTCCACGACCTCTCTCTCGTCGCCCACCTCCCGCGGCTGCGCGAGCTCGGCCGGCCCCTGCTGGTCGCCGCCTCCCGCAAGCGGTTCCTCGGCCATGTCCTGGCCGGCGAGGGCGCGGCCCCACCGCCCGCGCGGGAACGGGACGCCGCCACGGCCGCGATCTCCGCCCTGTCGGCGAACGCCGGCGCCTGGGCGGTCCGGGTCCACGCGGTCCGGGCCACCGCGGACGCGGTGCGGGTCGCCCGCGCCGTCGAGGGAGCCGCGTGAGCTCCCCGCACGACGAGCACGAGGCGGCCGCCGCCGACATCCAGGCCGTCGAGCAGGCCAACACCGCCTTCTACGAGGCGATGGAACGCGGCGACTTCGATGAGCTCTCCGGTCTCTGGCTGCCGGGTGAGGACCTCACCGTCTCCTGCGTGCACCCGGGCTGGCCGGTGCTCACGGGCCGCGGTGAGGTGCTCCGGAGCTATGCGCTGATCATGGCGAACACCGAGTACATCCAGTTCTTCCTGACCGACGTCGGGGTCACGATGACCGACGACACCGCGCTGGTGACGTGTACCGAGAACATCCTCAGCGGTGGTCCGGCGGAGGAGGGCAACGCGCTCGGCCCGCTCGTCGGCCAGCTCGTCGTCGCCACCAACGTGTTCCGTCGCACGTCGGACGGCTGGAAGCTCTGGTCCCACCACGGATCACCCGTTCTGGCCGAAACCGGCGAGGAGGACGACGAGGAGTCGCCTTCCTGAGCGGGTAGGAGCCCGGCCGGGGTTGGACTCCCGGATCACGGGGTATACGCGGCTACCGGCCTCGTACCCGTCTCCACCCGCATCCCCCGCGGGCAGGAGCTGTCGGTGCTCGCGGGTAGATTCAAAAGACGGCACCTCTCCGCCCGCACGCGGCCGGGTGCCGCCGGACCGACGAACAGCAGGAGTGATTCGCGTGGATCGTGTCGCGCTGCGCGGCCTCAAGGCCCGTGGGCACCACGGCGTCTTCCCCCGGGAACGGGAGGAGGGCCAGACCTTCATCGTGGACCTGGTGCTCGGCCTCGACACCCGTCCCGCGGCAGCCGCCGACGACCTGACGAAGACCGTGCACTACGGGGTGGTGGCGGAAGAGGTCGTCGACGTCGTCAAGGGTGAGCCGGTCGATCTCATCGAAACCCTCGCGGAACGCATCGCGCAGCAGTGTCTCAAGCACGAAGGGGTCGAGGAGGTCGAGGTCGTCGTCCACAAGCCGGACGCGCCCATCACCGTCCCCTTCGACGACGTGACCATCACCATCATCCGGAGCCGAGCATGACTGCGTTTTCCACCGAGGGGCAGAGCGACCCGACCGTCCAGCCGGTGCCGGCCGCCGTCGTCGAGCAGGTGGACGCGGCGGACAGCACCCTCTCCAACCCCAAACGGGCCGTGATCTCCCTGGGCTCCAACCTCGGCAACCGGCTGGAGACCCTCCAGGGCGCCATCGACGCCCTGGAGGACACCCCCGGTCTGCGGGTCAAGGCCGTCTCCCCGGTGTACGAGACGGAGCCGTGGGGCGTGGACGCGGGCTCCCAGCCCTCCTACTTCAACGCGGTGATCGTCGTGAAGACGACCCTGCCGCCGTCCTCGCTGCTGGAGCGGGGCCAGGCCATCGAAGAGGCCTTCGACCGGGTCCGCGAGGAGCGCTGGGGGCCGCGCACCCTCGACGTCGACATCGTGGCGTACGCCGATGTGGTCTCCGACGACCCGCTGCTCACCCTTCCGCACCCGCGCGCCCACGAACGCGCCTTCGTCCTCGCCCCCTGGCACGACGTGGATCCCGAGGCCCAGCTGCCCGGCTCCGGCACGGTCGCCGACCTGCTGGCAGGTGTCGGCCGCGACGGGGTGCTCCCCCGGGCCGACCTGGAACTCCGCCTGCCCGAGTAGTCGTTAGGCTCAAGGACGGACGACACGGCAACGGCGGCGAAGGGCGGCACTCTCGGTGAAGCAACTACGGCTCGGGCTCCTGGCCGGACTCTTCGCCGGGGCCGGCGCGCTGTCCTGGGGCGGAGCCCGTCTCTGGGACTCCCTGGGTACGCTGCCGAGCGTGCCGCTGGCCGCACCCGTCGTGCTCGCGGTCATCGCCGTCGTGCTGCTCGCCACGGCCCTCTCGATCCGGGCCCGTCTGCGCGCCCAGCGGGAGCGCCGTCCGGGGGCGAAGGGCGTCGAGCCCCTGATGGCCGCGCGTGCCGTGGTCTTCGGCCAGGCGAGTGCCCTCGTCGCGGCCCTGGTCGCGGGGATGTACGCCGGTACGGGCGTCTTCCTGCTCAGCTTTCTCGACATCCCGCCCCGGCGTGACCAGGCCATCTACGCGGGCAGCGCGGTCGTGGCCGGTATCGCCGTCGTCGCCGCCGCGGTCTTCCTGGAGCGTGTCTGCAGACTCCCGGAGGACGGGGACGACGACAGGAGCAGGGCCATCGCCTAGCGGGGCCGTCCACCGCCGGAGCGACCCGCCCCACCGGGGCCGTCGAGGTCGCGGGCGGCAGCGGACCGCACCGCCCGCCCGTCCGCACCTCCCCGGTGGCGATCCCGCGGTCCGTCCGGCCCGCGACGTCCGGGCGCGTCCCGCGCCCGCTCAGCGCGCCATGATGAGGCTCATCGCCTCCGCACGTGTGGCCGGGTCACGCAGCTGGCCGCGGACGGCGGACGTGATCGTCTTGGCTCCGGGCTTACGGATGCCACGCATGGACATGCACATGTGCTCGCACTCGATCACCACGATGACCCCGCGCGGCTCCAGGATGGCCATCAGGGACTCGGCGATCTGCGTGGTGAGCCGCTCCTGGACCTGGGGGCGCCTGGCGTACACGTCGACCAGCCGGGCCAGTTTGGACAGCCCCGTGATCTTCCCGCTGGTCGCCGGGATGTATCCGACGTGCGCGACACCGCGGAACGGAACCAGGTGGTGCTCACACGTGCTGAACACCTCGATGTCCTTGACCAGCACCATCTCGTCGTGGCCGAGGTCGAACGTCGTCGTCAGAACGTCCTCGGGCTCCTGGTGGAGGCCCGCGAATATCTCCTTGTACGCGCGTGCCACCCGACCCGGCGTCTCCCGCAGCCCTTCCCGGTCCGGGTCCTCCCCGACCGCGATGAGGAGTTCACGTACGGCGGACTCGGCCCGCTTCTCGTCGAATACGCCGATCGAACCCTGCCCGTCGAGCGTCACCGGGTCGGTCATCTGTGCCTCGTTCCTCTGTGCTGTCACCTGCTCAGACCCGCCCGGACATCCCAGAGGAACGGCAGGCATGGCGCAGGCATACGAAAAAGCCGCGCCCCCACAGGCTAGAACCTGGGGGGCGCGGCATCCATTCCGGGCCCGGTGGAGCCCCATGACAGGGACCCACACCGGATCGGGCTGGGGGGCTAGCTCTCGGGTCGCTCCTCCGGAAGGGCTTCCGTGGACGTACCGAGGTCCTTCGACGTGATGTCCTTCGGAGCGATCTCCGCGGGGGTGGCCGAGCCGTTGGCGGTGGTGGCGCCGTTGGTGAGGGCCAGCTCCTTCGGAGAGAGCACCGGCGGACGCGTCGAAGGCGTGCGCAGGGCCGAACCGGTCCACGCCGGACGGGCCGGACGCTTCACGATCGGGGCGAAGATCTCGGCGATCTGGTCCTTGTTGAGCGTCTCCTTCTCGAGGAGTTCGAGGACCAGGGCGTCGAGGATGTCGCGATTCTCGACGAGAATCTCCCACGCGTCGTTGTGCGCGGTCTCGATGAGCTTCTTGACCTCTTCGTCGACGAGCGCCGCGACCTCTTCCGAGTAGTCGCGCTGGTGGCCCATCTCCCGGCCCACGAAGGGCTCGGTGTTGTCGCCGCCGAACTTGATCGCGCCGAGGCGCTCGGTCATGCCGTACTGCGTGACCATCGCGCGGGCCGTGGCAGTGGCCTTCTCGATGTCGTTCGCGGCACCGGTGGTCGGGTCGTGGAAGACCAGCTCCTCGGCGGCGCGCCCGCCCAGCATGTATGCCAGCTGGTCGAGCATCTCGTTGCGCGTCGTGGAGTACTTGTCCTCTTCCGGGAGCACCATCGTGTAACCGAGGGCACGGCCGCGGGAAAGGATCGTGATCTTGTGGACCGGGTCCGACTGGGGTGAGGCCGCCGCGACCAGGGCGTGTCCGCCCTCGTGGTACGCGGTGATCTTCTTTTCCTTCTCGGACATGATCCGGGTCCGCTTCTGCGGACCCGCCACGACGCGGTCGATGGCCTCGTCGAGCATGCTGTTGTCGATCAGCTTCTTGTTGCTGCGCGCCGTGAGGAGCGCCGCTTCGTTCAGCACGTTCGACAGATCGGCACCGGTGAAGCCGGGCGTACGACGGGCGACCGCGTTGAGATCGACGTCGGGCGCGACCGGCTTGCCCTTCTGGTGCACCTTGAGGATCTCCAGGCGGCCCTGCATGTCCGGCCGGTCGACGGCGATCTGCCGGTCGAAACGTCCGGGACGCAGCAGCGCCGGGTCCAGGATGTCCGGGCGGTTCGTGGCGGCGATCAGGATGACGCCGCCCTTCACGTCGAACCCGTCCATCTCGACGAGCAGTTGGTTGAGCGTCTGCTCGCGCTCGTCGTGACCGCCGCCCATGCCGGCACCACGATGCCGGCCGACCGCGTCGATCTCGTCGACGAAGACGATCGCCGGAGCGTTCGCCTTGGCCTGCTCGAAGAGGTCACGGACACGGGAGGCACCGACACCGACGAACATCTCGACGAAGTCGGAACCGGAGATCGAGTAGAACGGAACGCCCGCCTCACCCGCGACCGCGCGAGCGAGCAGGGTCTTGCCCGTACCGGGCGGCCCGTACAGCAGGACGCCCTTGGGGATCTTGGCGCCGACGGCCTGGAACTTCGCCGGCTCCTGGAGGAATTCCTTGATCTCGTAGAGTTCCTCGACGGCCTCGTCCGACCCCGCCACATCGGCGAAGGTCGTCTTCGGCGTGTCCTTGGTGATCAGCTTGGCCTTGGACTTGCCGAACTGCATGACCTTGGAACCGCCACCCTGCATCTGGTTCATCAGAAACAGGAAGACGACGACGATCAGGACGAAGGGCAGCAACGAGAGGAGGATCGAGACGAACGGGGACTGCTTCGACGGCGAGACGGTGTAACCCTTCTCGATGTCACCGCTCTCGAACTTCTGCTGCAGCGTGTCGGCCAGCTCGACGCCCTGGTTGCCGATATAGCTCGCCTGGAACTTGCTTCCGGACTCGCCCTTGAGCTTCTGGCCGTCCTTCAGCTCGATCTTGAGAATCTGTTCGTCACCGGTGGTCAGCTTGGCCTGCTCCACCTGGTCCTTGCTGATCGCCTGGATCACCTTGCCGGTGTCCACCGTCTTGTAGCCGCCGGACGAGCCGACGACCTGCATCAACACGACCACGGCGAGGACGGCCAGCACGATCCACATGACCGGCCCACGGAAGTATCGCTTCACGTCCATCCATACGGAGCGAAGTCGCCCCGTCCCTCCTGCCCGTAGGTAAATGCTGCTGTGAGAAAAGACTGTTCTTCGGACGGTACCCCAGCATTGTCACCCGCGACCGCAGGGGACGTCTGACAAACCCGCCTTCGAAGGCTCCAACGGCGGGAGGGCTGTGAGGGTTCCCCGGAGTCCGGCCGGGTTCGGCCGGCCCCCTCGGGGCGGGTGTCAGCCGCCGTAGACGTGCGGGGCCAGCGTGCCGACGAAGGGGAGGTTGCGGTACTTCTCCGCGTAGTCCAGCCCGTAGCCGACGACGAACTCGTTGGGGATGTCGAAGCCGACCCACTTCACGTCGATCGCGACCTTCGCGGCGTCCGGCTTGCGCAGGAGTGTGCAGACCTCCAGGCTCGCCGGCTCACGCGAACCGAGGTTGGTCAGCAGCCAGGACAGCGTCAGACCCGAGTCGATGATGTCCTCGACGATCAGGACGTGCTTGCCCTTGATGTCGGTGTCGAGGTCCTTGAGGATCCGTACGACGCCCGAGGACTGCGTCCCCGCGCCGTACGAGGAGACGGCCATCCAGTCCATCGTGACGGGGGTGGACAGCGCGCGCGCCAGATCCGCCATGACCATCACCGCGCCCTTGAGCACGCCGACGAGAAGCAGGTCCTTGCCCGCGTACTCCGCGTCGATCTTCGCGGCCAGCTCGACGAGCTTCGCGTCGATCTCTTCCTTGGTGAGGAGCACCGACTGAAGGTCGGTACCCATGTCCTTCTCGTTCACCCGCGTCTCTTTCTCTGCCTGCCGGACCCGGGCTTCCCCCGGGCCGGACGGGCCGTCTCGCCTGCACGTCAGCCGCTTGCGCTTCAGCTCTGCCGAATCACCAGTCTGCCACCCTGCCGCCGTGCCCCGACGCGGCCGGGCAGGTTGATGGCCCCCTGGCCGCGCCAGCCCGTGATGAGCCGGTCGACTTCCTCGATGTGCCGGGCGAAGAGCGAACCGGCGGGGGATCCGGCGTCGATGAGGGCGCGTCGCAGTACCCGGCGGCGTACCGCGGGCGGGAGGACCGAGAGCTTGGCGCACTCCAGGCGTCCGTCGTCGTCGCGCACCGAGCGGGCGGCCTCGGCGGCCCAGGTGTCGAGGGCGTCGGCGTCGTCACGGGATAGCTGGGCCGTGCGGGCGAGGGCTTCGACGACACCCTTGCCCAGCGCCTTCTCCAGGGCGGGCAGGCCCTCGTGGCGCAGCCGGGAGCGGGTGTAGGCGGGGTCGACGTTGTGGGGGTCGTCCCAGACGGGGAGCGACTGGACCATGCAGGCCTTGCGGGCGGTCTGCCGGTCGAGCTGGAGGAAGGGGCGGCGGTAGCGGCCCTCCGGGCCGGAGGCGGCGGCCATCCCGGAGAGCGAGCGGATGCCGGAACCGCGGGCGAGACCGAGGAGGACGGTCTCGGCCTGGTCGTCGCGGGTGTGGCCGAGGAGGACCGCGGCGGCGCCGTGGCGCTCGGCGGCGGCGTCCAGCGCGGCGTAACGGGCCTCGCGGGCGGCGGCCTCGGGCCCGCCTTCGCGGCCGACTTGGACGGCGACCGCCTCGACCGGGTCGAGCCGCATCTCGGCGAGGCGGGTGACGACCTCGCCCGCGCGGAGACCGGAACCGGGCTGGAGATTGTGGTCGACGGTGATCCCGCCGGCCCGGACGGGAAGCTTGCGCGACTCGAAGGCGAGGGCGGAGGCGAGCGCCATGGAGTCGGCGCCCCCGGAGCAGGCGACGAGCACGAGCGGGGTGCCTGGCCGTTCGGGGAGCGCGCCCCGTCGTGCGCCGGCGCCTGCTTCGGCGAACTCGGCGCGGTCGGCCTGTTCGGTGTCGCGGTTGTATTCGGTGACGACGTCGTGGAGTACGCGGCGGACCGCCAGGCGTATCGCCGCGACCGCAGGATGGGGACCCATGTCCGGTGCCCTTCGGATGGAGTTCTGGGGGGTGTGCCTCGGAGTACCGGGACGGAGTCCCGTCACTCAGAGTGCGTCGATGGTGACAGAGCCGAGCTGTCCATCGAGCATTGCACGCCTTCCCGTGCCCCTATGGTCCCTCGGATGGGTGATTGGAGAGGCGTTCTCCTGCCGTCGTGCGGGCCGTGATCATGAATCTGTCCTACGGTGCACCCTCGCGACCCAGTCCGCGGGGGCGGCGATCTCCGCCTTGGTGGGAAGGGTGTTGGGAGAGGTCCACACCCGGTTGAAGCCGTCCATGCCGACCTCGTCGACCACGGCCCGCACGAACTTCTCGCCGTCGCGGTACTGCCGCAGCTTGGCGTCGAGGCCCAGGAGCTTGCGCAGCGCCAGGTCGAGTCGGCTCGCGCCGCGCGCCCTGCGCTGCTGGAACTTCTCCCGGATCTCGGCGACGGAGGCCACCACGTCGGGGCCCACCCCGTCCATCACGAAGTCCGCGTGCCCTTCGAGCAGGGACATCACGGCGGTGAGGCGGCCGAGGATCTCGCGCTGCGCGGGTGTCTGGACGATCTCGACGAGGCTGCGCCCGCCGTCGTCGCCGTCCTCGCCCCGCTCGCCCTCGGGGCGGCTGCCCCCGGAGAAGGACTGGGCGGCCTCCCTGAGGCGTTCCAGGACCGTCGTCGGGTCGACGTCGGTCTCGTCGAGGAACGACTGGATCTCGCCCTGCAGATGGTCGCGGAGCCATGGCACGCCGGTGAACTGGGTGCGGTGGGTCTCCTCGTGGAGGGCCACCCAGAGCCTGAAGTCATGCGGTTCCACGTCGAGTTCGCGTTCGACGTGGACGATGTTGGGGGCGACCAGCAGCAGTCGGCCGCCGCCGTTGGCGGAGGCCGGGAGCTCGCGGCTGGCGGGGGCGAAGGTCTCGTACTGTCCGAGGACCCGGGAGGCCAGGAACGACAGCAGCATGCCCAGTTCGACGCCGGTCACCTTGCCGCCGACCGCACCGAGCACGGCGCCGCCGGGGCCGCTGCCCCGCCGGTCCTGCATCTTCCCCAGCAGCGGGCGCAGCAGCTCACGGAAGCCCGCGACGTTGGCCCTGATCCAGCCCGCCCGGTCGACGACCAGGACCGGGGTGTCCTCGGGTTCGTGCCCCTCCGGGATCATCCGGGTGAACGAACGGACATGCTCCTCGGAGGCCTTGGCATGCCGTCGGAGTTCCGCGACGACGGCGCGGGCCTCCTCGCGGCTGATCTCGGGACCCGGCCGCACGAGCCGGGTCGCGGTCGCGACCGCGAGATTCCAGTCGACCATCTCGGCACCACCGACGCTCGTCATGCGTCAACCGTACGTGAGGTGGCCGCCCCGTGGTGGGGTGTCAGCCGCTCATCGGGTGCCTTCGACGAGTGCGGTGGCGAGGGTGTCGAGGGTGGTTTCCGCCCCGGACGGGGATGTGGTGCCGGAGGCCAGGAAGGCGAAGGCGAGCAGTCTGCCCTGCGCGTCGACCGCCGTTCCGGCGAGGGCGTTCACCCCGGTGAGGGTGCCCGTCTTGGCCCGGACCAGGCCGGTTCCCCGGGAGGTCGCTGGGTAGCGGTCGTCGAGCGTGCCGGTGAATCCGGCCACCGGGAGCCCGGTGAGGACCGGGCGGAGTTCGGGGTGGCCGGGGTCGGCGGCGAGGGAGAGCAGCCCGGTGAGCAGCCCGGCCGTCACCTTGTCGGCGCGGTCGAGGCCGCTGCCGTCGGCGAGGTTCGCGCCGGCCAGGGGAAGCCCCAGCTTCTTCAGCCGGTCGGTCACGGCACGCCGGCCCCCCGCGAAGGAGGCCGGCTCGCCCGCCTTCAGGGCCGTCTGCCGGACCAGCGCCTCGGCGATGTCGTTGTCGCTGTTGGCCAGGGCCCGTTCGACCAGGGCGGAGAGGGGCTCGGAGAGGTGCGTCGCGACGGTCCTGGATCCCGCCCCGGCCCGCCCGGACGAGGGCTCGGACCGGGTGGCCACCCCGGCGTCGTCGAGCAGACCGGCGAAGGCACGGGCGGCGTCGCCCGCAGGGTCGTCGGTACGGCGGGCGGGGCCCCGGTCGCTGCCGTCGAGACGGCCCTCGTCGACCATGAGCGCGCTGACCGGCGTGATGTTCTCGTTGGGGCCGATGGGGTGCAGGGCGGGGCCGGAGTACCGGGACGTGTCGTACGTCAGCTCGACGCTGCTGGTACCGCTGTCGCGCAGGGCTCGTGCCGTGTCGGCGGCCAGGGCGCGCAGCGCCGCCCTGTCCAGGGTGGGGTCGCCGCCGCCGACGAGGGTGAGGGTGCGGGAGTCCGCCGACGCGCGGACCGTCGTGGCGATGCGGTGGCCGGGTCCGAGGGCCGAGAGCGCGGCGACACCCGTGGCGATCTTCACCGTGGACGCGGGGGTCATGGGGGTGGCCGCGCCGCGTGCGTACAGCTGCCTGCCGGTGGCCGTGTCGACGACGACGGCGGTGCGTACGGTGCCGAGGGCGGGCCTGTCGAGCAGGGGATCGAGGACGGCCCTGAGGCTGTTCGCGCCCGCCGGGTCGGCCAGTCCCGCCGCCGCTCCCAGGGGTTCCAGGACGGCGGGCGCGCTGGGGGCGGGCTTCGGCCCGGCGGGCGTGGCCCGTTGGTGATGTGCGCCACCTGTGCGCTCCTGGGCGGCGGCCCGGTCCTGCTCGGCCTTACGCTGACCGGAGTCCCAGGGACCGGCGGCCAGTACGGCACCGGCGGCGACCACCAGGCCGAGCACCGCGGAGCCTGCGGCGAGCTGCCAGTCCTTCGGCCCGGTCGCCCGCTTCAGGTACTTCGGGTCTTTCCACCTGCCCCACCTGTTCAACGGTTCGTCCGTCGGTCTCTCCACCGGCTCGGCCACCGTTGACCAGCCCCTTTCGCGAGCACTCATCTGCGTGAGGGACACTTAACCACCAGTCGTATGTGTTGATCATGGAGGAGCCACCCGTGGAGTTCGACGTCACCATCGAGATCCCGAAGGGTTCGCGGAACAAGTACGAGGTGGACCACGAGACCGGTCGGATCCGCCTGGACCGTCGACTCTTCACCTCGACCAGCTACCCGGCCGACTACGGCTTCGTCGAGAACACCCTCGGCGAGGACGGCGACCCGCTGGACGCGCTGGTCATCCTGGACGAGCCGACCTTCCCCGGATGCCTCATCAAGTGCCGCGCCATCGGCATGTTCCGGATGACCGACGAGGCCGGCGGCGACGACAAGCTGCTGTGCGTCCCGGCGTCCGACCCCCGGGTGGAGCACCTGCGCGACATCCACCACGTGTCGGAGTTCGACCGCCTGGAGATCCAGCACTTCTTCGAGGTCTACAAGGACCTGGAGCCCGGCAAGTCCGTCGAGGGCGCGGACTGGGTCGGCCGCACCGAGGCCGAGGCCGAGATCGAGGCCTCCTACAAGCGCCTCGAGGCGCAGGGCGGCGCGCACTGACGCAGTCCCTCCGGTTCCGCTTTCGGGCGGGACGGCGCGGACCGCGGCGTTTCGGGCCGACCGGCCCTGCTGACCGTACGTAACGGGCGGCGCACCCTTCACCGGTGCGCCGCCCGTTGTGCGTGGTGGCCCATGTCCGTGCCCATACTGGGCAGAAGCGCTCCCAGAACGCGCCGTCGAGGAGGAACGAGGTCGAGTAGTGGCGGAACAGGGCGGTCCGGAGGACCAGAAGCCCCAGTCCGACGAGGCACGCAGCGCCTTCGTCCCGCCGGCCGGTGTGGAGCAGCCACCGGCTCCTTCCGAGGACGACCACCCCACATCGGAATTCGCCCTTCCGGCCGGCCTGCACACCGACCCGTCGGTGTCCTCCGGGTCGGGCCAGGGTTCCGCTTCCGGCCCGGGAGGCGGCCAGGGCGCCGACGCGCTCACGTCCGCGTTCGTCACGCCGAGCGGGTACAGCGCCCAGCACCAGCAGCCCGTCTTCACTCCCGCGCACGGCATTCCGATGGTCCGCCTGACCAAGGAAGCCCCCTGGCAGGACCGGATGCGCACGATGCTCCGGATGCCCGTGACCGAGCGTCCGGCTCCGGAGAGCGTGCAGAAGACCGACGACTCGGGCCCCGCGGTGCCCAGGGTGCTCGACCTGACGCTGCGTATCGGGGAGCTGCTGCTCGCGGGCGGTGAGGGTGCCGAGGACGTCGAGGCGGCCATGTTCGCGGTGACGCGTTCGTACGGGCTCGACCGGTGCGAGCCGACCGTCACCTTCACCCTGCTGTCCATCTCGCACCAGCCGTCGCTGGTCGAGGACCCGGTGACGGCGAGCAGGACCGTACGCCGCCGGGGCACGGACTACACCCGGCTTGCCGCCGTGTTCCGGCTGATCGACGACATCACGACCGCGGAGCACGTCGAGGTGTCGCTGGAGGAGGCCTACCGTCGGCTGGCCGAGATCCGCCGTAACCGGCACCCGTACCCGGGGTGGGTGCTGACCGCCTCCGCCGGGCTGCTCGCCGGTTCGGCGTCGGTGCTGGTCGGTGGTGGTGCGCTGGTCTTCATAGTGGCTGCGGCGGGCGCGATGCTCGGGGACCGGCTGGCCTGGCTGTGCGCCGGGCGCGGGCTGCCGGAGTTCTACCAGTTCATGGCGGCGGCCATGCCCCCGGCCGCGATGGGCATCGCGCTGACCCTCACCCATTCGACGGATGTCCGGCCGTCCGCGGTGATCACCGGTGGGCTGTTCGCCCTGCTGCCCGGGCGGGCCCTGGTCGCAGGGGTGCAGGACGGTCTGACCGGTTACTACATCACCGCGGGGGCCCGGCTCCTGGAGGTCATGTACTTCTTCATCGGCATCGTCGCCGGGGTGCTGCTGGTGCTCTACCTGGGCGTCCAGCTCGGCGCCCAGCTGAACCCCGAGGCACGGTTCGTGCCCATCGACCGGCCGGTGCTGCAGATCCTGGCCTCGATGGCGCTCACGCTCGCCTTCGCCATCCTGCTCCAGCAGGAGCGTTCCACCGTGCTCGCCGTGACCCTCAACGGGGGTGTGGCCTGGGTCATCTACGGGGCGATGGCCCGCACCGGCGACATCTCGCCGGTGGCGGCGACCGCGGTGGCGGCCGGCCTGGTGGGGCTGTTCGGCCAGTTGTTCTCTCGCTACCGGTACACCTCCTCGCTGCCGTACATCACGGCGGCGATCGGCCCCCTGCTGCCCGGTTCGGCGACGTACTTCGGTCTGCTGGGTGTGGCCCAGAACGAGCTGGACACGGGGCTCGCGTCGCTCTCCACCGCGGTGGCGACGGCGCTGGCCATCGCCATCGGGGTGAATCTCGGGAGCGAGATCTCGCGGCTGTTCATGCGGGTGCCGGGCGGGATCGGAGGCCCGTCCCGGCGGGCCGCCAAGCGGACCCGCGGCTTCTGACACGCGAACGGCGCCCTGTCCCGTGGGGATCAGGGCGCCGCCGTCGTCCGGGTGGGGTCAGCGCCTGGCGTGCCGCCCGCGCTGGCCGGAACCGCCGCCGTTGCCCTGGCCGCCCGCGTCCGGGCCGTTGCCGTAGGGGCCGCCGCCCTGGCCGCCGCTGCCGTAGGGACCCGCGCCGCCGTCGCCGTACGGGCCCGGACCGCCGTACGGACCGGCCTCGGGACCGTTGCCGCCGTAGGGGCCGCCGTCGTAGGGACCCGCGCCGGGGCCGTTGTCGTGCGGGCCCGTGCCCGGGCCGCCGTCCGAGGGGCCGCGGTCCTCCTGGCGCTGCGCGGCGCGCTCCTTCTTGCCCCTGCCGCGGGCGCGCAGGTACTCGATCACGATCGGCACCACGGAGATCAGCACGATCAGGATGAGGATCATCTCGATGTTCTCGTGCACGAAGTCGATCTTGCCGAGAGCGGCGCCGAGCACCGTCACACCGACGCCCCAGAGGATGCCACCGATGATGTTGTAGGTGATGAACGAGCGGTAGTCCATCCGGCTCACACCGGCGATGATCGGCGTGAAGGTCCGGACGATGGGCACGAAGCGGGCCAGGACCAGCGACTTCGGGCCGTGCTTCTCGAAGAACTCGTGGGCCTTCTCGACGTTCTCCTGCTTGAAGAGCCGGGAGTCCGGGCGCTTGAAGAGGGCCGGGCCCACCTTGCGGCCGAAGAGGTAGCCGACCTGGTCACCGATGATCGCCGCCAGGGCGACCAGGGTGCAGACGAGCCAGAGCGGGTACTTCAGGTCGCCCGTGGTCACCAGCAGTCCGGTGGTGAACAGCAGGGAGTCGCCGGGCAGGAAGAAGCCGATCAGCAGGCCGGACTCGGCGAAGACGATCAGCAGAAGGCCGGGAAGGCCGAACGTGTTGAGCAGATAGTCCGGGTCCAGCCAGCTCGGGCCGAGCGCAAGCGTATTCAAGGGTCCGGGCTCCAGGATCGATCGATGGCGGCTGCGTGGCCGCCCCAAGCTATCAACGCTGCGGGAAGCCTCTGGGTTCCAGTGGCGTAAGCAAGGATGCGAGGGGAACGAACCGGGGCAAAGCTGTCCTCAGGAGGTGCCATCCCATGGGCATTGAGGATTACGGGGGCGGACAGACGGCCCGGGCGGACGTGTTGGTCGTCACCACGAACGACGTACCGGGTTACCAGGTGACGCAGGTCATCGGCGAGGTCTTCGGACTCACGGTCCGCTCCCGCCACCTCGGCAGCCAGATCGGCGCCGGGCTGAAGTCGATGATCGGCGGCGAGCTGAAGGGGCTGACGAAGACCCTGGTCGAGACCCGCAACCAGGCGATGGAGCGGCTCGTCGAGCAGGCCAGGGCACGTGGCGCCAACGCGGTGCTGATGATGCGGTTCGACGTGAGCGAGGCGGCCGACGTGGGCACGGAGGTCTGCGCCTACGGAACGGCGGCCGTGATCAGCAACTCCTGACCGGCCCCCCGGCACCGGCCCGGAGCGCCGGTCCCGCGGCCGCCGGCCCGCTTCTTCCCGCCCGGATCCGCTTCCCGGAGGTTTCCGCATGTCCACGTCCGTCAACGTCGCAGTCGTCTACTACTCCTCCACCGGCACGATCTCCACGATCGCCGAGGCCATGGCGAAGGACGCGGAGAAGGCCGGCGCCCGGGTACGGCTGCGCAAGGCCGCCGAGCTCGCCCCGCAGGCCGCCATCGACTCCAACCCGGCGTGGGCCCCCCACGCGAAGGCGACCGCCGGCGTCGCCGAGGTGACGCCGGACGACATGATCTGGGCGGACGCGGTGCTCCTCGGCTCACCCACTCGGTACGGCAACGTCGCCGCCCAGCTCAAGCAGTTCCTCGACACCCTGGGGGGCCTCTGGCAGGCGGGGCAGCTCGCCGACAAGGTCTACAGCGGCTTCACGTCCAGCTCCACCGCCCACGGCGGCCAGGAGTCCACGCTGCTCGCGCTCTACCAGACGGTCCACCACTTCGGCGGAATCCTGGTCACCCCCGGCTACACGGACCCGTCGAAATTCGTCGACGGCAATCCGTACGGCACCTCCCACGTCTCCGGACAGGGCGACCTCCCGGTCGGTGAGCAGACCCTGACCGCCGCCCGGGTCCAGGCCGAGCGGGTCGTGAAGTTCACCCGGGCCATCAAGGCCGGACTCGCGGCCGAGAACTGAGAGGGCCACCCGACATGCCGCTCCACCGGGGTTCACACGGTGAACCGAGGACAGAAGAACACCGCCGTCTCGCCCTCAACCCGTTCTTCGGGGAGGCCGACCCCACCGCCTCGATGGACACGGCGCCGCCCACGCACCGCCTCCCGGACGGCCCGCTGTCACCCTCGACCGCCTATCGGCTGGTCCACGACGAGCTGATGCTGGACGGCAACTCCCGGCTCAACCTCGCCACGTTCGTCACGACCTGGATGGAGCCCCAGGCCGCTGTGCTGATGGGGGAGTGCCGGGACAAGAACATGATCGACAAGGACGAGTACCCGCGCACCGCCGAGCTGGAGCGGCGTTGTGTGGCGATGCTCGCCGACCTCTGGCACGCTCCCGACCCGGCGACCGCGGTGGGCTGTTCGACCACGGGGTCCAGCGAGGCCTGCATGCTGGCCGGGCTGGCGCTGAAACGGCGCTGGGCGGCCCGGAACACCGACCGTTATCCCGCGACCGCCCGGCCCAATCTGGTGATGGGCGTCAACGTGCAGGTCTGCTGGGAGAAGTTCTGCACGTTCTGGGAGGTCGAGGCACGCCAGGTCCCGATGGAGGGCGACCGCTTCCATCTGGATCCGCAGGCCGCCGCCGATCTCTGCGACGAGAACACCATCGGTGTGGTCGGCATCCTCGGCTCCACCTTCGACGGTTCGTACGAGCCGGTCGCGGAGCTCTGCTCGGCGCTGGACGCGCTCCAGGAGCGCACCGGGCTCGACATCCCCGTCCATGTGGACGGGGCGTCCGGAGCGATGGTGGCACCATTCCTCGACGAGGACCTGGTGTGGGACTTCCGGCTCCCGAGGGTGTCGTCGATCAACACGTCGGGGCACAAGTACGGCCTGGTCTACCCCGGTGTGGGGTGGGCGCTGTGGCGCTCACCGGCCGAGCTTCCGGAGGAGCTGGTCTTCCGGGTCAACTACCTGGGCGGCGACATGCCGACCTTCGCTCTGAACTTCTCCCGGCCCGGCGCACAGGTGGTGGCGCAGTACTACACCTTCCTGCGGCTGGGCCGGGAGGGCTACCGGGCCGTGCAGCGGGCGTCCCGGGACGTGGCCGGACGGCTCGCCGGGGGGTTCGAGAGCCTGGGCGACTTCCGCCTCCTCAGCCGGGGCGACGAGCTCCCGGTGTTCGCCCTGACGACGAACCCCGACGTGCGGGCGTACGACGTCTTCGACGTGTCGAGACGGCTGCGCGAGCACGGCTGGCTGGTGCCCGCGTACACCTTCCCCGCCAACCGGCAGGACCTGGCCGTGCTGCGGGTGGTCTGCCGCAACGGGTTCTCCTCGGACCTCGCGGAGATGCTGCTGGACGATGTGCGCCGGCTCCTGCCCGAACTGCGCGCCCAGCCGCATCCGTTGAGCCGCGACCGGGCCGCGCTGACCGCGTTCCACCACTGAGGCCGCCCCGGGTCAGCGGCTGAGCCGGGCGAACCTCCGCACCGCGAGCGGGAAGAACACCGCGAGCAGTGCCACCGGCCAGAGCACCGCCAGCAGTTCGGCGTGTTCGGCGGCCCAGGAGCCCGTGGCTCCGCCCGGGTTGCCGAACAGGTCGCGGACGGCCGTGGCCGTGGCGGACATCGGGTTCCACTCGACCACCGAGCCCAGCCAGCCGGGCATCGACTCCGGCGACGCGAAGACGTTGGAGAGGAAGCCCACCGGCCAGACCAGGATCTGCACCGCCTGAACCATCTCCGGCCTGCCCGCCACCATCGCGAGGTGGATACCGATCCACAGCATCGCGAACCGCAGCAGGAGCAGCAGCCCCAGCGCGGCCAGGGCTGCCGCCGGGCCGTTGTGCCACCGCCAGCCGAGCGCGTATCCGACGCCCGTCATCACGGCGAGCGCGGCCACCGACTGGAGCATGTCGGCGGCGCTCCGCCCGACCAGGACCGCACCCGAGACCATCGGCATGGAGCGGAAGCGGTCGATGACGCCCTTGCCCAGGTCCTGGGTGACGGCCAGCATCGTGCTCTCCAGGCCGAAGGCCATGGTGAGCGCGAGCATGCCCGGCACCAGGAACTCGGTGTTGTCCCCGTCGACCCCCCGGCCGCCGCCGACCAGGTAGTTGAACATCAGGAGGAGCATCACCGGGAAGACGAGGCCCACGACCACCTGGACCGGCTGCCGTGCCCAGTGCGCCAGTTCGCGCCTGGTCATGGTCCAGGAGTCCGCGAGGGCCCATCCGATGCCACCCGCGCCCGCCGTACCCGCCGTCACCGCACTCATGCCGCCACCGCCGCTTCCGTCGTCGTGCCCGCTCCGTCGCCGGTCCCCGTGAGGGACAGGAACACCTCGTCCAGCGTGGGGCGGCGCACCGCGATGTCCTCCGCCTCGATGCCCGCCTCCTCCAGCGCCCGTACGGTGCGGGTCAGGGCCGCCATCCGGTCCGGGGCGGGGGCGCTGAGCAGCCGCCGGTCCGCGTCCGCGGTCACCTCCTCGCCCATCAGCCGGGCCGCGTCGCCGAGCCGGCCGGCGTCACGGACGACCACGTCGATGCGGTCGCCGCCCACCATGGCCTTGAGCCGGTCGGCCGTTCCCTCCGCGATGACCCGGCCGCCGTCGATCACCGAGATCCGGTCGGCCAGCTGGTCCGCCTCCTCCAGGTACTGGGTGGTCAGCAGGACCGTGGTGCCGCCGGCCGCCAGCGAGCGCACCGCGCCCCACACCTCGGCCCGGCCGCGCGGGTCGAGCCCGGTCGTCGGCTCGTCCAGGAAGAGCACCTCCGGGTCGGTGATCAGGGACGCGGCCAGGTCGAGGCGCCGCCGCATGCCCCCGCTGTACTGCTTGACCGCCTTGCGCCCGGTGTCGGCGAGCCCGAACCTCTCCAGCAGTTCGTCGGCCCGTACGCCCGCCCGGCGTACGCCCAGGTGGTACAGGCGGCCGAACATCTCCAGGTTCTGCCGGCCGCCGAGCTCCTCGTCCACGGCCGCGTGCTGTCCGAGCAGCCCGATCCTGCGCCGGACCTCGGCGGCCTCGGACCGCACGTCGAAGCCCGCCACCTCCGCCCGGCCCCCGTCGTGCCGCAGCAGGGTCGACAGGATGCGCACGGCGGTGGTCTTGCCCGCGCCGTTGGGCCCGAGCACCCCGTGGACCGTGCCGGCCCGGACGGTGAGGTCCAGTCCGTGCAGGGCGCGCTTCTGCCCGTACCGCTTGTGCACTCCTTCGACGACGATCGCGTCGTTCATGTGCCACCAGCCCCTCGGATTACTTAGTCAAACTTGACTAGCTCGTCGAAGGTACGCCGGACCCATCCATTCGTCAAACTTGATCAGTGAGCGTCCCCGGGGTCGGGGACCCCGGTCGCGAAGGGGTTCTCCTGACCTTCGGCGAGTACCCCGACGAAGGGTTCGCCCTCGCCCGCGAAGGTGTACGCCCCGGCCTCGATCCGCGCGATCAGGCCACGCGTCCACTCCGCGCCCGCGTCGGCCGAGTGGACCCACAGGTTCATGATCTCGCCGATGTGCCCGAGGGATTCGGGGCCGTCGGACGGCGTGTAGTGCTCCGTGACGGCGGCCCGCCAGGCCTCGATGGCCGTGACGCGCTCATGGAGGAGCGCGACCGCCTCGGCCCGCTCCAGATCGACGACGAAGCCGATGCCCGCCGAGAGCACGTCGATGCTCTGGTCGTAGGAGACCAGTGCGGCCCGCAGCAGGGTCAGGAACTCCTCGGTGCCGCGCTCGGTGATCTCGTACTCGGTACGGGGCGGGCCGCCGACCGTGGACGGGGCGCTCTCGTGCGCGAGGAGCAGGCCCTGCTTCGCCATCTGCTTGAGTGCGTGGTAGATCGAGCCCGGCTTCGCGTTGGACCACTCGTTCGCGCCCCAGTACTCCAGGTCGTTGCGGACCTGGTAGCCGTGCGCGCGGCCGTGCTGACGCACGGCGCCGAGGACCAGGAGCCGGATCGCGGACATACCCCACCCTTCGTGTTCGGCTCCGCCCAGCGTAGCCCGCCGCTCCGGCACCGGATCGGAGGCGGTCCGGCAGCTCACGGCAGACCTCGGCCTGTCCCCGAGCCGGCCCGTCCCCTCGGCGGGAAGGGCCGGCTCCGGGGGCAGCGGGAAGGCGGTCCGCCGGGGTCAGAGGGGGAAGGCCGTCCGCCCGTGCTGGATGGAGATCCACCGCTGGGTGGTGAAGGCCTCCACGGCCGCCTCACCGTTCAGCCGCCCCATACCGGAGCCCTTCTCGCCCCCGAACGCGACCAGCGGGTCGTCCTGCACGGTGGAGTCGTTGACGTGGAACATCCCGCTCACGACGCGCCGCGCGAACCTCACCCCGCGCTCGGTGTCCGCCGTGTGCACGGCGCCGCTCAGCCCGTAGGGGCTGTCGTTGGCGATCCGTACGGCCTCGTCCTCCCCGTCGAACGGCATCAGCAGTGCCACCGGGCCGAAGATCTCCTGTTCCAGCAGCGGTGAGCCGTCGGGCAGTCCGGTCAGCACGGTCGGCTCGACGAGATTGCCGCGGGTGCGGCCCCGTACGAGCGCGGTGGCTCCCCGCGCGAGCGCGTCGTCGACCAGCGTGGTGAGCGCGTCGGCCTGGAACTCGCTGATGACCGGGCCGATCCGGGTGTCCGGGTCGCGCGGGTCACCCGTCCTGAGGGCGCGCACCTCGGCGGTGAACCGCTCGGTGAACTCCTCCTCCACGGACCGGTCCACCAGGATGCGGTTGGCCGCCATGCTGACCTGGCCCTGGTACAGGAAGCGGCTGAAGACGGCGGCCCGGACCGCGTGGTCGATGTCGGCGTCCTCGAGCACGACCAGTGCGCTGTTGCCGCCCATTTCGAGGATGGTCTTCTTGAACAGCCCGGCGGCGGTGGCGGCGACATGGCGCCCGACCCGGTCCGAGCCGGTGAACGAGATCACCTTGGGCACCGGGTGCGCGATGAAGGTGTCACCTATCTCGGCGCTGTCGGTGATCAGCACGTTGAGCAGGCCGGCGGGCAGACCGGCGTCCTCGAAGATCCTGGCGACCAGGCCGCCGCCGGTGACCGGGGCGTTCTGATGGGGTTTCACGACGACCGCGTTGCCGAGCGCGAGCGCGGGAGCGACGGTCTTCATCGTGACCAGGAAGGGGAAGTTGAAGGCGCTGATCACGCCGATGACACCGACGGGCAGCCGGTAGACCCGGTTCTCCTTGCCGTCCGCGACCGCGGGCAGCAGCTGGGCCGCCGGACGGAGTGACTGCCCGATCGCCGCCCGCAGGAACTCCTGTGCGGCCCGCACCTCGTACTCGGCCTTGAAACGGGTGCCGCCGAGTTCATCGATAATCATGTCGACGATTTCGCCGCTGCGTTCCCCGACGATACGGACGGCGTTCTCCAGAACGGTCCGTCGCTGATAGGGACTCACCTCGGCCCAGGTGCGCTGTGCGCGTTCGGCCGCCCGGTAGGCGAGATCGACCTCCGCCGCGGTGGCCACCGTGACGGCGCAGAGCTTTTCGCCGTTGTAGGGATTGAAATCAATGATGTCCCACGAGCCGCGTCCGGTCAGCCACTCGCCGTCGATGTACTGGTGGGCCAGTTCATTGAAGAAGGACATGCAATCCCTTACTGCAGGCGCAGACTCCTGTCGGTACGTCATCGTACTTGCGAATCAGATGAGTTGGAGGAGACCGCGGAGAAGATCCCGGCTCTCTTCGGGACCGGGACTGTCCTCGTGAAGACGGACCATGGCCTTTTCGTACTGGGCGACTTCCTCCGCCTTGTCCAGATAGAGGGCACTTGTCAGCTGCTCCAGATAGACAATGTCCGACAGATCGGATTCCGGGAATCGCAGCATCGTGAATGACCCGCTCTCCCCGGCGTGACCGCCGAAACTGAAGGGCATCACCTGGAGCGTGATGTTCGGCTGTTCCGACATGTCGATCAGATGCCGCAACTGCGCCCGCATCACTTCGCGATCGCCGTACGGACGGCGCAGCGCGGCCTCGTCGAGGACGGCGTGGAACCGGGGGGCGCGCTCGGAGACGAGCGCCTTCTGGCGTGCCAGTCGCAGCGCGACCCTGCGGTCGATCTCGGCCGCGGGGGCACCACGCATCCCGCGCGAGACGACCGCGTGGGCGTAGGCCTCGGTCTGCAGGAGGCCGTGGACGAACTGGACTTCGTAGATCCGGATGAGCGATGCCGCTCCCTCCAGACCGATATACGTCTGGAACCAGCCGGGCAGCACATCGCCGTAACTGTGCCACCAGCCCGCCACGTTGGCTTCGCGGGCCAGGCCCAGGAGCGAGTCCCGCTCCGCCTCGTCCGCGACTCCGTACAGCGTGAGCAGGTCCTCGACGTCCCTGGCCTTGAAGCTCACCCGTCCCAACTCCATGCGGCTGATCTTCGATTCGGAGGCGCGGATGGAGTAGCCGGCCGCCTCACGGGTGATGCCGCGCGACTCACGCAGCCGCCTGAGCTGTGAGCCCAGCAGGATGCGCCGCACCACAGATCCACTCGACTCGCCTGCCGACACTGGTCCGACCCTCCCCATCGCTTCCCGTACATCCGGGATCCCCCACACCCCGGAGCCGGATTCTGCCACCAAAACGCTTCAGCCCGTACTCATTCGATTACGGAAATGGCAAGACTTCCAGAAAGCTCCGAAACTTGGTACCGGAAGAAATGAGCAAGAACCGGCACGCTGTCGGGCAGGTCCGGCACGTGCACGTGCATCTGCCCTTGCATCTGCCCTGCGCATTCGGAACCATGGCCCTCGCGCACCTGCGTTCACGTTCGTGTTGTGCCGCTGTACCAGCAGTGCCGTTACCAGCAGTGCCGCTACAGCCGCGAATCCCGGGAGTGCCTCGCATGGGGACGAATGGATCCACGATGCTCGAGCCGTTACGGCAGGGGCTTCCCCCCATCGACCCCTCGGCGGTCTCGGGTTCGGCCTCCTGCACGTTGCCGGCCCACTTCGAAGCGGTGGGCGGTGCACGTAAGTTCACGCGGACGACGCTGACCTCCTGGGACCTGTGCGACCGGTTCGACGACGTCGCCCTGGTCGTGTCCGAGCTGGTCACCAACGCGCTGCGGCACGCGCTTCCCGCCGATCATCCGCGTGAGCGGCAGGATCCGGCCGTACGGCTGCACCTGATGCGCTGGACCTCACGGCTGGTGTGCGCCGTGCGCGACCCCAGCCAGGAGAGCCCGATGGCGGGCGAGGCGCCCGATTCGGCCGAGTCGGGCCGTGGGCTGTTCCTGGTGGAGTCGTTCAGCGACTCCTGGGGGTGGCACCCGTCCCCCGTGCTCGCCGGGGACGGTGCGCGGCGCGGCAAGGTGGTCTGGGCGCTGTTCCGACTGTCGGACAGGACCGGCCGGGACCTCGGCGCGAAGGACGGCGCTCTCCTGGAGCGGGAGTTGACGGACGCCGCGGCGGCGGAGGCTTGCCCGGACGCCTCGTAGGACCGGACACCCTGCGGGGCGGGGCCCGCGGCCTGGGCGCCGCGCTGCGGCACGCCCGGGCGGGCGGCGGACGTACGGTCAGCCGCCCGTGGCCAGGTGGTCGAACTCCCCGTCCTTGACGCCCAGCAGCAACGCCTCTATCTCGGCCGGCGTATAGACGAGGGCGGGCCCGTCGGGGTGCCGCGAGTTCCGCATCGCCACATTCCCTCCGGGCAGTTTGGCGAACTCCACGCAGGACCCCTGGGAGTTGCTGTGTCTGCTCTTCTGCCAGACGACTCCGCGGAGCTCTGTGGCCGCCATGCCGTTGTACACGTGGTGCACAGGACGCTCCCCGAGTTGCAAGGTGCAAGTGTCAACTAGCTCGGATCATAGCTGTGTTCATATGCCAATGCATGAGCAGATGCACGTGCACACGGGGTGTGCGTGCGATTACAGATTTCCCCCTCGATATCCGTCCGCCCCTCCCCGGCCCGACCGCCCTTGGTAGTGGGACGAACGGGGCACCGAATCGGCTCCCGATTCCCGGGGCGTTCTCTTCGCCCCTGGTAGCTTGGCGCGGGCTTTCGGCCGTGACTCATCTAGGGGGAACTCCACATGGACAGGTTCGTACGCTCCGGCGCCGCCGTCGCCGGACTCGTTGCCGCGCTCGCACTGACCGCCTGCGGCAGCGACGACGACTCGGGCAGCGAACCGGCGGCGGGCTCCGGTGCCGGGCAGAGCGCGACACCCGGCGGGGATGCGGACAGCGGGTCCGCCGGCGTGGACGCGGCGGCGCTGGACGGCACCTGGACAGGGGCAACCGACGGCCGGGCGGTCGTCCTGTCCGTCTCCTCGGGCAAGGTGGCGCTCGTCGCCGACCAGCACGTCTGCCAGGGCGACGTGAAGAACACGGGCGAGGTGATGCTCGCGCTGACCTGCGCCGACGGGAACACCGACCGCACCATGGGTGCCATCGAGTCCAACGACGGCAAGAAGCTCGTCGTCTCGTGGGACGGCGGAGCCGAGGACACCCTGACCAGGACCGATCCCGGCAAGCTGCCGACCGGGCTGCCGGAGATCCCCGCCCCCTGACGCGCCGGCGCGTCAGACCCGGCGTTTGCCCCTGGGACCGTCCAGGCCCCGCGCGAAGCCCTCCAGGGCGTCGAGCAGCATGGCCGCCCCGCTGCGTACGAAGGCGTCGGGCGGCGGCACCGCCTCCGGATGGCCTTCGGGGGCGTCCCAGCCCGCGAGGACCTCGCGGACCGGCTCCCAGTCGGGCACGCGGCGCTCCCGCACCGCCTTGGCGCCCTGCTCGGCGACCTTCCGCAACGTGCCGGCCAGCTCCGCCGCACCCGGCACCGGGGTGGCCGTGCCGGCCGGCAGGTGGGCCTCCAGCAGCATCGCGACCCGGCCGAACTGGGAGAGGGCGTGCTGCGCCTCGTCGGCGGCGGCCCGGGAGATACCGCGGTGCCGTACGGGTTCGTGCTGGGCCGTCGCCAGCGCCTCCTGCCAGGCGACGCGCGCCTCCCGGGTGTCGAGGAGGGCGTTCCGCACATCGGCGCTGCTCCTGCCCTCCGGGTCGGCGTACCCGTCGAGGACGGTCGCCGCGTACCGCGCGTCCGTGACCAGCCATCGGGCGAGCCGGTTCCGTAGCCTCGGGGTCTCCCAGGCCGGGTAGACGGCGTACGCGGTCATCGCCAGCAGGCCTCCGGTGAGTGTGAGGACGACCCGTTCGAGGACGGTCTGCGACCAGTCCTCGCCCGCCATGCCGAGCAGGAAGACGACGTAGGCGGAGACGCAGGCCTGGCCGACCGCGTATCCGGTGCGCATCAGCAGGTACATCAGCCCGGCGCAGGTCACCGCGAGGACGGCGGCGAACGTCATACCCGGCTCGACCGCCTGTACGAGGCCGGTGGCGAGGGCCACCCCGACGACCGTGCCGCCGAACCGGGCCACGGACCGGGAGTAGGTCTGGGAGAAGTCCGGGCGCATCGCCATCACGGCGGCCATCGGAGCCCAGTAGCCGTGGCCGAAGGGCAGTGCGGCGCCCAGCAGGAAGCCCAGGGTGGCGACCACCGAGAGCCTGACCGCGTGCCGCAGGACCGGCGACTCCCTGCGCAGCTCGCGGCGCATCGCCGCGAGCGCCACCGGGACGAGCCGCAGCAGGCTGGGGCGGCGCCGGGTGTCCGCGTCGTGCCCCGCCGGTTCGCGGGTGCCGGCGCCTTCGGCGATCTCGATGACGTCCGCGAGCAGCGCGGCGAGCCGGTCCGCGGCCCGGCGTGGGGGCCCGGCCAGGATCACCTCGTTGTCGGGGGTGCCCAGGACCCCCAGGTCGGTGGCGGCGAGGTGGACGGGCTCCCCGTGCCGTACGGCGTGGGCCGCCGCGTCCAGCACGGATCCGGCGGCGCCGAGCAGTTCGCGTACCCAGACCCGCTCCAGCCCGTCGCCGGGCACTCCCAGCGCCGGGTCGGCCAGGGAGGCGAGGACCGGGCGCAGCCGTTCGGCGACGCCTCGGGCGCCGTGCAGTTCGACGGGGAGCCGGCGGGCCTCGCGGGGGGTGACGGCGGCGGCGCTGCGGGCGGTCATCAGCGGTACGGGGTCGAAGGGGGCGACCGGGTCGTGGCGCAGCCGGCGCGCGTAGCCGGCCTCGGCGGCCAGGGCGTCGGCGAGCGCGTCGCGCTGGGCACCCCATCTGCGTACCGGGAAGAGCACGATCAGGGCCGCCTGGACCAGCCCGCCGAACGCCATCATCGCGGCGTGCCCGGCGGCGTCGGCGACGGAGCCGGGGAGGGTGATCGTGACCAGCATGATCGCGACGTTGGATCCCGCGAGGATGCCGGCGGTCGGGCCCGCCGCCCAGGTCAGCCCGGCGACGAAGGTCCAGAGAGCCAGCAGGACCAGGAACACGACGGGCTGGGTGATGCTGATGTAGCCGACGAACGTGGACACGGCCAGGGTGCTGCCCGAGATCAGCGCGAGCACGGGCCGGGGGCGCCAGCTGCGCTCGAAGGTGGCGATGGCCGCCTGGTGGGCCCCGAAGGCGGAACTGGCCGCGACCACCGGGCCGAAGAGGGCGAGGGACAGCCCGACGACGAGGGCGAGGCCCGCGGCACCGCGCAGGGCGACCAGCGGTTCGAGACGCTGTCGCTCGATACTCAGGCCCGAGCGGGCGGTCCCCTTCAGCGCCCGGAACCAGCTCATGAGGGCGAGCCTAACCGCATTCCATCATGAGCCCGACTTATGCCACTCTCACTTCACTATCGGGTTATTCCGGGCCCGCTTCCGCCCATCCTGGCGCGGTCCGCCGCCGCCGTGCCGTGGTTCCAGCCCTCGGCGTCCGTGGCTCCGCGCACCCGGCTGGTGGTGGTCCGCGGGAACATCCGTTCGGCCGCGTCGGTAACGGCAACGTCCCGCGCCGCGAGCACCGGGAGCAGTCCCCGTGCGGGGGCCTCGCCGTCGCCCCCCGCACGGTCGCCGGTGTCTGCGGCCGCGGTGACCCGGGCGGTGTCCGCCGTGAGCCGGCTGCCGAGGCGCTGGGCGTACGCCATCAGGAAGGACTGCCTGAAGGTCTTGGTCCGCTTGCGTCCGGCGGCCCGCTGGCCCGCCTCCGCCTTCGTCATCGCGGCGGTGCCCTGAACCAGGAGCGAGGTGAAGAGCAGTTCCACGGCCTCCAGGTCCGGCTCGAAGCCGACGACCGTGGTGAAGCCGAGATCGCTGTTCCACACGGCCCGGCAGCGGTTCGCGGAGGCGACCGAGTCGAGCAGGATCGCCTTGGCGCTCTCGTACGGGGCGTCGACGCCGATCCGGCAGGCCCCCGGAGCCCCGCCGCCGCCGTGCGTACGAGCGGCGAGCAGGGCCTCGTCGATGCTGTGCCGGGCCATCAGCTCCTGTGCCTTCGTGGTGAGGGCCTCCGCCTCCTCCGGGAAACCGGTCGCCTCCGCCTTGGCGAGCAGGGCCCTGATCCGGGTGAGCATGCGGGGTTCACCGTGGACGGGCGGGAGGTGCGGGCTGTCGGCCGCCGTGCCGGGCGGCGGGCCGACGGGTTCGATCACCGGGAGCCGCAGCAGCAGGCGGTACAGCTCCAGGACCGCGGAGGCGTACGTGAAGCGGTCGGGCCGGTTGCGCGGCTCCGGCGCGGGCAGGGCGGCGAGCTGGTCGGCCCAGCGCGGCGGGAGCCGCCCGTACCGCGCGGTCTCCGCGGTGATCAGCGCGGAGACGAGGGCGGCCCCCGTCCCGTCCAGTTCGCGCCGGACGAAGCGGACGAGGTCGGCGGGCTGCCAGCCCCGCGACCAGGCGCGCCGGACGAACTCCTCGCCGCGCCGGTGCAGCTCCTCGTCGGCCGAGGGGTCGGCGGCGAGGAGGGAGGCACCGGCGTCGAGGCCCGCGTCGCCGTCCGCGTAGAGGGCCGCCGCACACGCCTGGTCGATCACCGATTCCATCAGGTCAGGGTAGGCGGCGGCCGGTGTCCGGCCGCTCCCCGGGGAGCCCGGGCAGCAGCACGAGCTTGCCGCGTACGTGTCCGGCCTCGCTCAGTTCCTGGGCCCTGGCAGCGTCCCGGAGCGCGAACGTCTGCGCGACCGGGATCCGCAGCTCGCCGACCGCGGCCATGGCCGCGTACTCCGCGAGCCGTTCGCCCTCGTACGCGGACGCGCCTCCGCCCGCCGAGAACGCCACGCCGTACTTCGCCGCGTCCGCGTCGGCGATGGTGACGACGCGGTCGGTGCCGCCGCGCAGCTCGACCGAGTCGGCCAGCGCCCCCTTGCCCGCGGCGTCGAACACCGCGTCCACGCCCTGCGGCACCGCCGCGCGCACCCGTTCCACCAGCCCCTGCCCGTACGCCACCGGGACCGCGCCGAGCACCCGGAGGTAGTCGTGGTTGGCCGGCGACGCCGTCCCGACGACCGTGGCACCCCGGGCGGTGGCGAGCTGGACGGCGGCGGAGCCGACCGCACCGGCCGCCCCGTGCAGCAGCAGGGTGTCGCCCTCGGCCACCGCGAGTTCGTCCAGCACCCGGGCGGCGGTGGCCGTCGCGACCGGCAGGGCCGCGGCCTCCTCCCAGCCGAGCCCCTCCGGCCTGGGTGCGACGGCCCCCGCGTCCGCCAGCACGTACGCCGCGTACGCGCCGGTGACACTGCGGCCGAGCACCTCGTCACCGACCGCCGGCCCGGTGACGCCCTCGCCCGTCTCGTCGACGACCCCGGCGAACTCGCTGCCGGGTGTGGCGGGCAGCGGGGTGGGGAAGGCGGCCTCCATCCACCCGTTGCGGATCTTGTGATCGACCGGGTTGACCCCGGCGGCCCTGACCGCCACCCGGATCTGCCCGGGGCCGGGATGGACGTCGTCGACCCAGGTGAGGCGCAGTACCTCGGGGCCGCCGAACTCCTCGTACACGATCGCTTCCATCACCGTCTCCTCCGCGCCTGCCCGCCCGCCTCCGGTACGCGCCACGCGTCCCGCGAGAATCCTCGCGGCTGCGGCGGGCGCTCGCGCGGCGAGCTGGTCCACGGCGGGTGGCGGGGCGCGGTGGGCGGCGGGGGCCCCGGTGGCGGGTGCGTGGTGTGTGCGGGTCGGCTGTCAGTGGCGGGTGCCAGACTCGGCCCATGACCGAACGCTGGGCTGTGGCCTCCACGGAGGCCGGGGGCGCTCTCCTGGTGCCGCTGGAGCGCGACGGCCTGCCCGCGGGTCCCGTCCTGGCCGAACCCGACCTCGTCGAGTCCGTTCGCTCCCGCCCCGACGTGGTCCGGTGGGTCTGGCGGTCGACCGCCGAGATCTACCCCCGGCTGCTCGCGGCGGGCGTGCGCGTCGAGCGGTGCTACGACATGGAGTGTGCCGAGCTGCTGCTGCTCGGCCACGAGGGACGCCTCGGCGAGCCCCGTTCCGCCGCCGCGGCCTGGGCCCGGCTGTGCAACGCCCCCGTGCCGCCCGATCCGCCGCCCCGTTCGGCGGAACCGGGATCCCAGTCCTCCCTCTTCGAACCGCGGGCCGGCACGGACGTGCCGTTCGAGGCGCTCCTCCAGGTCTACGCGGAGCAGCTGCGCCGGCACGACGCGGCCGAGCACCCGGGCAGGATGCGGCTGCTCACCGCCGCAGAGTCCGCCGGGATGCTGGTCGCCGCCGAGATGAACAGGTCCGGGCTCCCCTGGCGGGCCGACGTGCACCGCGAGGTGCTGGGCGAACTCCTGGGCGAGCGCTACGCGGGCGGCGGCGAGCCGCGCAGGCTGGCCGAGGCCTCGGACGAGGTGTCGGCGGCCTTCGGGAGGCGGGTGCGCCCCGACCTTCCCGCCGATGTGGTGAAGGCGTTCGCGCAGGCCGGGATCAAGGTGAAGTCGACGCGGCGCTGGGAGCTGGAGGGGCTCGACCACCCGGCGGTGGAACCCCTGATCCGCTACAAGAAGCTGTACCGCATCTGGACGGCCCACGGCTGGGGCTGGCTCCAGGACTGGGTGCGCGAGGGCCGTTTCCGCCCGGAGTACCAGCCGGGCGGCACGGTCAGCGGGCGCTGGACGACCAACGGCGGCGGCGCCCTGCAGATCCCCAAGGTCATACGGCAGGCGGTCGTCGCCGACGAGGGCTGGCGGCTGGTCGTGGCGGACGCCGACCAGATGGAGCCGCGGGTGCTGGCCGCGATCTCCCGCGACCGGGGGCTGATGGAGGTGGCCGGTCATGAGGGCGACCTCTACAAGGCCCTGTCCGACCGGGCGTTCCAGGGCGACCGTGAGCACGCCAAGCTCGCCCTGCTGAGCGCGGTCTACGGGCAGACGTCCGGCGACGGCCTCAAGAACCTGGCGGCCCTGCGGCGGCGGTTCCCGCTCGCCGTCGCCTATGTGGACGACGCGGCGAAGGCGGGCGAGGAAGGCCGTCTCGTGCGTACGTGGCTGGGCCGGACGAGCCCGCCCGCGGCCGGGGCGGGCGAGGACGAGGAGGCGGGCATCCCGCAGGAGAGCGAGGAGACGCCGCCCGCCGAGAGCTCCGGGGAGTACGGGTTCACGCCGGGGTACGCCTCGTCGAACACCCGGGCGCGGGGCCGCTTCACGCGCAATTTCGTCGTCCAGGGCAGCGCCGCCGACTGGGCGCTGCTGCTCCTCGCGGCGCTGCGGCAGACGCTCGCGGCCGGGGGGATGCGTGCCGAGCTGGTGTTCTTCCAGCACGACGAGGTGATCGTGCACTGCCCGGCGGACGAGGCCCCCGCGGTGGTGGAGGCGATCCGGGAGGCCGGGGAGCTGGCCGGGCGCATCGCGTTCGGCGAGACCCCGGTCCGCTTCCCGTTCACCACGGTGGTCGTCGAGCGGTACTCCGACGCCAAGTAGGGACGGCTCGCCTCCGCGCGGGGGGTTGCGTGCCGGCGTACGGGCGCGCCGGAAGGCCCGGACCGGGAGGGTGTCCCGGTCCGGGCCGTCGCCGCATATCTACCCGCGTTCCCACAACGCGGGGACCTGCGGCGGTTCCCACCCGGCGATGGCCGAATGTGCCTGGAGGCAGCGGTAGGTGACGCCGTCGTAGGTGACGCGGTCGCCCGCGCGGTAGGAGGTCCCGGCCTTCCAGCCGGTGCCCGGCGGGTCGGTCGGCGGATCGGTGGGGTCGGGCGTCCGCGCGACGTCGAGGACGAAGTCGAAGGTGCCCTGCCGCCCGGAACCCGCGGCACGGACGTTCATCAGGAGTGCCGGATCGTAGAGGGCGTCGGTGTTGTTGCGCGGCTCACCCGGGAAGTACAGCTGGGTGGTCAGCACGCGCTGACCCGGCGCCTGGGCCTTCACATGGATGTGCCGGGTGCGGCCGGGGTACAGGCCCGCCACGACCGTGGTCAGGGTGAAGGCACCGTTCCGGTCGGTGAACTGGTGGCCGCGGAAGGCGAACCCCGCCATGTCGTACGCGCCGTTGGCGTCCGCCTGCCAGAAGTCGAGGAGCACCCCCGACAGGGGCTTGCAGGCCCGGCCGAAGACGTAGCCGCTCACCGTGAGCGGAGTGCCGGGGGTGCCCGATGTCACCAGGCTGGTGCGCAGGGGCGAATTGGGCTTGAAGTACGGGCCCTCCATCTGCTCGTGGGTCGGCCCGTCCCCGTCGTCGCAGGCCGGGGTGAGGGCCGGGGGGATGCCGTCCGAGCCGGTGTCCCGGGCGAGTGCGACGCCTCCGCCCGCGACCAGGGGCACGGCGCCCGCGGCGACGGCCGCCCTGAGGAGGCTCTTCCGGCTGATCGGACGGCCGCGGGAGCCGGCGGGGGAGGTGCCGTCGGAACCTTCCGGGGGGGCGGCTGATCTCTCGGTCATGGCTGATTCCTCGGTGTGTTCGGTGTACTCGGAGTGCCCGGAGGGATCGGTCTCCTGGGAGCGGGACGCCGGGTCCGGGGGCGGGACGGGCAGTGGCGTCAGGTCCGCTGCCACAGCGCGGGCACGTTCGGCGGCTGCCAGCCGGCCTGCGCCCGGTGGCCCTGGAGGCAGCGGTAGCTCGCGCCCCCGTACGTCACGACGGCTCCGGTGGCGTACGTCGTGCCGGCGGCCCAGGTCCCGCCCGGCTCGGTCGGCGGGTCGGTCGGGTCGGTGGGCGGGTCCGTCGGCGTACCGCTGGTGACCAGGGTCAGGCCGTACGCCTGGAGCGCGGGGTTGACCGGCTGGTAGTACGTCGTACCGCCCTGGGAGCAGTTGCCGGAGCCGCCCGAGGTGACCCCCTGTGCCTGGCTGCCGGAGATGAACGAGCCGCCGGAGTCGCCCGGTTCGGCGCAGACGGTGGTGCGGGTCACGCCGGAGATGGTGCCCTCCGGGTAGGTGACGCTGGTGCCGTGCTGCTGGATCGTGCCGCAGTGCCAGCCCGTCGTGGAACCGGAGCGGTAGACCGAGGCGCCCGCCACGGACTGGGTGGAGCCGGTGACGGTCACGTCGCCGTTGCCGTGGCCGTTCACCAGGGCGCGGGGCGTCCAGTTGGCGTTGGTGGCGACCCACGCGTAGTCGCGGCCGGGGAAGGTGGAGCCCTGGAAGGAGCCCTGTGCCTGCTGGTTGACGCCGGTGGTGGTCACACCGGGCGTTCCGCAGTGGCCGGCGGTGACGAAGCCCGTTCCGGGTGCCGCGCTTCACGGGGAAGCCGATGGAACAGCGGCCAGAGCCGTTCATGTAGTACGCGTCGCCGCCGCGCAGGTCCGCGTAGGCGCGGGGCCGCTCGGCCGACCGGTTGACCTGGACCAGGTCGCGGGAGACCCCCGCGGCCGTCAGGAAGGCTTCCGCCGCCGCGGTACGCGCGGCGTTGACGACCACACGGTTGGTGCGCACGTCGACGTACCAGGAGGGCACGTCCTGAGGTGCTTCCTCCAACGCCACCTCGTCCAGGGCGGCCTTGGCCGAGTCGAGGCGGTCCAGGCTGTGGTCAACGACCTCGGCCCGGGCCCCTGCGGCGGTGATCCTGGCGGCATCGGCCCGGTCGGTGGTGGCGACGGTGAGGACGGCCGTGTCGCCGCTCACCCTCGCTCCGGCGAAGTCGGCGCCGAGGGACTTCTCCAGCCCTGCGGCGACGGACGCCGCCCGGTACTCGTTGGCTATCCGCGTCTTCGCCTCGGCGGCGTCGAGGCCGAGGTCGCGCCCCATGGCCTCGATCAGCCCGGGCGGAAGCCGGTCGGCCGCGGCCGGTACCGCGCTGCCCGACGGGTCGGCCGAGGCGATGCCGGTCAGCCCGGCGAGGGCGAGCGCGCCCACCGCGAAGGCGGCGGTACCTGCGGCGAGTGCGCGTCTGCGGAGCATGGTTCTCTCCACGTAACTCTCCTTGTTCTCAAGGGGGTTGGACTCCGGGGGCGTGGAGCCCGGCAGGAGGTGGGGAATTGCCGAAAAGGTAGCCGCGCACAACCGGGCCGAGGAGATCCCGTCCGCCCCCTACCGTCGCGTTATGGGGTGTCTCCGAGCAGCTCCGCGCACTGCCGTCTCCTCCGCGCCCTTCGCCGGTGCGGGCCGGAGCGGTATCCGGGTACGGTCCGCCGTCCGCTATAGGCTCCGCCCATGGCGACGCACGAGCACGAGATCACCAAGCCCGTCGACCTCTGTCTGCCCGACGGCTCCCTGAACCCGGCGGCGGTCGGCTGGTCCAGGAAACCGCTGCACCGAGCCAATCTGCGCGGGTGGGGCCGGACGAAGCGGTGGGAGTACTGGTGCGTGACCACGCCCACCCATCTGGTGGCGCTGACCGTGAGCGACCTCGACTTCCTGGCGCTGAACACCGTCTACGTCCTGGAGTACGGGCCCGGGGGGCGCGAGTTCGAGTGCTCCTCGATCGTCCCCGCGGGCCTTGGCGTCCGTCTTCCGGACACCGTCGCCGGGGCACCGGGCTCCGAGGACGTGGCGGTCGGCCCCGCGCGGCCGACCGGCGGCAAGGTCCGTGTCGAGATCCGGGACGAGAACGCCGGGACCCGGCTGCGGGCCCGCTGTCTGACCCCGGACCGGCTGCCGCTGGAGGCCGACATCCTGGTCGCGCGGCCGGAGGGCCACGAATCGCTGTCCGTGGTCGTGCCCTGGAGCGAGCAGCGCTTCCAGTACACCTCCAAGCACACCGCGCTCCCCGCCGCGGGCCGGGTCCGGATCGGCGGCGAGCTCCTCGACTTCGGCGGGGGTGACGACGGGACCTGGGCCGTCCTGGACCACGGGCGCGGGCGCTGGCCGCGCTCGGTCGACTGGAACTGGGGCGCCGCGTCCGGGCGTACGGACGGGCACACGGTCGGCCTGCAGTTCGGCGGGCGGTGGACGGAGGGCACCGGGTCCACCGAGAACGGCCTCTGCGTGGACGGCGGGCTCACCAAGATCGGTGAGGAGCTGGACTGGAGCTGGTCCGCCTCCGACCTGCTGGCCCCCTGGACCGTGCGGGCGCCGAAGTCCGGTCAGGTGGACCTGACGTTCACCCCGTTCCACAACCGGTCCGCGCACACGGACGTCGGACTGATCGCCAACCGCACCGACCAGTGTTTCGGCCACTACAACGGCCGGATCCGCACCGATGACGGCACCGAGATCGCCGTGGAGCAGCTGCTGGGCTGGGCCGAGGATGTCCACATGCGCTGGTGACTCCCCCTCGTGCGAAGGCCCGGGTAGGTTTCCCCTCATGCACATAGGCCCTTTGCTGGGCTCGGGACGCACCGCCGATGTGTTCGCACTCGACGACACCTGGGTCCTGCGCCGCTACCGCCACGGAACCGACGCCACGACGGAACTCGCCGTGATCTCCTACCTCGCCGCGTCCGGATTCGCCGTCCCGCGCATCGGTCCGCCGGCCGGTGAGGCGCTGCCGACGGACCTGGTGATGCAGCGGCTGAACGGGCCGACCATGTCCGAGGCGCTGGTGGCGGGCACGCTCACCGGGGCGGAGGGCGCCGACCTGCTGGCACGGCTCCTGCGGGAGCTGCACGCGATCCCGCCGCGCATCTCCCAGGAACCGACGGACCGGATCCTGCATCTGGACCTGCACCCGGAGAACGTGATGCTGACGGCGCGCGGGGCCGTGGTGACCGACTGGCACACGGCGGCCGAGGGGCCTCCCGCGCTGGACCGGGCCATGTCCTCGCTGATCCTGGCCCAGGTCGCGCTCGCCCCCGGCCCCTTTTCGGGCGAGCTGGTCCACGGTCTGCTCGCCGACCTGGTGGTCTGCCTCGACGTCGACGGCGGGGTCCCCGCCGAAGCCCTCGCCCTCGCCACCGCCCGCCGCGCGGCGGACCCCGGGCTGACCGCGCGGGAGACGGCGGTGCTCGACGACGCGGCGGCACTGGTCGCGAACCTGGCGAGGTGAACGGGCAGCACGGCGGCGACCGGGGCGAGGACGGCGCTCGCGGCCAGCACCCCGCCCACGGCAGCCCAGGGCACGACCACGCGCGGCAGCCGCCCTGCGCACGAGACCGGTCGAGGTGGTGGGCTCCCGCGAGTGATCCGGCGCCCGCTCAGCCGTTGAGGGCGTACGCCAGCGCGACGACCGGGAACGGCCACACCACCACGCCGAGCAGGGCGATCCGGCCCATGGGGCTCATGCGGCGCAGGAAGGGGGCGCGGTACAGCGCGGCCAGGACGGCGGCGCCGACCGCGACCGCCCCGGCCGCCCCCAGCAGGAACGCCACGGGGGACTCCCCGGAGGCCGCACCCCAGAGCGCCACCATGAGCACCAGGAAGGCCGACATGCCGAGGGCGGCGACGGGAACGCACCAGATCAGGGCGACCAGGACGACCATCCGGGTGCGGACGGGGCGGGGGCGCGCCACGGGTGGGGCGAGGGGGGCCGGGGATGCCGGGAACATGCGCGGCTGCCTTTCGGTACTGCGGAGTACGTGCCTCCACCCTGCGGCGGACGGCCCGGCCTCGGCATGCGCGCGGGTACTCAGAGCGTGCGGGTCGCGGCACTCATTCCCGTGCGGGACAGCCCTGCGGGAGGGCCCTGCGGGACAGCCCTGCGGGAGGACCCTGCCCCTGCCGGACAGCCCTACGGGCCTGTCTCGACCGGCAGTTCCGAAGGCCGGCCCCACTCGCTCCACGAACCGTCGTACACGGACACGTCGCGGTATCCGGCGAGTTCGGCGCCCAGGGCGAGGACGCAGGCGGTGACGCCCGATCCGCAGCTGACGACGAGCCGCTCCCGTTCCCCGGCCAAGGCGCGGAAGGCGTCACGGAGTTCGTCCGCCGGAAGCATCCGGCCGTCGCGCTGGATCTCGCCGAACGGCAGATTCAGCGCCCCGGGCATGTGGCCGGCCCGCAGTCCCGGACGCGGCTCGGTCCCCGTACCGGCGAACCGTTCGCGGGAGCGGGCGTCGAGTACGGCCGCTCCCGGGTCCGCGAGGGCCGCCGAAACCGCGCCGCTGCCGACCAGCCACCCGGCGCGCGGGCGCGCGGTGAAGTCACCGGTGCGCCCGGTGCCGCCGGGCGCACGGTCCTCCACCGGCAGCCCTGCCGCGGTCCAGGCGGGCAGGCCTCCGTCGAGCACCGCGACCCGGTCGAAGCCCATCGCGCGCAGCATCCACCAGGCACGCGCGGCGGAGTAGATCCCGGCGGTGTCGTAGACGACGACGGTGTCCGCGTCATCGATCCCCAGGGCCCGCATCTCCTCGGCGAACCGCACGGCACCGGGCATCGTGTGGGGAAGGGGCCCGGCATGGTCGGACAGCGCACCGTCGATGTCGAAGCGACGGGCCTCCGGGATCCGGCACCCCGCTGCGCGATGCGCCCCCACCGAGGCGTCGAGGACCACGAGGCCCGGCCGCCCGACCCGCACCGCGAGCCAGTCGGCACCGACGAGCGGCCCCGGCAGGTCCCCGACGCCCTCGCCCGATCCCAGGCCTACGGCCGTTCCCGCATCCTCGGCCGGTCCCGTCCCCTCGTATTCCGCCACTCCCGCACCGTCGCTCATGCCCACTCGTCTCCCCCTGGTCGTCCGTCATGGTCCGCGCCCGCCACGCGTATCAGCCCCACCACACGCCGCAGGTCCCGATGGCGAAAGTACGCCGCCGGGGCGTCCCGGTGTGCGGGCGGCTCGTGGGCCCGCCTTGTGCGCGAGGTAACTTACCGTCACCTCCAAGGTGATCGGCCGGGACAGCCGGCCGCAGGACCGGAGCGGGACCACCCGGTGCCCGTACGGCAGGGGGGATCACGGACCTTGCGTGCGAAGTCGGTGAAGCCCATCGGCAGGAGGCTAACGGGGTGCCCGGACTCAAGCGCGAGTTGAAGGCGGCTCAAGCGATCCGGACCTCGGGATGCTTGCCCAAGTCGCCGCAGGTCAGGGCGTTCTCATCGCGGGCACCACAGTTGGCCGCGCCGGTTCGCCCGCATAGCATCGGGCTCCGTCGGCGGGCGTGCACCGTAGGGCGAGAGCGCTCTCAGACATCGCTCCCGCGTGTCCTTCCGCGCGTGCCACCGGCTTCACGTGCCCGGCTCCAGACCTGACACCGGCCGTCCACCCGTGACGTGCTGTTCTGCGACGGCAGGCTGGCCGCACCCAACGACGGCACCACCGGTCCCCTCGCGGCCGTCCTGGGCGCCGGCTTCAATCGCTCCACGCTGATCAGCCACCCCGCGCAGCCCACCACGGACCCGGCCGCCTTCTGCCGGACCTCGCCGCTCACCAACCACTACTCCGGGGCGATCCACGCGGCCACACAGGACGGCAAGCCGTACGGCTTCGCCTTCGACGACGTGGCCGACTTCGCCTCGTACATCCAGGACACCGCGCCGACGGGCGCCCGGCTGACGCTGACACCCTTCTAGCCGGAGGCGGGAGGGGCCCGGGCTGTCCCCCGGTCACCAGGTGCCGGTCCGCTGTCCACGTAGGGTTGATCGCTCAGGAGTGCGCCCGCGCGGGCGCCCGGTAGCGGCCCTGGAGGCGGAATGGTCTGGACACGGTGCATGGAGTCGCGGCCCTCCGCGGGGCAGCGGCTGGTGTACTTCCCTCACGCCGGGGGCTCACCCTCCTTCTACCGCGGATGGGGCAAGGCACTCGACGGGTTCGAGCCCCACGCGGTCTGCTACCCGGGGCGGGCCGATCGCATATCCGAATCGCCGGCCACCGATCTGAGAGCGATGGCACGACAGATCGCCGCGGCTCTCCGCCCCTTGGTGGAGAGCCGGCCCACGGCGTTCTTCGGCCACAGCATGGGCGCGATCGTCGCGTACGAGACCGCCTGCGCACTGGAGGAGGACGGGTTCGGCACGACGCATCTGTTCGCGTCCGGCGCCCGGGCCCCGCACCTGATGCGAGGTGATGCCGCCGCGGCAGCCCGGTGGGACGACGAGTCCATCGCCCGCAATCTCGTCGAACTGGGCGGCACTGACGCGGAACTGCTGCGCAACCCCGAATTCATGGAACTGGTGATGCCCTACATCGGGGCGGACTTCCGGATGCTCTCCGCCTACACGGCCGGTGACCGGGCACCGCTGGGCTGCCCCGTCACCGCACTGGTCGGGGAGTCGGACCCCAGGGTCACCGCCGCCCAGGCCGACGCCTGGGCTGAGTCGACCCGGGGACCCTTCCGCAGGGTGACACTGCCCGGCGACCACTTCTACCTGGCCGCCGCCCCGCCCTACGCGGTCATCCGGGAGGCGTCCGCCGGCTGAGGACGGCACCGGGCCGGCGTTCCCCTGGCCGCGATCCCCGGAGAGAGGCCGCAAATCCCTCCGGGGAACGGCGTCGATCCGTCTGAGAACAAACAAAAGCCCCAGGTCACGGCGAGTGAGTCCTGGGGCTTCTGCAGGGCCGCCTTCGGGATTCGAACCCGAGACCTACGCATTACGAGTGCGTTGCTCTGGCCAGCTGAGCTAAGGCGGCACGCTCTCTGTCGCACCATGGTGCGACAGCAGCGACGCCAAGTCTACACAGTTTCGAGGGGTGCTCCGTACCGCCCGCTCCCGTGGCCGTATCCGCAGGTCAGGAGCACTTCTTTCCGTCCTTGGGCGGGGTTCCCTCCAGCAGGTAGGTGTTGATCGCCGTGTCGACGCAGTCGCTGCCCCGGCCGTACGCCGTGTGTCCGTCACCCACGTAGGTGAGCAGGGTGCCGGAGGAGAGCTGCTCCGCGAGGGACTCGGCCCACTTGTACGGGGTGGCCGGGTCGCGGGTGGTGCCGACCACGACGATCGGGTCGGCGCCCTCCGCCTCGGTGCGGTGCGGGGTGCCGGTGGGCTCGACGGGCCAGGAGCCGCAGTTCAGGGCCGCCCAGGCGAAGCCCCTGCCGAAGACCGGGGAGGCCTCCTCGAAGGCGGGGAGCGCTTCCTCGACCTCGGCGGGGCCGGTGAATGCGGGGGCCAGGTCGAGGCAGTTCACCGCGGCGTTGGCGAACATCAGGTTCGCGTACTTCCCGCTCGGCTCACGCTCGTAGTAGCTGTCGGCCAGGGCGAGGAGACCGGAGCCGTCGCCGCGCCGCGCCGCGGCGAGCGCCTCGCGGAGCTGGGGCCAGGCGGACTCGTCGTACATCGCGGCGATCACACCGGTGGTCGCCAGGGACTCACCCAGCTCCCGGGTCTCGCCGGTCGGGACGGGCTCGGCGTCCAGGTCGGCGAACAGCTTCTTGAGGGAGGTCGCGGCGCCGGCGGTGGACGTGGTGCCGAGCGGGCAGTCCCGCTGCTTCACGCAGTCCGCGGCGAAGGACTGGAACGCCCCTTCGAATCCCGCGGTCTGGTCCCTGTTGATGTCGATCGCGGGGAGGGAGGGGTCCATGGCCCCGTCGAGGACGAGGCGGCCCACCCTGTCGGGGTACAGGTCGGCGTACGTCGCGCCGAGGAACGTGCCGTACGAGGCACCCACGTAGTGCAGCTTCTCGTCGCCGAGGAGGGAGCGCAGGATGTCCATGTCCCGGGCCGTCTCGACCGTGGAGACGTGCGGGAGGATCTCGCCGGAACGCTTCTCGCAGCCGTTCGCGAACGTGTCGAAGGCTTTCCTCAGCTTCGTGGTCTCGGCGTCGTCGTCGGGGGTCTGGTCCACCTGCGTGTAGGCGTCCATCTGCTTACCGGTCAGGCAGGTGACGGGCTCGCTCCGGGCCACTCCGCGCGGGTCGATCGCCACCATGTCGTACCGGGCGCGGACCGGGGCGGGGTAGCCGATGGCCGCGTACCCCTGGAGGTAGCCGACGGCCGAGCCGCCGGGGCCGCCGGGATTCACCAGGAGCGAGCCGATCCGCTTGCCCGGGCCGGTGGCCTTCTTGCGGGAGACGGCCAGGTCGACGTCGCCGCCGTCCGGCTTGCCGTAGTCCAGCGGGGCCTTCATCGTCGTGCAACGGAAGCCCTCCACGCCACAGTCCCGCCAGCGCAGCTTCTGCCCGTAGTACGGCTCCAGGTCCTCGGCGGCGGCCGAACCCGTCGCCGACGCGCTGGGCGCCGAACCGCCGCTGCTGCAGCCGGAGACGAGGAGGCCGGCCGTGCCGAGCGCGGTGGCGAAGATGCGGAGCAGGCGCCTGGTGTCCATCCCCGGAGCGTAGCCGCCGGGTGACGACTCAACCGATTCCCTACTCATACGGGTGAATTCGCATGCATGCTGTACGAATCCGCAGACGTGGGCGTGTCGCCCTCCCGGGTCAGCCCGCCCGGAGCGCCATCGTCATCGCCTCCACCGCGAGCAGCGGCGCCACATTGCGGTCGAGCGCCCGGCGACAGGCGATCACGGCCTCGATCCGCCGCAGGGTGCGCTCGGCGGTCGACGACTCGGCGATCCGGTCGAGGGAGTCCTGCACATCGGTGTTCGCGATGGCGATCCGCGAGCCGAGCTGGATCGCCAGGACATCACGGTAGAAGCCGGTGAGCTCGGTGAGGGCGAGATCGAGGCTGTCGCGCTGGGTACGCGTCTTGCGGCGCTTCTGCCTGTCCTCCAGCTCCTTCATCACCCCCGCCGTGCCGCGCGGCATCCGGCCCCCGGCGACGGCGCCGAGCGCCGCCTTCATGTCCTCGGTCTCCTTGACGTCGACCCCCTCGGCGAGCTCCTTGGCGTCCTCGCCGGCCGTATCGACCAACTCCTGGGCGGCCTTGAGGCAGCCGCCGACGTCATGGACGCGCAACGGGAGCTTGAGCACGGCGGCACGGCGGGCACGGGCCCGCTCGTCCGTGGCGAGGCGGCGCGCACGGCCGATGTGCCCCTGGGTGGCGCGGGCGGCGGACGCGGCCCGCTCGGGGTCGATGCCGTCACGCCGGATCAGCACGTCGGCGACGGCGTCGACCGGCGGCGTACGCAGCGTGAGGTGACGGCAGCGGGAGCGGATCGTGGGCAGCACGTCCTCCAGAGAGGGCGCGCAGAGCAGCCACACCGTGCGGGGGGCGGGCTCCTCCACGGCCTTCAGCAGGACGTTTCCCGCGCCTTCGGTGAGGCGGTCGGCGTCCTCCAGGACGATGACCTGCCAGCGGCCGACGGCCGGGGAGAGCTGGGCGCGGCGGACCAGCTCACGGGTGTCCTTCACGCCGATCGAGAGCAGGTCCGTGCGGATGACCTCGACGTCCGCGTGGGTGCCGATCAGCGCCGTGTGGCAGCCGTCGCAGAAGCCGCAGCCCGGTGCCCCGCCCAGGGCCCGGTCCGGGCTGGTGCACTGGAGGGCGGCGGCGAAGGCACGGGCCGCGGTGGCCCGGCCGGAGCCGGGAGGGCCCGTGAAGAGCCAGGCATGGGTCATCTTCGATCCCGGG
Source organism: Streptomyces sp. NPDC058637 (assembly GCF_042717325.1). Classification (NCBI taxonomy): domain Bacteria; kingdom Bacillati; phylum Actinomycetota; class Actinomycetes; order Kitasatosporales; family Streptomycetaceae; genus Streptomyces; species Streptomyces sp. NPDC058637. Next base: position 61,403 of record NZ_JBHXRD010000019.1, on the reverse strand, counting down.
GGGACCGGCTGCCCCGTGGAGTTGGCGGTGACCAGCGCGTCGGCGTCCCGTGCGGCGGCACCGAGCTGCTGCTGCACTCGGTCCTGGCCGACCAGGTCGTCCCATACGGTCATGGGTCGCCGCCCTTCCGGTGGTGTGGTGCGGAGAAAGCCGGATCCCATTGTGCGGGAAGGCTCTGACATTCCCGGCCTTGCGCCTTCCGCGCCCCCCGTCCGCATGGCCGCATGGCCCGTCCGCATGGCCGAGAGCGGACGGGAAAGCCCCCGGCCATGGCGGCCGGGGGCTTTCGGAAGCGTCCTCAGCCGCGCGGCCGGCGACCGCCCCGGCCCTGGTCACGGTCGTCGTCCTGGCCACCGAGCAGTTCGTCGGCCAGCGTCGGCAGATCGTCGAGCGGCGTCTTCTCCGCCCAGTCGGGGCGAGGACGCTTCGGGCGGCCGGATCGGTCCTGGGCCGACCGTCCCGCCCGCGGGTCCTCGCCGACCTGCGGCAGTTCGCGCGTGCGCTCGTTCTCGTTCTCGGCGGGCTCCGCACGGCGCTGGTCACGGAAGACACCCGGCGGCACGCGGTCCGCCGGGTCCTCGTCCCGGACGGGCGGCAGGACGGTCGTCTCGTCCTCGTCCCGGACCGGCGGCAGGACGGTCGTCTCCTCCGCGTCACGGACCGGACGGTCCGCGGACGGGGTGAGCGGCACCGGCTGGGTGATCTCGTTCGGGTTCACGACCGGGGTCGGAATCGTGAGCTCGTTGTCCGGTACGGACGGGGCGGACCGCGCGGACCGCGCCGACTGCTCGGACCGCTTCCTCGCCGCTTCTGCCTCGGCACGGGTGGCCGCCTCGGCCTCGGCCCTGCGCCGGGCCTCCTCGGCCCGTACGAGGGCCTCTTCCGCCTTGCGCTGCTTCTCCAGGCGCAGTTCCTCCGCCTCCTGGCGGAGCCTGGCCTCTTCCTGGGCCTGCTGACGCAGCCGCGCCTGCTCGGCCTCGCGCACCCGGTCCTCTGCCTCCAGGCGGGCCCGCTCCTCCTCGGCACGGCGGCGGGCGTCCTCCGCGCGCTGCCGCGCTTCCTCGGCCTGCCGCTCGGCCTCGCGCTGCCGCGCCTCCTCCTCCTCGCGGCGCTTGCGCTCCTCCTCCTCGGCACGGAGCTTGGCGAGCTGAGCCTGTCGCTCACGCTCCAGCCGCTCCTCCTCGGCCTTGCGGGCCGCCTCTTCCTCGGCCTTGCGCCGGGCCTCCTCCTCGGCCGCCCTGCGCGCCTCCTCCTGGGCCTTGATCTCGGCCTCGGAGAGCGGGAGGAGCCGGTCGAGCCGGTGGCGCACGACGGTGGTGATCGTCTCCGGCTCCTGGCCGGCGTCCACCACCAGGTAGCGGGTGGGGTCCGCCGCCGCGAGGGTGAGGAAGCCGGACCGCACCCGGGTGTGGAATTCGGCCGGCTCGGACTCCAGCCGGTCGGGCGCCTCGGTGAAGCGTTCCCGTGCCGTCTCCGGGTCGACGTCCAGAAGCACCGTCAGATGCGGTACGAGACCGCTCGTCGCCCACCGCGAGATCCGGGCGATCTCGGTCGGGGAGAGATCGCGGCCCGCACCCTGGTAGGCGACGGACGAGTCGATGTAACGGTCCGAGATGACGATCGCACCGCGCTCCAGCGCCGGACGGACGACCGAGTCGACGTGCTCGGCGCGGTCGGCGGCGTACAGCAGGGCCTCCGCGCGGTTCGACAGCCCGGCCGACGACACGTCGAGCAGGATCGAACGCAGCCGCTTGCCGACCGGGGTGGCCCCCGGCTCGCGCGTCACGACGACCTCGTGGCCCTTGGCCCTGATCCAGTCGGCGAGCGCCTCGACCTGGGTGGACTTGCCGGCTCCGTCGCCGCCCTCCAGGGCGAGGAAGAAGCCGGTCGCGGCGGGGGCGACGTCCGGGTCTCCGCCGCCGCGCAGCGCCTCACGCAGGTCGCGGCGGAGCGGCACCCCGGCGCGGTCGTCCGTCTTGGCGAGGACGACCACGGCCGCGGGCAGCAGCAGCGCGCCGATGAGCATCAGAGCGAAGGCGGCTCCGCCGTGCGCGAAGACGAACTCGCCGGAGCCCAGGCGGTGCCGTCCGATGGCGGCGGCGAGCAGCGGACCGCCCACCGCGCCGAGCGCGACGAGCACCCGGACGACGGCCTGGAGGTGCTCGGTGGTCCTGGCCCGCCGGACCTCCTCGGTCTCCTGCTCGATCACGGCGTGCCCGATGTGGGCGGTGACGCCTGCCGCGTAACCGGCGAGCAGCGCGATCAGCAGACCGGTCGCCGTGTCCGGGACCAGGCCGAGCGCGAGGAGCGCCACTCCGGTGACGGCGGTGGCCAGGGCCAGCAGCCGACGTCGCGACAGGGTGGGCAGCACCTTCTGCGCGGTACGGATGCCCAGCGCGGTTCCACCGGTCAGGACGAGGATCAGCAGGGCGAAGGTGGCGGGTCCGCCACCCAGGTCGGCCGCGTGCAGCACGGAGACCGCGGCGGCGGCGGCGATGGCCCCGGCGACCGCGGCGCACACGCCGACGACCAGCGGGATGCTGCCGGTGCGGCCCTTGTCGGTACCCGTTCCGGTGGCCGGCCGGCGCAGGCCCTCCAGGGGCGAGCGCGGGCGGGGCGTCGGGATGCCGGGCAGTTCGAGGAAGTACAGGACGGAGATCGAGGCCGAGAAGAGACCGGCCGCGACGTACGAGCCGAGGGCCGCCTGGTGGAAGGAGAACCAGTCGAACCCGGTTCCGAGCAGATCGCCGATCAGCGCGGCGACCAGGAGCACGGCCGCGGCGGCGGGGATCGCCAGGAAGTTTGTCCGCAGGGAGAGCCTGCGCAGTGGATCGAGGTGGTCGGGAAGCGGGCGTACGGCGGCGCCCTCGATGGGCGGGGCGGGCAGCAGCGCGGGGGCCGCGCTCTCCTTGGCCACCGTCCACAGGCGTTCGGCGGCACCGGTCACGAAGACCGTGACGAGGATCATCATGAGTGCCTTGTCCGGCATCCAGTCGATCCACAGCGGGGCGATGACCAGCAGCGCGAGCCGCAGCCCGTCCACCCCGATCATCAGCCAGCGCCGGTCCACGGGACCGCCTGGCGCCGTGAGCGCCGTCAGGGGCCCCAGCAGTACGGCTCCGAAGAGCACGGTGGAAATGATCCGGGCGCCGAAGACGGCGGCGACGGCGAAGGCCGCCCCGCGGTATCCGGCCCCGAAGGAGCCCTCCAGGACCGCCGCCTGCAGCGACAACAGCACGAGCACGAGAAGGGCGAGTGAATCGCCGATACTTCCGACGAGCTGGGCGCTCCACAACCGCTTCAGCGGAGGGATGCGCAACAGGGCTCGTACGGCGCGCTCGCGTGAGTCTGCGGCAAGTGTGTCGGAGGTGGGGCTCACGACCGGTGGCTGCTCGGCTCGCGTCATCCGCCCAGCCTATCGGGAGCGGTGCGGTGCCCGGGGGCCGCGTCCGAACATACGGCCGCCGGGGCACCGGGCGGAGCGCCCTGGGAGGACATTCCCCCGTCCGTGCGCACATGGACGGGGAGGGGCCGGACGTCACGTCCGGCCCCTCCCCCGTGTGTGCCTACGAAGAGGTCAGTCCTCCGTCGACGAAGCGGGGACGGCCTTCTTGGCCGGTGCCTTCTTCGCCACGGTCTTCTTCGCGGTCGCCGTCGTCTTCTTCGCGGCGGTCGTCTTCTTGGCGGCCGTGGTCTTGGCGGCTGTCTTCTTCGCCGCCGTCGCCTTCTTCGCGGGCGCCTTCCTGGCCGGGGCCTTCTTCGCCGTCTTCTTCGCGGGCCCCTTGGCCCGCTTCTCGGCGAGCAGCTCGTAGCCGCGCTCCGGCGTGATGTCCTCGACGCTGTCGTCGGTGCGCAGCGTCGCGTTCGTCTCGCCGTCGGTGACGTACGCGCCGAAGCGGCCGTCCTTCACCACGACCGGGGCGCCGCTCACCGGGTCCGTGCCCAGTTCCTTCAGCGGAGGCTTGGCGGCGGCCCGCCCGCGCTGCTTCGGCTGGGCGTAGATCGCGAGGGCCTCGTCGAGCGTGATGTCGAAGAGCTGGTCCTCGGACGTGAGGGAGCGCGAGTCCGTCCCCTTCTTGAGGTACGGACCGTAGCGGCCGTTCTGCGCGGTGATCTCGACGCCGTCGGCGTCCTCGCCGACGACCCGCGGCAGCGACATCAGCTTGAGCGCGTCGGCCAGGGTCACCGTGTCCGGCGACATCGACTTGAAGAGGGACGCGGTCCGCGGCTTCACCGCGTTCTTGCCCGTCTTCGGCGTGCCCTCGGGCAGCACCTCGGTGACGTACGGGCCGTAGCGCCCGTCCTTGGCGATGATCTGGTGCCCGGTGACGGGGTCGGCGCCGAGTTCGAAGTCGCCGCTCGGCTTGGCGAGCAGTTCCTCCGCGTACTCCACGGACAGCTCGTCGGGCGCCAGTTCCTCCGGCACGTCCGCGCGCTGGTGGCCCTCGGAGTCCTTCTCGCCGCGCTCGATGTACGGGCCGTAGCGGCCGACCCGGAGCTTGATGTCGTTGCCGACCGGGAAGGAGGAGATCTCCCGGGCGTCGATCGCCCCCAGGTCGGTGACGAGCTCCTTCAGGCCGCCGAGGTGGTCGCCGTCGCCGTTGCCCGCGTCGGACGCCGCCCCCGCACCGGCCGCGCCCTCGGCGCCCGCGCCGAAGTAGAAGCGCCGCAGCCACGGAACGGACTTGGCCTCGCCCCGCGCGATGCGGTCGAGGTCGTCCTCCATGCGTGCGGTGAAGTCGTAGTCGACGAGCCGGCCGAAGTGCTTCTCCAGCAGGTTGACCACGGCGAACGAGAGGAACGACGGCACCAGGGCCGTGCCCTTCTTGAACACGTAGCCGCGGTCGAGGATGGTCCCGATGATCGAGGCGTAGGTCGACGGGCGGCCGATCTCGCGCTCTTCGAGCTCCTTGACCAGCGAGGCCTCGGTGTAGCGGGCCGGCGGCTTGGTGGCGTGGCCGTCGACCGTGACCTCGTCGGCGGTCAGCGCGTCGCCCTCGGCGACCTGCGGCAGCCGGCGCTCACGGTCGTCCAGCTCGGCGTTCGGGTCGTCCGCGCCTTCCACGTACGCCTTCATGAAGCCGTGGAAGGTGATCGTCTTGCCGGACGCGGAGAATTCGGCGTCCCGGCCGTCGCTCGCCCGGCCGCCGATCTTCACGGTGACGGAGTTGCCGACGGCGTCCTTCATCTGGGAGGCGACGGTCCGCTTCCAGATCAGCTCGTACAGCCTGAACTGGTCACCGGTGAGGCCCGTCTCGGCCGGGGTGCGGAAGCGGTCGCCGGAGGGGCGGATCGCCTCGTGCGCCTCCTGCGCGTTCTTGACCTTCCCGGCGTAGGTGCGGGGCTTGTCCGGGAGGTAGTTCGCCCCGTACAGCTGCGTGACCTGCGCCCGGGCCGCGGAGATCGCGGTGTCCGAGAGCGTCGTGGAGTCCGTACGCATGTAGGTGATGAAGCCGTTCTCGTACAGCTTCTGCGCCACCTGCATCGTGGCCTTGGCCCCGAAGCCGAGCTTGCGGCTCGCCTCCTGCTGGAGGGTCGTCGTACGGAAGGGGGCGTAGGGGGAGCGCCGGTACGGCTTCGACTCGACCGACCGGACCGCGAAGGTGGAGTCGGCGAGCGCGGCGGCCAGGGCGCGGGCGTTCGCCTCGTCCAGGTGCAGCGTCTGGCCGGACGCCGCCTTCAGCAGGCCGTCCGGGCCGAAGTCGCGGCCCTGGGCGATACGGCGCCCGTCGACCGCGCTGAGGCGGGCGGTGAGCGTCGAGGGGTCGGAGGCGTCACCGGTGCGGCCGGTGGCGAACGTGCCGGTCAGGTCCCAGTACTCGGCGGAACGGAAGGCGATGCGCTCGCGTTCCCGCTCGACGACGAGCCGGGTGGCGACGGACTGGACACGGCCCGCGGAGAGCCGCGGCATGACCTTCTTCCACAGGACCGGCGAGACCTCGTAGCCGTACAGACGGTCGAGGATGCGACGGGTCTCCTGGGCGTCGACCATGCGCTGGTTCAGCTCGCGCGGGTTGGCGACGGCGGCCCGGATCGCGTCCTTGGTGATCTCGTGGAAGACCATCCGGTGGACCGGGACCTTGGGCCTGAGGACTTCCTGCAGGTGCCACGCGATGGCTTCGCCCTCGCGGTCCTCATCGGTGGCGAGGAAGAGTTCGTCGGATTCGGCGAGGAGCTGCTTGAGCTTCCTGACCTGGGCTTTCTTGTCGGCGTTGACGACGTAGATCGGCTGGAAGTCGTTGTCGACGTCCACGCCGAGACGGCGTACCTCTCCGGTGTACTCGTCCGGCACCTCGGCGGCGCCGTTCGGCAGGTCGCGGATGTGCCCGACGCTCGCCTCGACGACGTATCCGGGGCCGAGATAGCCCTTGATCGTCTTCGCCTTGGCAGGCGACTCGACAATGACGAGTCGGCGGCCTGCGGTCTCGCTGGTCGGGGACAACTTCGCTCTTCTCTCCGGTCGGCACTCGTGGGCATCCGGGCAGCGCAGTGACGCTGCCCGCGGTGCTGTCGCTGCGGAGTGTGACGGTACAACCCGCCCCCGTGTCAAACGGCAAAAGCCCGCAACGGCCACTCGAACGGTAACCCGACTTCCGCCATTCCTGCCGCCCGGACTGCCCGGTCCGCGCATCACACGGCTGCCGCCCCGGGGTTTCGGGCCACCGCCGGGGCGTGTGCGGGACGGCCGCCGGCCCTGCCCGCGAGGCGGATCAGACGCGGGTGAAACACCACACGCCGAGAACGAGGAAGAGTACGCCGAAGACCGTGGCGAGAGCGGTGGAGGCGACGGGGCTCACACCGTGGGCGACCGGCGCACGCTGGATGGTGCGCGCCCCCGTCCAGATGAGGAGGGCGGCACCGAACAGTGCGAATGCCGTACCGGCGAAGACCGCGGTGACGCTCTCCATGTCCGTACCCCTCAACCTCTGCGCGCCGGCTGTCGCCCACGCCGCCCGTCCGTGCGGGCGGCCCGTGTGCCCGCGCCGCCCATGCCATCCGTACCGCCCGGCAGAGGGGAGGCTGCCACGCCGGGGCGACGCCTGCACGAACCTCGGGTGAACGTGTCGCAGCCGTCCCGGGAACGACCCCGAGCGGAATCCGCGGACGGCACGGGGCCAGCGGTTCGGGGGAGCGGAACATGCCTGTTCAGAGGGTTGTCGACGGTGAGCCGCGCGGTCTGTCGGCACAGGAGTGGAGCGCGTGGCAGGACCGCGATGGAGTACGGGCCGTGCACGTGGCACGACCACGGTGGGGCACGGGCCGGGCACGCGGCACGACCGCGATGGAGTACGGGCCGGGCCGCGATGGCGTCCCGCACCTCCACGCCCCCCACCGTGCGGTCGGTGATGTCCCGTCGCGTCGCGCGGTCAGCGTTCCTGCGCGGCGTCCCGTACCGGCTCCAGGAAACCTTCCTCCACCAGCAGGCGGATCGCCTGCGGGGTGCGGTCGCGCAGGAGGACGGGATCCTCGGCCATCAGCTGGGCGATGGCGTCCAGGATCCGGCCGGCGGGCAGTGATCCGTCGCACACACCCGCGAACCCCGCGCCGACCGCGTCGACCTTGGTCGCCCGTCGCATCCCCCGGTTCTGACGCAGCACCACATGCTCGGGATCCTCGGCTCCCGGCAGGCCGACCTGCTCCTGCACGACCTCCTCGGCGAGGGTGAAGTGCGCGGCCAGCAGCGCCGCGTCATCGTGCCGGCGCAGATAGTCCTGGCGTACGAAATGGGCCTCGACAGCCGGTCCGAGGGGCTGTTCCACCGGGTGCGGCCACTCCTCGGCCACGACCGAGGCATCCCCGGCGGCGGCCGCCGCGGACTTCCTGAGCGCGATCCAGCCGAAGCCGACGGCCTTGGTGCCGCGGGCTTCGAATTCGTCCAGCCAGGCCTCGTACAGGGAGGCGTACGCGGCGGGGTCCGCACGGTGGTCACCGCTGTCGCGCAGCCACAACTCGGCGTACTGCGTGATGTCCTGCACCTCGCGCTGCACGATCCAGGCGTCACAGCCCCGCGGCACCCAGGAACGCACCCGGTCCTGCCACTCCTCGCCGTCCACGTGCTGCCAGTTGGCGAGGAACTGCGCGTACCCCCCCTCGTTCAGCCGGTCGCCCGCCTGCTGCACCAAGGTCCGGCACAGGTCGTCGCCGCCCATGCCGCCGTCGCGGTAGGTCAGCCGGGCTCCGGGAGAGATCACGAAGGGCGGATTGGAGACGATCAGGTCGTACGTCTCCGTGCCCACCGGCTCGAACAGGGAGCCTTCCCGCAGATCGGCCGGGGCCGCGCCGGACAGGGCGAGGGTGAGCCGGGTGAATTCGAGGGCGCGTGGGTTGACGTCCGTGGCCGTGACCCGGATCGCGTGCCGGGCGGCGTGCAGGGCCTGGATGCCGGAGCCCGTACCGAGGTCCAGGGCAGAGGCCACGGGCCTGCGGACGGTGATCCCGGCGAGCGTGGTGGACGCCCCGCCGACGCCGAGGACGACGCCTTCCTCGTGCGATCCGATCCCACCGGCCCCGCCGACCGCGCACCCCAGGTCGGAGACGATGAACCAGTCCTGGCCCTCCGGCCCGCCGTACGGCCGGACGTCGACGGACGCTCCGACGAGATCGCCCTCACGGACCACCCAGCCGTCCTCCAGGCACTCCTCCAGCGGGAGTGCGAGGGCGGCGGCGGCGGCCGGGACGGAGCGTTGCAGGAGGAACAGCCGCACCAGCGTGTCGAGCGGCGCGTCCCCGCGCGTGGCCCGGAGCGCCGGGACGGTCTCGCTGCGGGCGAGCGCGGCGTAGGCGGGCGCTCCGAGCCGGTCGAGGAGCCCGTCGGCGGTGAAGGCGGCCGCGATCAGGGCGTCGCGGAGCAGGGACGTGCGGGCGGATGCGGGAAGGCTGGTCGTACTCACCCGCCCATTGTGTCCGCTCCCGCCGACAACGGCAGCGGCCCGGCACCCGTGAGGGCTGCCGGACCGCTGTGAACGTGCCGCGGTTGCGGCTTCTCTACGACTTCTCGCTCGCCGAGGCCGACGGCGACGCCGACTTCGACGCCGACGTCGACGGCTTCGCGTCCGGGGCGGAGGCGGGCGGGGCGGAGGCCGTGGGCCTCTGGCAACCCTTCTGCTTCGCCATCGCCGAACCGACCTCACCGGACTGGAGCTTCTTCAGCGCCTGGTCGCCATTGGTGCTGATCTTGTTCAGCTCGTCGGCGATTCCCTTGAGCCCGTCGGCGAATTCCGCCTGGTCCTTCGTGTCGAGCGCGTCGACCTTCGTCTTCAGGTCCGCGTACGCCACGGAGGAGGCGTTGAGCTCCTTCACCGCTTCCTTCTGCGTGGTCTCGCCGTCGTCCACGGGCGGCGGGCCCGCCGAGTCCACGGCTGTGCCCAGCGCCTTGTAGGCCTGCGAGATCTGCTGGAAGGCGGCCGAGTCGGTCTCCTGGACGTCGGCGGGCTTGCTGTTGTCGGCCGTCTGCTGCTGGATCGCGGCGTTGGCGTTCGCGATCTTCTGCAGTTGCGGCTGGACCTGGTCGCAGACCTTCTTCGCCCAGTCGTTCACCTTGTTGTCGCTGTCGTCGCTGCAGCCCGACAGCGTCAGTACGAGTACCGCACCGCCGGACAGTGCGGCTGCAAGCTTCTTGTTCACCGGATTGGGTCCCTTCCAAGGCTCTCGGCCCCGGAACTTACACGCCAAGTGAGCGACATTCAGGCGCCAGGTTTCCGATGTGCGTGCTTTTGCAGCCATTTGCACCAAGGGAAGTGAGGGAGATACAACTCACCTACGGACTGGGGCAGACGCACGGACAACTCCCTCGCACCCATGACACCGACGGTCCGGGACGAGCGGACGGACGAGGCGTCAGTACCGGTCGTCCGCCCGCTCCCTGATCGGGTATCACCCCATGTGGGGGCCATCTGCTCCCAGCTGTCTCACGAAACGGCGGCCGGGTCGGCCGTCTTGTCGCCGTCGCCTCCCGAACCGTCCTCGTCGCCCATGGCGATCCCGCGCCGCTTGGAGACGTACACCGCGCCGATGATGACGACGAGGGCGAACACGGCCACGGCGGCCCGCACCCCCGCGTTCGCGTCGTCCCCGTAGCTGAACTGCACGACCGCGGGGGCGATGAGCAGCGCCACGAGATTCATCACCTTGAGGAGCGGGTTGATGGCCGGGCCCGCGGTGTCCTTGAACGGATCGCCGACCGTGTCCCCGATGACGGTCGCCGCGTGGGCCTCGCTGCCCTTGCCGCCGTGGTGGCCGTCCTCGACGAGCTTCTTGGCGTTGTCCCACGCGCCACCGGAGTTGGCGAGGAAGACGGCCATGAGGGTGCCCGTGGCGATCGCACCCGCGAGATACGAGCCGAGCGCCCCGACCCCCAGGCTGAACCCGACCGCGATCGGCGCCAGCACCGCGAGCAGTCCGGGCGTGGCCAGTTCACGCAGGGCGTCCTTGGTGCAGATGTCGACGACGCGGCCGTACTCCGGCTTCTCCGTGTAGTCCATGATCCCGGGATGCTCGCGGAACTGCCGCCGCACCTCGTACACCACGGCCCCCGCGGAACGGGAGACCGCGTTGATGGCCAGGCCGGAGAAGAGGAACACGACGGCGGCACCGAGGATCAGACCGACGAGGTTGTTCGGCTGGGAGATGTCCAGGCTCAGCCCCAGTTCCCCCGCCCCGGCCCCCACGTCGTCGACCGCCGTGGCGATGGCGTCGCGGTACGAGCCGAAGAGTGCCGCCGCCGCCAGGACGGCGGTGGCGATCGCGATGCCCTTGGTGATGGCCTTGGTGGTGTTGCCGACGGCGTCCAGGTCGGTGAGGACCTGCGCCCCGGCACCCGTGACGTCGCCCGACATCTCGGCGATGCCCTGGGCGTTGTCCGAGACAGGGCCGAAGGTGTCCATCGCGACGATGACCCCCACGGTGGTGAGGAGGCCGGTCCCCGCCAGGGCAACCGCGAAGAGGGCCAGCATGATCGACGTCCCGCCGAGCAGGAACGCCCCGTAGACGCCCAGACCGATCAGGAGCGCGGTGTAGACGGCCGACTCCAGCCCGATGGAGATGCCGGCGAGGACCACCGTCGCCGGGCCCGTCAGCGAGGACTTCCCGATGTCCCGGACAGGGCGCCGGTTGGTCTCGGTGAAGTAGCCGGTGAGCTGCTGGATCAGGGCGGCGAGCACGATGCCGATGGCCACGGCGACGAGCGCGAAGACACGCGGGTCGCCCCCGTGGGAGGTGATGGCACTGTCGGTGACCCCGTCCAGCTCGGCGTACGAGGAGGGCAGGTAGACGAAGACCGCCACGGCCGTCAGGACGAGCGAGATCACGGCCGACACGAAGAATCCACGGTTGATGGCCGTCATCCCGCTTCGGTCCGCCCGGCGGGGAGCGACGGCGAAGATCCCGATCATCGCGGTGACGACGCCGATCGCCGGAACGATGAGCGGGAAGGCCAGCCCCGAGTCCCCGAAGGCGACCTTGCCCAGGATGAGCGCGGCGACGAGGGTCACCGCGTACGACTCGAAGAGATCGGCCGCCATCCCCGCACAGTCGCCGACGTTGTCCCCCACGTTGTCGGCGATGGTGGCGGCGTTGCGCGGGTCGTCCTCCGGGATGCCCTGCTCCACCTTGCCCACGAGGTCCGCTCCCACGTCGGCGGCCTTGGTGAAGATGCCGCCCCCGACCCTCATGAACATGGCGATCAGCGCTGCGCCCAGCCCGAATCCCTCCAGCACCTCGGGCGCGTCGGCGGCGTAGACGAGGACGACACAGGAGGCACCGAGCAGACCGAGCCCGACGGTGATCATGCCGACCGCGCCACCCGTACGAAAAGCGATCTTCATCGCTTTGTGCGATACGACGGCGAGATCCTTTTCCGGTTCGCCTTCCGCCGGAGTCGCCTCGCGCGCAGCAGCAGCCACACGGACATTGCTGCGCACAGCCAGTCGCATACCGATGTATCCGGTGGCTGCCGAAAAGAGCGCACCCACCAGGAAGAACACCGAACGTCCCGCGCGTTGCGACCAGTTGTCGGCCGGAAGCAGCAGAAGCAGGAAGAACACGATCACGGCGAAGATGCCGACGGTGCGCAACTGGCGGGCCAGATAGGCATTCGCGCCTTCCTGGACGGCTGCCGCGATCTCCTTCATGCGGGCGGTGCCCTCTCCGGCCGCCAGGACCTGGCGTACCAGCAGCTGGGCGACGACCAGCGCGGCAAGGGAGACGACTGCGACGACGACGACGATCAGCCTGTTGCCGTCGGTGAGAACCGCGGCTGCGAGTGGGGTGGGCCGGCCGGAAGGTACGGAAACGTGCGTCAGTTCTGCCAGTGGGGTGTTGAAGAACTCCGCCATACGTCCTCCTTGACGCTCAGCGCTCAAGACGTGGACGGATTGTAGGGAGCGGAGCCCGATCAAAACAGTGGGTGGTCAATGAAATGGGCTTTCGTCCATCCAATGACAAATGATCTCACCGGCATTGCACCCGAATACAGTAATGGGGCAGAGGCATGGCGCGTATGGAAAGCCACAGGAAATTGATCACATACACATGAAAAAGGCCCTGCTCAGCAGGGCCGAAAACTGATCACACGCACCGGCGCGTCCGTGGCGGAACCGCTCCCCGCGGACCTGCCGCCGCCCGCGGGGAGCGGCACGCCTCAGGGCACGACAACTGCCGGGGCGGTCGGCCAGGTCATCCGAATGACTCCGCCGTCCACACCCGACCGGACCTCCACGTCGTCGACGAGGCCGCTGATGACCGCGAGGCCCATCTCGTCCTCGCTGTCCGCGTCGGTGTCCGGTTCGTCCGGCCTCGCACGCACGCCGCCGGAGGCTCCTGACAGCGAAGGATCGCTTCCCGGGCCGGGGACTCCGTCGCCGACCTCGATGGAGAACGCCTTCTCCTCCTCGGTGAGCACGACCGTGACCGGAGCGGTGATGTCATGGCTGCGATGCAGACCTACCGCACGGCTGCACGCCTCGCCGACGGCGAGTCTCACCTCGTCGAGCACCGCCTCGTCGACGCCGGCCCGGCGAGCCACGGCGGCTGCCACGAGGCGGGCCGTCCTGACGTGTTCGGGCTGAGCGCTGAAGCGGAGTTCAACGGTTGGCATGCCATCCCCCTCGAACGTACGGGCGTGCGTCTCAGGGGCCCGGGCGTGACGCCCGGTACCCCTGCTCTCCATGCTCCTCCGGAACCGACGAAGCCGGCAGCCGACCCATGGGTCGGCCACCTGCCCGCAGCGGCCCGCCTGCTGCCGCCTGTCGGCCTGTCGCTGCCTGCCGCCCGAGGACGGCAAGCCTGGTCCGACGACTCAGTCGGTGGCCGCGACAGCCTCGTCGACCGTGGTGTGAATGGGAAACACCTTGGTCAGACCTGTGATCCGGAAGATCTTGAGAATGCGCTCCTGGTTGCACACCAGGCGCAGCGAGCCCTCATGGGCCCGGACACGCTTCAAGCCACCCACGAGCACGCCGAGGCCGGTGGAGTCGAGGAAGTCGACACCTTCCATGTCGACAACCAGGTGGTAGCTGCCGTCATTCACCAACTCGACCAACTGCTCGCGCAGCTTGGGCGCGGTATACACATCAATCTCGCCACCGACCTCGACGACCGTACGGTCGCCACCAGGGCCGGACACATTGCGAGTCGACAGGGACAGGTCCACGGATCCTCCAGCACCTTGCTATCGAGCGGTCGCCCCTCGGTCTCCCCGACGGAGGCCAGGGGACGGATCGCCAGCCGCGATGGCATTCAATCACTTACCAGCAGCCATGCACGACGCCTTGGGACCATTGTCCGTCATGCCGGTGACACACTCGGTGCCGATGGCCAAGAATCACCGCCCCAGTCGACCGCCCGGGAACGCGGGCCCGCGCCCCTCTCCCGCCACGGTCCTCGACCGGCTCGCCGCAGGGGCGGGCCGGTCCGCGCGCATCACTCATACGGAGCACCTGCCCCCGCGAGCGGGAACCCATGCCATCTGGCCTGATCGCATCCGACCGGAAGTGATCTCGGCGATCGGCCGGGCCGGGATCGACCATCCGTGGGAACATCAGGCCACGGCCGCCGAGTACGCCCTGGACGGTGAGTCCGTCGTCATCGCCACCGGAACGGCGTCCGGCAAGTCGCTCGCCTACCTGGCCCCGGTCCTGAGCGCTCTCCTCGACGGCTCGCAGGCACCGAACGGGCGCGGCGCGACCGCCCTGTACCTCGCCCCGACCAAGGCCCTCGCCGCCGACCAGCGGCGCTCCGTGAAGGAGCTGTCCGCCCCCCTGGGAACCGCGGTGCGGCCTGCGGTCTACGACGGCGACACGCCGGTCGAAGAGCGCGAATGGGTACGCCAGTACGCCAACTACGTCCTGACGAACCCCGACATGCTGCACCGGGGGATACTCCCGTCCCACCCCCGCTGGGCCTCCTTCCTGCGCGCCCTGCGCTTCGTCGTCATCGACGAGTGCCACACCTACCGGGGCGTCTTCGGCTCCCACGTCGCCCAGGTGCTGCGCCGCCTGCGCCGCCTGTGCGCGCGTTACGGCTCCGATCCGGTGTTCCTCCTCGCCTCGGCCACCGCGGCACAGCCGTCGGTCGCCGCGGGCCGTCTCACGGGCCTGCCCGTCAAGGAGGTCTCCGACGACGCCTCGCCCCGCGGCGAGATGGTGTTCGCCCTCTGGGAACCGCCACTGACCGATCTGCACGGCGAGAAGGGCGCTCCGGTGCGCCGTACCGCCACGGCCGAGACCGCCGACCTCCTGACCGACCTGACCCTCCAGGGCGTCCGCTCGGTCGCCTTCGTGCGCTCCCGGCGCGGCGCGGAGCTCATCTCCGTCATCGCCAAGGAGCGGCTCGCCGAGGTGGACCGTTCCCTGCCCGCACGGGTCGCCGCCTACCGTGGCGGATACCTGCCCGAGGAACGCCGGGCCCTGGAACGCGCGCTGCACTCCGGCGAACTGCTCGGGCTGGCCGCGACCACCGCCCTGGAACTCGGCATCGACGTGTCGGGCCTGGATGCCGTCGTCATCTCCGGCTACCCGGGCACCCGGGCGTCGCTGTGGCAGCAGGCGGGCCGCGCCGGACGCGCCGGACAGGGCGCGCTGGCGATCCTGGTGGCCCGCGACGACCCGCTGGACACCTTTCTCGTCCACCATCCCGAGGCGCTCTTCCAGCAGCCCGTGGAGTCGACCGTCCTGGACCCGGACAACCCGTACGTCCTCGCCCCGCACCTGTGCGCCGCGGCGGCGGAACTCCCGCTCACCGAAGCCGACATCGCTCTCTTCGGCCCCGCGGTGCCCGATCTGCTGCCGCAGCTCGAAGCCGCGAAGCTGCTGCGCAAGCGGGCGACGGGCTGGCACTGGACTCGCCGCGAACGGGCCGCCGACCTGACGGACATCCGTGGCGGGGGAGGCCGTCCGGTCCAGATCGTCGAGGAGGGCACCGGCCGGCTGCTGGGCACGGTCGACGAGTCGGCGGCGCACACCGCCGTGCACGAGGGCGCGGTCCACCTCCACCAGGGCCGCACGTACCTGGTCCGGAAGCTGGACCTGGAGGACTCGGTCGCCCTCGTGGAGGAAGCCGTACCGCCGTACTCGACCAACGCTCGCGACACCACCGCCATCACCGTGCTGGAGACCGACACCGAGATCCCGTGGGGTGACGGGCGGCTCTGCTTCGGTTCCGTCGAGGTCACCAACCAGGTCGTCTCCTTCCTGCGTCGCAAGCTGATCACCGGAGAGGTCCTGGGCGAGACCAAGCTGGACCTGCCGCCCCGCACCCTGCGCACCCGCGCCGTGTGGTGGACGGTCACCGAGGACCAGTTGGATGCCGCCCGGATCAATCCCGAGATCCTCGGCGGCGCCTTGCACGCCGCCGAACACGCGTCGATCGGGATGCTGCCCCTCTTCGCCACCTGCGACCGCTGGGACATCGGCGGGGTGTCCGTGCCCCTGCACCCGGACACCCTGCTCCCGACGGTCTTCGTCTACGACGGACACCCCGGCGGCGCCGGATTCGCCGAACGGGCGTTCCACACGGCCCGTACGTGGCTGACGGCGACCCTCCAGGCCATCGCGTCCTGCGAGTGCGAGGCGGGCTGCCCGTCCTGCATCCAGTCCCCCAAATGCGGTAACGGCAACGAACCGCTGCACAAGCGGGGCGCGGTACGCCTCCTGACCGAACTCCTCAGAACCGCAACGCCGGACCCCGAGGAGAACCCGCTGCCAAAGGACCCAGGAACCTAGACACAAGCCTTGGCACGTCCACCACCCCGGCCGACCGCCTCACCGCCTCACCGCCTCACCGCCTCACCGCCTCACCGCCTCACCGCCTCACCGCCTCACCGCCTCACCGCCTCACCGAGTAGGGTTGCCCGGCCCTGACGTGAACCGATACGGGATGTATGCGTGTGCCTTGGCACCTCCACCCCCGGCGGTTCAGCCGCTGCCTCCCGGCCCGTCGGCGTCACCGTGCTCGGTGGTGATGTCGCTGCCGCCGGGGCCGTTGGTGCCCGCTTCCCCGTGGGCACTGTCACCGACCGCCCACCTGGTGGCGATGCCGTTGCCGCTCCGGACGTTCCGGCGGTCGGAGGGCCGGCCCTCGACCTGACCTCCGGTCGGTAGGGACCGAAGCGCACGCGGACCGTCACATCGGCGATCTCGCCCTGGAGAACGCATCGGATCACCTCCGCCTCCTGTTCCCCGGCCACCTCCTTCGCTGCCTCGCAGGCGGCCACCTCCCCTCGCAGTGCCCGATCGGCGGCTGCCAGAGCGGCCAGGTCCGCGGCCCCGCCGGCTTCGTGCCGGGCCGCCACGGCCTGTCCCAGCGCGAGCACCGTGGCGAACACCGCGCACAGTGTCAGCGTCGTCATGGCCACCCACACCGTCGCCAGACCGCGATCCCCGGTCGGCGATCTCTTCCGCACAGCTCTCACGGCTCCGCCCCCACCGTGTCCTCGGCCAGTGCGACCGCCTCCGCGTTGAGCGTCAGAGCAAGCCGGTCCGGACCGGGCGTAGGTGACTCGACCCTGACGCGCCACAACTCCCCCGTGCGCGACAGGTCGACCCGGGCTCCATCCGGTGCCGCCTCCAGCGCCGCGGACAGCACTGCGGCCTCCGGTTCCGATCGGGCAGCCGCTCGTGCTCCGGCCCGGGCGGCGTCCACGCAACGGATCTGGTCCGCTGCCGCTACCAGCGCCCAGACAAGGGCCAGGGCGAAAGCCACCAGCACCGGAACGGCCATAGCGGCCTCAGCCGTCACAGCACCTCTGTCACCGGACATGGCCGACGGCCGGACCGGCGCCCTGGGCCCGGCTCCGGCACCCGCGCCGGCGAGAGTTCGGGACCGAGCCCGGGTTCCCGCCCTCGCTTCA
This sequence comes from Streptomyces sp. NPDC058637, assembly GCF_042717325.1. Taxonomy (NCBI): domain Bacteria; kingdom Bacillati; phylum Actinomycetota; class Actinomycetes; order Kitasatosporales; family Streptomycetaceae; genus Streptomyces; species Streptomyces sp. NPDC058637. The sequence goes on along the minus strand of NZ_JBHXRD010000019.1, from coordinate 44,059 downwards.
GAACTTCGCATCGAGCGCGTCCTTGACCAGCGACTGCAGTGCCGACTGCACCGCCCCGCTCGTCACCACCTTGTAGAGCACCGCCGCGAACGCACATGCGGCGATGGTCCCCACCGCGTACTCGGACGTCGTCATGCCCCGGTCCGCTCTGACGGACCTCACAAGCCTGTCGTACCTGTCCCCCCAGGTGCGGCGCATCGCGCACATCACCTGTCCCATGACGTTCTTTCCCATCTCGGCCCCGTTCGGTTCGGATTTCGGATTCAGATTCGGATTGCGAGGTTCGCGGATTCTCGGTTCGGACATTCGGATCGCGGTGGGCGTGCTGGGCATCCGGAAGAAGGCACCCGCGGATCCCTGTCACTCGGTGTGCAGCAGCCCTGACGCCAGCCCGATGACCACCGGTGCCACTCCCACCGCCAGAAAGGCGGGCAGGAAGCAGAGTCCGACGGGCGCTGTGATCAACACGCCTGCTCGCTGGGCACGCGCCACAGCCGCGCTCGCCCGCTCGGCACGTATCTCGTCGGCCAGTCCGGAGACCGGTCCCGCCGCCGGAGCGCCCGTCGAGCCGACCCGTTCCAGGCAACGGGCCAGCGGACCCGCGCCCGGTATCTCCGCGAACCGCCCCCACGCGTCGGCCGGTTCGCCGCCGAGCCGGATCTCCGCGGCCGTGCGGGCCAGCCGGTCACCGACCGGCCCACCCATGGATTCACCGACGGCCTCGGCCGCCTCCCAGGGGCCGGCGCCTGCCGAGAGGCAAGCCGCCAGCAGATCCGCGGCCAGCGGCAACTGCCGGGCTGCCCACGCGGCGTCTGCCCCCTGCGCGGCACCCCCACGCCGCCGCCCGGACCTCTGCCATCGCCGAACTCCGTAGGCGGCCGCCAGACCGACCCCGCACCCGGCCGCACCTCCGACAAGGATCCAGCCGGCCACACAGGCACCAAGAGGTGCCGCCCATCGCGGGGCGCGGTCCAGGCCTCCAGTCCGCAGACGCCGCCAGCCGATCCCCGGGTCGCCGGAGCAGGTCCCGGACAACCTCGCCCCGCGCCCACGGGTCGCACGCTCTCGCCGTAGTCCGGCCAGGGCGAGGGCCAGGTACGCGGCCACACCCAGCACCGCGCCCACGACACCCATCCCGTACCCCTCGCCGGGGAGACCGTTCATTCCGCCTCCCCGGCCCGCACGATCCGTGCCGCCCAGAACAGTCCAGCAGCCTCCAGCAGGCCGCCCGTCACCAGGCAGGCCAGCCCTCCCGGACTGTGCAGCAACACTCTCAGCGGGTCCGCGCCGAGCGCTGCTCCGAGCCCCAGCCCCACCACCGGCAGCAATGCCAGCACCACGACCGTCGACCACGCACCCGCCAACTGCGCCCGCAGCTCCTCCCGCCGGCGCCGCTCAGCACGCTGTGCGCTCTCCAGGCGAGTGAGACCCGCCGCGAGCCCGGCTCCGCCGTCCACCGCCACCCGCCAACAGGCCGCCACCCCGGCGAGCCCTTCGAGGCCGGGTCCCGTCGCCACCTGCCTGAGTGCGCCGGGCACGTCACCGCCGAACCGCGCGGCCGCCACCACAGCGGACTCGGAGACACCCAGAGATCCCGTACGACGCCAAGCGACGGCCAGGGCCTGACCCGGCTCATGCCCCGCCCTCAGCTCACCCACCACGGCCCCGCAAAGTGCCGTAACCGCGTCGGCCGCCCGTTCGCGCTCGCTCCGCAGCGCCCGCCGACGCATCCAGCGACGCGTCAGGGGCACCGCCACGGCCCCCGCGAGCAGAGGCAGCACCGATTCACCCAACACGGCGAGAAGTGCCGCCACAGGGGCACACAGCCATTCGCGCCGCCGTTCCAGGAAGGTTTGCACCGTGGCCCATCCCGCCCCCGGCCCCCACAGGTCCGCGCTCGCTCCCGCGAACAACGTCTTCGCTCGCCGCACGCCGGGGTTCCGAACCACAGCCAGTGCGCCAGCCAGTCCCGCGCACACCGCCATCACCAGAGACAGCGCCCACCTCAAGGCGTCAGCCCCCGCCACTGTCACCGCGCCTCTCCGATCAGCGACCCCAACCGCTCCCAGCCCCGCTCCGGGACGAACCCCTCAGCACCCCACCGCAACGCGGGCACCGTCACCACAAGGCCCGCCGCATCGCGTTCGAGCACATGCACTTCGGCCAGACGGCGTCGCCCTCCCCGATCCCGCACGAGGTGAACCACCACGGACAGGGCGGCCGCCAACTGGCTGTGCAGTGCGGCCCGGTCGAGACCCGCCGCCGTCCCCAGCGCCTCCAGGCGGGCCGGTACGTGCTCCGCCGCGTTGGCGTGCACCGTGCCGCAGCCCCCTTCATGTCCCGTGTTCAGCGCGGCCAGCAGCTCCGTCACCTCGGCACCCCGCACCTCCCCCACCACCAGCCGGTCGGGCCGCATACGCAATGCCTGACGCACCAGGTCCCGGAGAGTCACCCTGCCCGCCCCCTCCTGGTTGGCGGGACGGGACTCCAGGCGCACCACATGCGGGTGGTCCGGGCGCAGTTCCGCAGAATCCTCGGCGAGCACGATGCGCTCCCGCTCGCCGACGGCACTCAGCAGGCTCGACAGCAGGGTCGTCTTCCCTGCGCCGGTCCCCCCGCTGATCAGATAGGAGACCCGGGCCTCGACCAGCGCTCTCAGGAAGTGGTCCCCTCCGGGAGGGACCGTCCCGGCCTCGACGAGCTCCGCCAGCGTGAAGGCCCGGGGGCGCACCACACGCAGCGACAGACAGGTCGTGCCGACGGATACCGGAGGAAGGACGGCGTGCATCCGTGTCCCGTCCGGCAGTCGTGCGTCCACCCAGGGCCGGGCATCGTCCAGCCGTCTCCCTGCCACCGCGGCGAGCCGCTGGGCCAGCCTGCGGACCGCCGCCGCATCCCGGAAGGTGACCCGGGTCAGTTCGAGTCCGGCTCCGCGATCCACCCAGACCCGGTCGGGCGCGGACACCAGCACGTCGGTCACAGCAGGGTCGGCCAGCAATCGCTCCAGCACCCCGGTCCCGACCAGCTCCCCACGCAATTCCTCGGCCGCGCCGAGCACTTCCGCGTCTCCGAGCAGGCGGCCCTGTGCCCTGAGAGCGGCCGCCACTCCGGCGGGAGTGGGTGCGGCACCGCTGCGGGCCAGCCGCTGCCGCACGGCATCGAGCAGGGCCTCGGTCATGGCATGCCTCCACCGGGGCGCCCTGCCGCCATTGCCGGCGCTCCGGCCGAGGAGTCCGCCCGATCCCAGAAGGCCCCACAGAAACGGGCAAGCGGGCTTCGGGAATTGCCGCCGGGGGGCAAGCCTCTGTCCTGGGCCGCCGAAAGTCCCGATTCCAGGGGGAGATCGCCGACGAGGGGAAGCCCCAGCGCCTGCGCCACCCATTGCTCGTCCAGCCCGGCCGTGTAGGGCCCGCGCGCGACGACCCTCAGATCCTCCAGGACCGCGCCGACGGCCGCTGCCACGCGTTTGGCCGCCGCCACCGCCCTCAGCTCCCCCGGCACGACCAGCAGCCCTACGTCCAGTTGTGCCAGCGCCTCGGCCACGCTTTCGTCGACCCGACGCGGCAGGTCCACGACGACCACTCCGCCAAGCCTCCGAGCAGCCGCGAGAACCGCCTGCATGGCCGGCGGAGGGACGATCACATCGTTGTCCCGTCCCCAGCTGAGCACGCGCAATCCGTGCAGTGCGGGCAGGGACTCTTCCAGGGCGCTACCGCCCACCCTCCCTCTGGAACGGGCGAAATCCGGCCATCGCATTCCTTCGGATTCCTCACCACCCAGCAGCACGTCGATCCCGCCGCCCAGCGGATCGCCGTCGACCAACAGGGTCCGCCGGCCGGACCTGGCCGCCGTCACGGCAAGCGCACAGGCCAGCGTGGACGCGCCGGAGCCACCGCGCCCTCCCATCACCCCGACGGTGAGCGCGGGACGCCCGACACCTTCCGCGGCATTGGCGATCTGATCGACGAGCCAGCCCTCGGACTCGGGCAGCCGGAGCACGTACTCGGCCCCGATCTCCACCGCCCGGCGCCAGACTTGAGGGTCGTCCTGGTCCCGGCCGACCAGCATCACCCCGCGCCTGCGTGCGGCACCTCGGCACCTCGATGCGGCGTCGTCGCCCACCAGGACCATCGGGGCCCGTTCCCATCCGCTTCTCTGGGCCGGTGGTCCGTGATGTACCTCGGGCACCGTCCCTGCCGCCGCGCACAGCCTCAGCAGATCGTCCAGCAAAAGCACGTCCTCGGTCACGATCAACGGTCCGCCCCGCGGCCCTTCGCCGATCGACAGACCTTCCCGTGCGATGGATCCAGCCATGACCCCGCTCCTTCCCACTGCCCCTTCAGTGCGGTTCGCGGCGGTCTCGGGCCTAACCGAGATGCGCGATTCCGGAACCTGCGGACTTCGCAGGTGGAATCAACATGCAGCGCATCGGAAAAACATGTGGATCTTGCTCAGAATCTGTGGACAACTTCAGCATTGTGAATATCCCGGTAGCTCGTACAGGCGACATTCGGAGCGCAGCCCTTCCGCTACACACCGTGACGAGTCATGCTCGGATGAGTCCACGGCAGAACCGGTCGGCACGATCGAGAGAGAAAGGGGCCCCTGGATCCCGGAGGGAAGAACCGCGTCCGGACATGCGACGACCCCCGCCGGGGGGGAGAGCGGGGGTCGTCCCCACGGCCGACTCGGGGGGGGAGGAGTCGGACCGGGTTAACACGGTCGCGAACGATCCGTGACTTCCATGGTGTACCCGAGCGTCTCCTCAGGCAAACCCACCCGCCGGGGTTTACGCCGAATGGTGGGCCCCTATGCTCACCTTTGTGGAAAACTGCTTCTCGCCGCGTACAGCAGCCTTCTTTGACCTGGACAAGACGGTCATTGCGAAGTCTTCGACACTGACCTTCAGCAAGTCCTTCTACCAAGGCGGGCTGATCAACCGCCGTGCCGTGCTGCGCACCGCGTACACACAGTTCGTGTTCCTCGCCGGGGGCGCCGATCATGACCAGATGGAGCGGATGCGCGAATATCTCTCCGCGCTCTGCAAGGGATGGAACGTCCAGCAGGTCAAGGAGCTCGTCGCCGAGACGCTGCACGATCTGATCGATCCGATCATTTACGACGAGGCCGCGACCCTTATCGAGGAGCATCACACCGCCGGGCGTGATGTCGTCATCGTGTCGACCTCGGGCGCCGAAGTCGTTGAGCCGATCGGAGAGCTGCTCGGCGCCGACCGGGTCGTCGCGACACGGATGGTCGTCGGCGACGACGGCTGCTTCACCGGCGAGATCGAGTACTACGCCTACGGGCCCACCAAGGCCGAGGCCGTGAGGGCTCTTGCCGTGTCGGAGGGGTACGACCTTTCGCGCTGCTACGCCTACAGCGATTCCGCCACCGACGTACCGATGCTGGAGTCCGTCGGTCATCCGCATGCGGTCAACCCGGACCGAGCGCTCAGGCGCGAGGCCACTCTCCGGGAATGGCCGATTCTCGTCTTCGACCGTCCGGTCCGCCTCAAGCAGCGCCTGCCCGCGTTCTCCATGCCTCCGCGCCCGGCCCTCGTGGCCGCCGCGGCAGTGGGTGCGGCGGCCCTGACAGCCGGACTCGTCTGGTATGCCAACCGTCGCCGCGCTGCCGCACTCACCGCCTGACTCCTCGGGCACGGCCTGCCCGCCAGGGCCCCCACCGTCAGAGCTGCACAGCTGCAGCCGAACCCGCCCCAGCGGCATCCGATTCATGCCTATTTGAAACCAAAAGTAAAGAAGTGCGGCCAGGGCTTCCGCTACCAACGGTCCTGGAGTACAAAGGATTCAACGGCCCGCGAGACCAAGGACATCCGAGAGGATCACCTTCACACGCACAGACGGCCCCACGGACCGCGCATGAAAGCCGAGCACCCACGCGACGTCGACCCGTCGATTACGGGCCAGCCACACCAGGTGACGGGCAAAGAACCCGACCTGATGGGCATACATCGAGGACGCTTGGTAACTGGGCGGACATGCCAGCGGCGGTACCGGATCCGGTACCGCCGCACCCCTTTCCGGCACTGTGACGAGTCCTGCCGCCCCGCCGCTCCCGCCTAGGCCGCGCCGCGCTGCAGCGCCTCGCAGACCGCCGTCGACTCCCTGACACCGAGTTCCACCGAACGCCCGCAATGCGCGATCCAGGCCGCCACGCCTTCGGGCTTCCCGGAGAGGTAGCCTTCGAAAGCCTCGACGTAGGCCGCTCGCCCCTGCTCAGCGTGTCCCACCTCGGCGGGGCAGATCGACTTCGGGTCGAGACCGCTGCCGATCAGCACGATGCGCTCGGCGGTTCGGGCGATTAGACCGTTGTGCGATCCGAAGGGCCGCAGAGCCAGCAGTTCACCGTGCACGACCGCGGCCGTCACCAACGCGGGCGCCGCACTCCCGGCGATGATCAGCTGCGACAGTCCCTCAAGCCTCCCCGCAACCTCGTCGGAATCCGGAAGCAGCGCCTCGACCAACGGCTCGTCGACCGGTTCACCCGCCAGTCGGGGACGGCCGACGGCATCGTCAGGGGTCGCCCCGCCGGCCGCCACCAGATGCAGCCGGGCCAGGACCCGCAGCGGGGACTGCCGCCAGATGGAGAGGAGTTGACCCGCCTCCGCCGTCAGCCTCAAGGCCGCCCCGACGATGCGCGCCTCGTCCTCGCCGCTGAAGTCGGTACGTCGGCGCACCTCCTCGAGATTCCAGTCCGCGCCCGAGAGCGCCGCCGAACCGCGGGCACCGCGCAGGGCCGCCTCCGCGGTGACCTCATTGCTGCGCCGCCGCATGACCCGGTGGCCGTAGACCCGGTCCACGGCCGTGCGCACGGAGTCCACCGCGTCGGTCACCCCCGGCAGTGCGCCCAGGGTGGAAAGCGGGTCCGAGGAAGTCGTACTCATAGGTAGGGAGGCTACGCGCACCCCGCCCGGATGCCCCCCAGGAGTGGTCTTCTTCACGAAGCGTGACAGCACTGAGCGATGACACCGCTACCCTAGGTGAACATGAAGATCGCTTTCGTAGGGAAGGGCGGCAGCGGCAAGACAACGCTGTCCTCGCTCTTCATCCGCCACCTCGCCGCCAATGAAGCCCATGTCGTCGCGGTGGACGCCGACATCAACCAGCATCTCGGGTCCGCTCTCGGCCTCGACGAAAAGGAAGCCGCCGCTCTGCCTGCCATGGGCGCCCGGCTGCCCCTCATCAAGGACTACCTGCGCGGCACCAACCCCCGCATCACATCCACCGAGACGATGATCAAGACGACGCCTCCGGGCGAGGGCTCACGGCTGCTGCGCGTCCGCGAGGACAATCCGGTCTATGACGCCTGCGCGCGCACGGTGCGCCTGGATGACGGGGACATCCGGCTGATGGTCACGGGCCCGTTCACCGAGTCCGATCTGGGGGTGGCCTGCTACCACTCCAAGGTCGGGGCGGTGGAGCTGTGCCTCAACCACCTCGTGGACGGCCCGGACGACTACGTCGTGGTGGACATGACGGCGGGATCGGACTCGTTCGCGTCAGGAATGTTCACCCGGTTCGACATGACGTTCCTGGTCGCCGAGCCGACCCGGAAGGGCGTCTCCGTCTACCGCCAGTACAAGGAGTACGCGCGGGACTTCGGCGTCGCCCTGAGAGTGGTCGGCAACAAGATTCAGGGGCGGGACGACCTCGACTTCCTGCGCGCGGAGGTCGGCGACGACCTGCTGGTCGGAGTCGGCCAGTCGGACTGGGTCCGCACCATGGAAAAGGGCAGGCCGGCCCCGTTCGAGCTGCTGGAGGCCGACAACCGGATGGCCCTGCAGGCTCTGCAGGACGCCGCGGAGGACTCCTACCAGCACCGCGACTGGGAGCGCTACACGCGACAGATGGTCCATTTCCATCTGAAGAACGCGGAGAGCTGGGGCAACGAGAAAACGGGCGCCGACCTGGCTGCCCAGGTCGACCCCGCCTTCGTGCTGAATGAGCACTGCGTCGACACCGACACCGGCGCCGCCCAGCCGGCCTGACCGGACGGCTCGTTCATGACCAGCCGGTACGCCCCTAGGCCGGTGCCGGGCCGCACCTCCGAAGCCGGACGGTGGTGCCTAGTCCGCGTCCGCGCCCTTGGCCGCCGGCTGGTCCGCCGGCCTGGCGGGCACGGGGCTGCCGGCGGGCTTGCCCGGAGCCGTCCCGGCCATGAAGGCCGACCAGCCCTGCTCGGGCTCCTGCCCGACCTTCAGCGTCCCGAGCCTGGCGAGCGTCGCCGGGCCCTGTGCGTCGAGCCAGTCGGCCAGCTGCCGGAAGGAGACACAGCGCACGTCCTTCTGGGTGCACACCGTCTTGACGGTCTCCTCGATGGCACGCATATAAGTGCCACCGTTCCAGGACTCGAAGTGGTTGCCGATGATCAACGGTGCGCGGTTCCCGTTGTACGCGCGGCCGAACGCCTGGAGCAGACCGTCCCTCATCTGGTTGCCCCAGTAGCTGTGGCGGCTCGGGTCCCCCTGCGTCGTGCCGGACTGGTTGAACATGAAGTTGTAGTCCATCGAGAGGGTCTCGAAGGCTCGGCCCGGGACCGGGACGAGTTGAAGCGGGAGGTCCCACAATCCGTCCTTCTTCGCGGGCCATACCTGGTTGCCGACACCGCTGGAGTCGTAGCGGAAGCCCATGGTCCGGGCCGCCGCCACCATGTTCTTCTGTCCCTCCAGGCACGGGGTTCGGGCGCCGACCAGCTCCTTGTCGTAGTCGAAGGGCAGGGGCGCCTCGGCCTTGAGGGCAGGAGCGTTGGTCTTCCAATTCTTCACGAAAGCCTTCGCCTGGGCGATCTCGCTCTTCCACTCCTCGACCGACCAGGTCCCGACACCTCCGTCAGGCCCGCAGAAGTGGCCGTTGAAATGCGTGCCGATCTCATTGCCGTCCAGCCAGGCGGCACGCAGTTCCGTCAGCGTGTCACGGATGCCCTCGGTGTCGTTGAACCCGATGTCGGAGCGGCCCACCGCATGCTGGGGCGGCGCGTAGAGCGCTTTCTTGTCCTCCGGGAGCAGGTACACACCGCTGAGGAAGTACGTCATGTTCGCGTTGTACTTCTTCGCGACTCCACGGAAGTGCGAGAAGAGCTTCTGACTGTCCTCCCCCGCGCCGTCCCAGGAGAACACCACGAATTGTGGCGGCTTCTGGCCAGGCTTCAGGCGCTTCGCCACGGGAAGCTTCGGCTGGGCCCCGGTGAAGGCGGTGGACCCGTCACCGATGAGCTTGACCGCGCCCTTGGGCGCCGCCGCCGGGGAGTGCTCCTCCTTGCCGGGCGCCGCCTCCTTCCCGGCGGTTCCGGAGCAGCCCGCCAGGCCGACAACCAGTGCTGTGGCCACGGCGCCCAGGGCGATCCTCTTCGTGGCGGCCATCATCCGTCCACCCTCTTCCTTGCAGGAGTCATGCGTTGAAGTGCCGACGAGGCGCGGTCAACGTCGCACGCAGTTGCGAGGAATCAGTACGACAAGACAGATGAAAAGATGCTTATTCACCTGAATGAGTGTTTCAATACTCTATTTGCTCGAAAACATGGACACCTTTCTTTACTCTCCATTACGATTCATTTACCGAGAGTTGAGAAATCCCGCCGCTGCACGCCGTGACCCACGGCCGCGTCACTCACATTCCGCGACCGCGCTGCCCCGGAGGAGACGGGAACATGTCTGCCTGCGTCCCTACCCGAAACGACCGTTCATCCCGCAGTTCGCGCCCTCCCCGCGCCTCGGGAATCAAGCGCCCACACAGTCCGCCGCCTCCGGACGGCCGCCGCTTCCGCATCTCGGGCGCCGATCTGTCCGCATCCCTCACCGTTTTCCTGATTGCCGTCCCCATGTCGCTCGGCCTCGCCGTCGCCATGGACGCCCCGCTCGCAGCCGGACTGGTTTCCGCGGTCATCGGCGGCATCGTCGCCGGTCTGCTCGGCGGCACACCCCTCCAGGTCAGCGGCCCGTCCGCCGGGCTGACCGTGGTCACAGCCGAGTTGATCCAGATCTACGGCTGGCGCACCACCTGTGCGATCACCATCGGCGCCGGCCTGTTGCAGATCCTGCTCGGCTCGTTGAGAGCGGCCCGCGGTGCGCTTGCCGTCAGCCCCGCCATCGTGCACGGCACACTCGCGGGCATCGGCGTGGCCATCGCCCTGGCCCAGCTGCACATCATGCTCGGCGGGTTCCCGCAGAGCTCGGTCCTCGACAACGTCCGGGCCCTGCCCGACCTGTTGGGCCGGCTCAGTCCGGCCGCCCCGCTCATCGGCGTCCTGACCATCGCGGTTCTCGTCCTGTGGCCGCGGATGCCCGGACGCATCGGCTCGGGCCTCCGCCGGATCCCGGCCGCGCTCGCGGCCGTGGCCATCGCGACCGCCGTGGCCGCCGCGGCGACACCCGGTATCGCCCGGGTCGACCTGCCGTCCTGGCGTTCGCACGCCCTGCCCGAGCTGCCTCAGGGCCCCGTGGCCGCCTTGGCCACCGCCGTGTTCACGGTCATGCTCGTGGCAAGCCTGGAATCCCTCCTCGCCTCCGTCGCCGTGGACAAGCTGACCGCCGACCGGACAGCGGCCCAGCACAGGGACGGTGGTGCCACACCGCCCGTGCCGGTCAAGCGCTCCGATCTCGACCGGGAGCTGCGCGCCCAGGGGGCGGCCAACGCACTGGCCGGACTCTTCGGCGGGCTCCCCGTCTCCGGTGGAGCGGTGCGCAGTTCGGCCAACGTACGAGCCGGGGCGGCGAGTCGCGCCTCCACGGTGCTGCACGGTGTGTGGGTGCTGCTCGCCGCGGTAATGCTGGTCACGGTCCTCGAGTGGATCCCGCTGGCGGCGCTCGCCGCCCTGGTGATGGTCGTCGGCATCCAGATGGTCAGCTTCGCGCACATCCGTAATGTCCACAGACATCGTGAATTCCTGGTGTACGGAGCCACGATCACCGGCGTGATCACCGCGGGAGTCCTCGAGGGCGTGGCGCTCGGCATCGTCGTCGCGGTGGGCGTCGCCCTGCACCGGCTGGCCCGCACCAGGATCACGGTGTCGGAGCGGGACGGCAGGTATCTGGTGACCGTCCGAGGTCAGTTGACCTTCCTGGCTGTCCCCCGGCTCAGCCGACTGCTCGGAGGTCTCCCGCAAGGAGCGGACGCCGTCGTCGAGTTGGACGGGTTCTTCATGGATCACGCGGCGTACGAGGCGATTCAGGAATGGCGTACGGCACAGACCGCCCTGGGTGGGCGGATCGTCTTCACCGGGCGCTCAGGCGGCCGGATCGGCGAGCCTTCGTCGGCCGCGCACTCCTGCTGTCGTCCGTGGACGCCGTGGCGCAACCACCACTGCCACGACAAGACCGGAGGTACCGATACCACCGCAGTCACCGGCTCAGCGGTCGCCGTCGTCTCTCCCGACGTCTCGTCCGGCGCCGGAGCGGACCGGCAGGGTGCTCATCGGCTGCTCAGCGGCCTCAGTTCCTTTCAGCGCACCACCGCCCCTCTGGTGCGCGAGGAGCTCGCCCGGCTGGCCGCCGAGGGCCAACAGCCCTCTCAGCTGTTCATCACCTGTGCCGACTCCCGCCTGGTCACCAGCATGATCACCGCGAGCGGGCCCGGCGACCTCTTCACGGTACGGAATGTCGGCAATCTGGTGCCGCCGCCGGACACCGAAGGCGCTGCGAGCAATGACGACTCCGTGGCCGCCGCGATCGAGTACGCCGTGGATGTGCTGGAGGTCGAGTCCATCACCGTCTGCGGGCACTCTGGATGCGGGGCCATGCAGGCCCTGCTGGGTGCCGCGCCCGGGACGGAGGCCCCTAGTACCCCGCTGTGGCGCTGGCTGCGGCACGGTCTGCCGAGCCTGGAGCGCATGGGTTCCCGCGATCATTCCTGGGCCAGAATTTCCGGTCGGCTGCCCACCGATGCGGTGGAGCAGCTCTGCCTGACCAACGTGGTCCAGCAGTTGGAGCACCTGCGGGCACATGACTCGGTGGCCCGTCGACTCGCGGCGGGCACGTTGCAGCTGCACGGCATGTACTTCCACGTGGGTGAGGCACAGGCCTATCTGCTGACTGAAGGCGCCAGTTCGGGTACCGGCCCCGACGAGGTCTTCGCCCGGGTCGCCCCCGCAGCGGATCCCGGCACCGAGCCCGGCACGGAACGGAGCACACGGCCGGGCAGCGAGTTCGACATCGGCTCCGGCGTCCACTCCGGCGCGTTTCCCTGTCCCGGAAGCCTTCGCCCAACCCCCGACACAGTGGTCGGCGCCTGAACCGTACGCGCCCCCGGTCCGTGAGACCTTGTGGTCCCGCTTCCGCAACGCACCACACGCACGCGGAAGCGGGGCGTGTGCTCCTATACACGAAGCACAGGTCTAAACCAATTCCCGGCAGACACTTGTCACCCGGCCTGTGGACTGATGAGCTATGCCCCGGGACACAACGGACACCCTGGGAATGGGAGATGTCGTGAGCAACGAAAGCCTGGCCAATCTGCTCAAGGAGGAGCGGCGGTTCGCACCGCCTGCCGATCTGGCCGCGAACGCCAACGTGACAGTGGAGGCGTACGAGCAGGCCGACGCGGACCGGCTGGGCTTCTGGGCCGAGCAGGCCCGTCGCCTGACCTGGGCCACGGAGCCGGCCGAGACGCTCGACTGGAGCAACCCGCCCTTCGCGAAATGGTTCGCGGACGGGAAGCTCAACGTCGCGTACAACTGTGTGGACCGCCATGTCGAGGCCGGCAACGGCGACCGGGTCGCCATCCACTTCGAGGGCGAGCCCGGCGACAGCCGTGCGATCACCTACGCCCAGCTGAAGGACGAGGTCTCCCGCGCCGCCCACGCCCTCACCGAGCTCGGTGTGGGCAAGGGTGACCGGGTCGCCGTCTATCTGCCGATGATCCCGGAGGCCGCGGTCGCGATGCTGGCCTGCGCCCGCATCGGCGCCGCGCACTCGGTGGTCTTCGGGGGCTTCTCCGCGGACGCGATCGCCGCCCGCATCCGCGACGCGGACGCCAAGGTCGTCATCACCGCCGACGGCGGCTACCGCAGGGGCAAACCGTCCGCGCTCAAACCGGCCGTGGACGACGCCGTCTCGCGCATCGACAGCATCGAGCACGTCCTGGTGGTCCGGCGCACCGGCCAGGACACCGCCTGGACCGAGGGCCGGGACGTGTGGTGGCACGAGATCACCGCCCGGCAGCCGGCCGAGCACACCCCCGAGGCCTTCGAGGCGGAGCACCCGCTCTTCATCCTCTACACCTCGGGGACCACGGGCAAGCCGAAGGGCATCCTGCACACCTCGGGCGGGTACCTCACGCAGACGGCGTACACGCACCACGCGGTCTTCGACCTCAAGCCCGAGTCCGACGTCTACTGGTGCACCGCCGACATCGGCTGGGTGACCGGTCACTCGTACATCGTCTACGGGCCGCTGGCCAACGGGGCGACCCAGGTCATGTACGAGGGCACGCCCGACACCCCGCACCAGGGGCGCTTCTGGGAGATCGTCCAGAAGTACGGCGTCACGATCCTCTACACCGCCCCGACCGCGATCCGCACGTTCATGAAGTGGGGCGACGACATCCCCGCGAAGTTCGACCTCACCTCCCTCCGGGTCCTGGGTTCGGTCGGTGAGCCGATCAACCCCGAGGCATGGATGTGGTACCGCAAGCACATCGGCGCCGACAACTGCCCGGTCGTGGACACCTGGTGGCAGACCGAGACCGGCGCCATGATGATCTCGCCGCTCCCCGGCGTCACGGCGGCCAAGCCCGGCTCCGCGCAGCGGGCGCTGCCCGGTATCTCCGCCACCGTCGTCGACGACGAAGCCCGCGAGGTACCCGACGGCGGGGGCGGCTATCTCGTCCTCACCGAGCCCTGGCCGTCGATGCTGCGCACCATCTGGGGCGACGACCAGCGTTTCATCGACACCTACTGGTCACGCTTCGAGGGCAGGTACTTCGCCGGCGACGGCGCGAAGAAGGACGAGGACGGCGACATCTGGCTGCTCGGCCGGGTCGACGACGTCATGCTCGTGTCCGGGCACAACATCTCCACCACCGAGGTCGAATCCGCCCTCGTGTCGCACCCGGCGGTCGCCGAGGCGGCCGTGGTCGGGGCGAACGACGAGACGACCGGCCAGGCCATCGTCGCCTTCGTCATCTTGCGCGGCACCGCCACCGCCTCCGAGGAACTGGTCGCCGAGCTCCGCAACCACGTCGGTACCACACTCGGCCCGATCGCCAAGCCCAAGAGGGTCCTGCCGGTGGCAGAACTCCCCAAGACCCGCTCCGGCAAGATCATGCGACGCCTCCTGCGCGACGTCGCCGAGAACCGCGAGCTGGGCGACGTCACCACACTCACGGATTCGGACAGCGTCCGACGCATCGCCGACAGCCTGAAGCCCGCCGACCCGGCCTAGCCGGCCGTAGGACCGAGGCCCCCGCCCGTGCGGGGGCTTCGGTCGTTCGCATGCCCGCTGTCGAGGTGGGGCGGACGGGGGAACGCGCACCTGTCGTGGCCGGGCGCCGCTTGTCGGCGGGCCCGGATACGTTGCCTGGTATGAGCGATCACGGCATCGGATGGATGAGCGGCGTGCTCGGCGAGGACTACGCCGTGACGTTCGTGCGCGGCGTCACCCACCAGGAGCTGGCGTGGATGATCGGCGGGGACCCCGACACCGTCATGGAGGCGGACACGTTCGGACGCCTCGACGCGGCCGCTCCGTTCGGGACGCTGCCGGCCAGTGCGATGCTCGGCGAGACCGGTACCGGCTGGGCGTTCGCCATCGAACCGCCGGGTGCCGCGCACGAGTGGTACCGGCACGCGGCATTGCGCCGCATGTGGTCCACCTGCACGGCCGTCTCGGTCGAGGACACGATGATGGACCCGGGCATCATCGGGGTGACCGTCGACGGCGAGCACGACTGGTCGTACCACGAGGGCGAGGTCGGCGAAGGGCAGGAGAATCATCCCCTCACCCGCCGCCTGGCCGACGAGGTGGGCCTGGGCCGGGTCGTCGCGAGCGAGGACGGGGACGGGGACGATCCCGACGGCGGGGAGCTGTTCATCCCCGACGATGCGGACATCCATCGGGTACTGGGGGAGCACTACGGCCTTTCCCTGCCCCGGCAGGCGGTGGAAACCCGGTCCCTGCCGGTGGTCTTCACCGAGCCGAGGACGTTCCTGCACCCGGTGCGGAAGGTCCCGGACGGACCGTACGACCCGTGCCCGGTGTGCGGCGCGGAAATGGTCAGGTGGAACGGGGACGGGCTCTGGGGGCCGCAGTACCGGCTGGTCTGCGGCCGGACGGGGAGCGACGGCTGCTCCGGGCAGCGCATCGGACCGCTCGTCCGGACCGGTGTCCGGCCGGAGCGCAACACCAAGTGGGACAACGTGCGCCTGCCCGGCTGACGGGCCCGGCTCACGGGCTGTTTCTCGTACGGCTCCGAGGGGCACCCGGCAACGCTCCGGGTGCCGCCCGGGCGGGCGGCGACGATGCTTGTTCTGCGACCGGCG
The DNA here is from genome assembly GCF_042717325.1 of Streptomyces sp. NPDC058637. Taxonomy (NCBI): domain Bacteria; kingdom Bacillati; phylum Actinomycetota; class Actinomycetes; order Kitasatosporales; family Streptomycetaceae; genus Streptomyces; species Streptomyces sp. NPDC058637. The sequence goes on along the minus strand of NZ_JBHXRD010000019.1, from coordinate 28,564 downwards.
TCGACGGGCGACGGACTCTGGATCCGGGCAGACGTCCGGGCCCGTTCCCGGACGCCCCGGGTAGAGTGGTGGCTTCGTCATCAGGCACATGAGTGCGTCAGCGACAAATTCACAAAGAGAACTCCACAGGGGCGCCGGGAAGTCTGGTCGGCACGTGTAACTGCCATGCCGTCGCAGCCGTACCCGACCCGGAGGTCCACCCAGTGGCCGCACCCGTCCCCCCTCACTCCCGCCGCACCCTGTTCGGCCGTCTGTCGCTGCCCGAGCGGAACTACGTCGCCGATGCCCTGCGCACCGAGACGGTCGGCGGCATCCTCCTGCTGGTCGCGGCCGTCACGGCGCTGATCTGGGCTAACACCTTCGGCTCCGGTTACGCGTCCGTCAGCCGTTTCCACTTCGGTCCCGAAAGCCTGGGGCTCAACCTCTCCGTGGCCCACTGGGCGGCCGACGGCCTGCTCGCGGTGTTCTTCTTCGTCGCGGGCGTCGAGCTGAAGCGCGAGCTGGTCGCGGGCGAACTGCGTGACCCCAGGGCTGCGGCCCTGCCCGTCGCAGCCGCACTGTGCGGAATGGCCGTACCCGCCGTCGTCTACGCGCTGACCGCCGTGCTCGGCGGCGGTTCCACGGCCGGCTGGGCCGTTCCCACCGCGACGGACATCGCGTTCGCCCTCGCCGTCCTGGCGGTGATAGGCACCTCGCTTCCGGCGGCACTGCGCGCGTTCCTCCTCACGCTCGCCGTCGTCGACGACCTGTTCGCGATCCTGATCATCGCGGTCTTCTTCACCGAGGGCATCGACTTCCTGGCGCTCGGCGGGGCCTTCGCCGGCCTGGTCGTCTTCTACGTACTGCTGCGCACGGGAGTCCGGGGCTGGTACGTCTACGTTCCGCTCGCCCTGGTCATCTGGGGCCTGATGTACAACAGCGGTGTCCACGCCACGATCGCCGGCGTAGCCATGGGCCTCATGCTCCGGTGCACCCGGCGCGAGGGTGAGGCGCACTCCCCCGGTGAGCACATCGAGCACCTGGTGCGTCCGCTGTCGGCCGGCCTCGCGGTGCCGCTGTTCGCGCTCTTCTCGGCCGGTGTCACTCTCAAGGGCGACGCCCTGGCGGGCGTATTCACCCGGCCCGAAACGCTCGGTGTGGTTCTCGGCCTGGTGGTCGGCAAGACGATCGGGATCTTCGGCGGCACCTGGCTCGTCGCCCGCTTCACCAAGGCGGAGCTGAACAAGGAGCTGGCCTGGGCCGATGTCTTCGCGGTCGCCACCCTCGCGGGTATCGGGTTCACCGTTTCGCTGCTCATCGGAGAGCTCGCCTTCGCCGGCGACGAGGACATGATCAACGAGGTCAAGGCAGCGGTCCTGCTCGGATCGCTGATCGCCGCCGTACTCTCCGGTGTACTGCTCAGACTCCGGGTACGCAGATACAGAGCCCTGTACGAGGCGGAGGAGCGGGACGAGGACGAGTCGGGTGTGCCGGACGTCTACGAGCAGGACGACCCGCAGTACCACCTGCGCATGGTCGCCATATACGAGCGGAAGGCTGCCGAGCATCGCCGCCTTGCCGAACTGGCGGGGGCAGCGAGCAACAAGCCGGACAGTCCGGCATGATCTGACATCGGATGTACGGAAGAGGAGAGGGAGTCAGGGATGAGCGACCCCGGCAACTACGCGGGCAGTACCGACCGTAGTATCGGCCAGCTGTTCGCCTCGGCGACGGCAGAGATGTCCGCGCTGGTGCACGACGAGATCGCCCTGGCCAAGGCGGAGGTGCGCCAGGACGTCAAACGCGGTGTGATCGGCAGCGTGGCGTTCATCGTCGCGGGTGTGCTGATCCTGTTCTCGCTGCCCGTGCTGAGCTTCGCCGCCGCCTACTGGATCCACACGTCGGGGCTCGGGCTCGCCTGGTGCTTCGGGATCGTGGGCCTGGCGTTCATCCTGCTGGCGGTCCTGCTCGCCCTGATCGCCATCGCCAAGTTCAAGAAGGTCAAGCCGCCGGAGAAGTCCATCGCTTCGGCCAAGCAGACCGCCGCCGTCCTGCAGGGCGTCAAGCCGCATCCCCGGCCCGCCGTCACCGCGCGTGTGATCGGCCGGACGCAGGGCAGCACGCTCTCGGACAAGGCCATCGAGAACCGTCCGGTCCAGGACAAGGCGGCCTCTGTGGCACGCTCGTCCACATGACCGACCCTGATGTCAACGCGCCCGACCGGGCCGGACCGGTGGGACCGGCTGCCGGTTCCGGCGGTCCCGTACGTCTCGACGGCCCCTGGACCCACCGCGACGTGGCCGCCAACGGTGCGCGCTTCCACATCGCCGAGCTCGGGGACGGGCCGCTGGTGCTGCTGCTGCACGGCTTCCCGCAGTTCTGGTGGACCTGGCGCCACCAGCTCACCGCGCTGGCCGACGCCGGGTTCCGCGCGGTCGCGATGGACCTGCGCGGCGTCGGCGGCAGCGACCGCACGCCCCGGGGGTACGACCCCGCCAACCTGGCGCTCGACGTCACCGGCGTGATCCGCTCGCTCGGCGAACCGGACGCGGCGCTGGTCGGTCACGACATGGGGGGCTATCTCGCGTGGACGGCCGCCGTCATGCGGCCCAAGCTGGTGCGGCGGCTTGTGGTGTCCTCGATGCCGCATCCGCGTCGCTGGCGGTCCTCGATGCTCTCCGACCCCGCTCAGTCCCGGGCCGGCTCGCACATCTGGGGATTCCAGCGGCCGTGGGTCCCGGAGCGTCAGCTCGTCGCGGACGACGCGGCGTTGGTCGGCAGACTCATCCGGGACTGGTCGGGGCCGCGCACCACGGACTTCCCCGACGACGGGACGGTGGACGTCTACCGGCGTGCGATGTGCATCCCGTCGACGGCGCACTGCGCGATCGAGCCGTACCGCTGGATGGTGCGCTCCCTGGCGCGTCCGGACGGCATCCAGTTCAACCGCCGGATGAAGCGCCCGGTGCGCGTCCCCACGCTGCACCTGCACGGTTCGCTCGACCCGGCTGTCCGTACCCGTAGTTCCGCGGGGTCGGGCGAGTACGTCGAGGCGCCGTACCGGTGGCGACTTTTCGACGGTCTGGGGCACTTCCCCCACGAGGAGGATCCGGTCGGCTTCTCGACCGAACTCATCAGCTGGCTCAAGGATCCCGAGCCCGACCGGTAGCCGAGGGAACAGGTGTCCGACGAACAGCCAATTGCCTGCCGCATAAGCCAATTGGCTGACTCGCACACGATTACCGACCTTGGGTCACGGGCAGACGTCGGGGTATGGGCTGGACGCGCGACTTCAATGACGCAGCACGCAACCACCGCTCGACCGCTCCTGCTGGTCAGAGCTCTCATGAGGGGGACGGCTCCGTGAGCCGGGTGCACGATGTGAGTGGTTCTCATGGTCTTCGACTGGGCATTCCGCGCATCCTCCACCGCCGGGCCCGCTGGGTCTCGGCGCGGCTGCGCCATCCCCGAGGCTGACGCGCCGACCCTCGTCCGGAACGCCACGCACGGACCTCTCGGCCTCTGGGGACGCGGGGCCGTACGTGGCCCGTTCCCGCATCCCGGCGCGGAGGCTTCCACGGGGTGACGGGCCCGCAGGATTCCGGGCTTCGCTGCTGCTTCGCCGCTTGGACGCGCGCCGGGCGGCGCGGCCCGGGTAGGCGGCCGTGCAGCGCGACTCGGATGCCGCCGGGCGGCGCGCGCCCGTCGGGACCCGGTGGGACGCCCCTACAGCGCGCAGCCCTGGCTGTCGACCTGCTGGGCCGCGGACCTGCCGAGCTCGATGTCCTCACGGATCTCGTCGGCCGTCAGCGCGTATCCCGTGTCCGGGTCGTCGAGCGACTTCGCGAACACCACGCCGTACACCTTGCCGTCCGGAGTGAGCAGCGGGCCGCCGGAGTTGCCCTGGCGGACGGTCGCGAACAGCGAGTACACATCGCGCTGCACGGTGCCCCGGTGGTAGATGTCCGGCCCGTCGGCGTCGATGCGGCCGCGGATGCGCGCGGAGCGTACGTCGTAGGCGCCGTTCTCCGGGAAGCCGGCGACGATCGCGTCGTCATCGCTCTTCGCGTCGTTGTCCGTGTCCGTGAAGCGCAGCGGCTCCGCGTCGAGGTCCGGGACGTCCAGGACCGCGATGTCCCGCGCCCAGTCGTAGAGGACGACCTTCGCGTCGTACAGCCGGCCTTCGCCGCCGATCTGGACGGTCGGCTCGTCGACGCCGCCCACCACATGGGCGTTGGTCATCACGCGGCGGTCCGAGAATACGAAGCCGGTGCCTTCGAGGACCTTCCCGCAGCTCGGTGCCATGCCGACGACCTTGACGATGGACTTCTTGGCGCGGGCGGCGACGGGGCTGCCGGCCAGGGCCGGGTCGGGGGGCTCGACCTCGGTGATGGGCTCGTTGGCGAACGGGCTGAAGACCTGCGGGAAGCCGTTCTGCGCGAGGACCGAGGAGAAGTCCGTGAACCAGTTGGAGGCCTGATCGGGCATCACCCGGGAGACCCCGAGCAGGACCGAGGAGCTGCGGACCTCCTTGCCCAGCGTCGGCAGGGTCGTGCCCGCGAGTGCGGAACCGATCAGCCAGGCGACGAGCAGCATGGCCACCACGTTGACCAGGGAACCTCCGGTGGCGTCCAGGGCGCGCGCCGGCGACCACGTGATGTATCTGCGGAGTCTGTTGCCCAGATGCGTGGTGAAGGCCTGGCCCACGGAGGCGCAGACGATCACGATCACGACCGCGACGATCGCCGCGGTGGAGGAGACTTGCGATCCGTCGGTCAGCTGGTCCCAGATCACCGGCAGCAGGTAGACGGCGACGAGGCCGCCCCCGAGGAAGCCGATCACGGACAGGATCCCGACGACGAAACCCTGGCGGTAGCCGATGACCGCGAACCACACGGCACCGACCAGCAGCAGGATGTCCAGCACGTTCACCGTCTATAGCCTCGCAGATTCGTCACCTGGCCCGTCCGGTTCGACGGGGTCCGGGCCAGACCCGGAACAGCGCAGCACGGGAGTCAGCCTGTCATGCGCGCCAGTCGAGCGGCACCTGCTTGGTCCGGTCCCAGGGGCGTTCCCACCCCGCGAAGTGGATGATCCGGTCGATCACACCGGCCGTGAAGCCCCATACGAGTGCGGATTCGACCAGAAATGCCGGGCCTCGGTGCCCGCTCGGATGGACGGCCGTCGCGCGGTTGGCCGGATCCGTGAGATCCGCCACGGGGACGGTGAAGACCCTGGCGGTCTCGGCCGGATCGACCACGCCCACCGGGCTCGGCTCCCGCCACCAGCCGAGGACGGGCGTGACGACGAAGCTGCTGACCGGGATGTAGAGCCGGGGCAGCACACCGAAGATCTGGACGCCGCTCGGATCGAGACCGGTCTCCTCCTCGGCCTCCCGCAGCGCGGCCCTGAGCGGCCCGGTGGTGGCACGGTCGCCGTCCGCGGGGTCGAGGGAGCCTCCGGGGAAGGACGGCTGGCCCGCGTGGGAGCGCAGGGAGCTGGAGCGCTCCATCAGCAGCAGTTCGGGTCCGCGCTCGCCCTCACCGAAGAGGATCAGCACCGCGGACTGGCGTCCGGCGCCGCTCTCGGGCGGCAGGAACCGGCTGAGCTGCTGGGCCCGGACGCTCCGCGCCGCATGGGCGACGGGGTCGAGCCAGCCGGGCAGTCCGTCGGTGGTGACGGTGATCGCGCTGTCCTGGGGCGCGCCCGTCCCTGTGGTGGCCGCGTCCCTCGCGGCCCGTGTGCTCTGTGCGTGCGTCATGGACACCCCCGTCGTTCCAACGCCTGTCGTCGGCGATTTCGTTCCGCGCTGCCCGTGCACCACTCGTGGGAGTGGTGCAGTTCATCCGGCTCCCAGTGGCGGGGCCGGCCTGCCGGGGTAGTCCGGGGGCGGGCTGAGCCGCTGGCCCGGATAGCCGCCCATCTCGTACTTCAGGAGCTTCCTGGCCTTCTCGGGGTCCGTCTCGCCCTCGCCGTACGCGGGGCAGAGCGGGGCGATCGGACAGGCCCCGCAGGCCGGCTTGCGGGAGTGGCAGATGCGTCGGCCGTGGAAGACGACGCGGTGCGAGAGCATCGTCCACTCGCTCTTCGGGAAGATCTCGGCAACCTCCGCCTCGACCTTCTCCGGGTCCTCCTGCTCGGTCCACTTCCAGCGGCGGACCAGTCGGCCGAAGTGGGTGTCCACGGTGATGCCGGGCACGCCGAACGCGTTGCCGAGCACGACGTTGGCCGTCTTGCGGCCTACTCCGGGCAGGGTCACGAGGTCCGCGAGGCGGCCCGGGACCTCGCCCCCGAAGTCGTCCCGGAGGGACGCCGACAGCCCCATCAGGGACCGCGCCTTGGCCCGGAAGAACCCGGTCGGCCTGATGATCGCCTCCAGTTCCTCGGGGACGGCGGCGGCCATGTCCTCGGGGGTCGGATAGGCGGCGAAGAGCGCGGGAGTGGTCTGGTTGACCCTCAGGTCGGTGGTCTGTGCGGAGAGCACCGTGGCGACCAGGAGCTCGAACGGATTACGGAAGTCCAGCTCGGGGTGGGCGTACGGATAGATCTCGGCGAGCTCACGGTTGATGCGGCGGGCGCGACGGACCATGGCGAGATGCGATTCCGGCTTCCCGGGCTTCTTCGCGGTGCCGGTCGCGGTCGCGGGCTCCGTCGCCGTCTTCTTCGCGGCGCCGGTCCTGGCTGCGGGCTTGTCCGCTGCCTTCTTCCCGGCTCCGGTCCCGGTCGCGGGCCCGGTCGCCACCTTCTTCGCGGCCTTCTTCACGGCCTTCTTCGCCGTCCCGGTCCCGGTCGCGGGCTTGGCCGCCGTCTTCTTCGCGGTCTCCGTCACGGACCTCTTCATTGACTTCTTCACAGCCTTCTTCGCGGGCTCCCGAGCCGTCCGGGCCCGAGCCGCGCCGGCTTCCCGCGCGTTCGGCCCGGCGGACCCGCCCGACCCTCCCGCAAGTCGTTCTGTCCCATTTCTCCGGCCTCGCGCAGACTGTTCGCCCACAGCGGAATTCTCGTCTTCCGACACCTCATCAGCCCCCTCGGCCTGCGCTCTCACCGGCGTTCCGGACATCCGGTCAGCCTAGAGCCAGCGGCTGACATCCGCCCCGGTCACCACCTATCCACGCCCGATCGGCCCCCTGCCGTAGGGTCCGGCACGCCCGTGCGTCAAACTGGTTTGTGATCGATCGCACTGTTTTACCGTCCGGCATCATGGGGACCACGCTTCCCTGAACAGGCCGACAAGGAGAGAACTCGTGGACGACGTTCTGCGGCGCGCCCCGCTTTTCGCGGCGCTCGATGATGAGCAGGCCGCGGAGCTCCGCGCCTCGATGAGTGAGGTGACCCTCGCACGCGGTGACGCGCTGTTCCACGAGGGCGACCCGGGCGACCGCCTGTACGTGGTCACCGAGGGCAAGGTGAAGCTCCACCGCACCTCCCCCGACGGCCGGGAGAACATGCTGGCCGTCCTCGGCCCCGGCGAGCTCATCGGTGAGCTGTCGCTCTTCGACCCGGGCCCGCGCACCGCGACCGCGACGGCGCTCACCGAGGTCAAGCTGCTCGGCCTCGGTCACGGCGACCTCCAGCCCTGGCTGAACGCCCGCCCCGAGGTGGCCACCGCGCTGCTTCGGGCCGTCGCGCGCAGGCTGCGCAAGACCAACGACCAGATGTCCGACCTGGTCTTCTCCGACGTACCGGGCCGTGTCGCCCGCGCGCTCCTGGACCTGTCGCGTCGCTTCGGCGTCCAGTCGGAGGAGGGCATCCACGTGGTGCACGACCTGACGCAGGAAGAGCTGGCCCAGCTGGTCGGCGCCTCCCGCGAGACGGTCAACAAGGCCCTCGCGGACTTCGCGGGCCGTGGCTGGCTGCGGCTCGAGGCCCGGGCCGTGATCCTGCTGGACGTGGAACGGCTGGCGAAGCGGTCCCGCTGACGCACTGTCCCGTAGCTCGACGAAAGGGCCCCACCCTGCGGTGGGGCCCTTCGTGCGCCCGGGGGCGGTGTGCGCGCCGTGCCTCAGATCAGGCCGTGCTCGGTCAGGTACTCCAGCTGGGCCCGTACGGACAGCTCCGCCGCCGGCCACAGGGAACGGTCCACGTCCGCGTACACCGCCGCCACGACCTCGGCGGCGGTCCGGTGTCCGGCCTCCACGGCCGTCTCGATCTGGGCGAGCCGGTGCGCGCGGTGGGCGAGGTAGTACTCGACGGCGCCCTGGGCGTCCTCCAGCACCGGCCCGTGGCCGGGAAGCACCGTGTGCACCCCGTCGTCGACGGTCAGCGAGCGCAGCCGCCGCAAGGTGTCCAGGTAGTCGCCGAGCCTGCCGTCCGGGTGTGCGACGAGGGTGGTGCCGCGTCCGAGGATCGTGTCGCCGGTCAGCACGGCCCGGTCGGCGGGCAGGTGGAAGGAGAGCGAGTCCGCGGTGTGGCCCGGGGTGGGGACCACCCGGAGTTCGAGGCCTCCGGTGGTGATGACGTCCCCCGCCGTCAGGCCCTCGTCCCCGAGGCGCAGGGCCGCGTCCAGGGCGCGCACCTTCGTGCGCGTGAGCTCGGCGAAGCGCGCCGCGCCCTCCGCGTGGTCGGGGTGGCCGTGGGTGAGCAGGGTGAGGCCCACCCGCCGCCCGGCCCGCTCCGCGGTGTCGATGACGGCCCGCAGATGCGCGTCGTCGAGCGGCCCCGGGTCGATCACGACCGCGAGGTCGGAGTCCGGCTCCGCGACGATCCACGTGTTGGTGCCGTCCAGTGTCATCGCCGAGGCGTTGGGCGCCAGGACGTTGACCGTACGGGTGGTGGCGGGGCCGGAGAGCACCCCGCCGCGGGGCTGTCCGGGCAGTGCCGCCGCGTCGCTCACGCGGTGCCGCCTTCCACGCCCGCGGGGGTGCCGCCCGACGCGGAGGGGATGTGTTTGGTGAACTCGTCGTGCCCCGGCCAGCTGAGCACCAGTTCGTCGCCCTCCATACGGGCCTCTGCCAGCACGGGGGTGAGGTTCTGGGAATCGGCTGCCCTCAGCGCCTCGGCGGCCGTCCCGTACGGGCTCAGCGCCCGCAGCGTGGCCACTGTGGGCGGCATCATCAGCAGTTCACCCCGGTCGTAGCGTTCCGCGGCCTCGGCGGGCCGGATCCAGACCGTCCGGTCGGCCTCGGTGGAGGCGTTCCGGGTGCGCTGGCCCTCCGGGAGTGCGGCGACGAAGAACCAGGTGTCGTAGCGGCGCGGTTCGAACGCCGGGGTGATCCAGCGGGCCCACGCGCCCAGCAGGTCGGAGCGCAGCACCAGGCCGCGGCGGTCGAGGAACCCGGCGAAGGACAGCTCGCGGGCGACGAGTGCCTCGCGGTCGGCCTCCCATCCGGCGCCCGTGGTGTCGCTCACGACGGTGTCCGCGGTGGGCCCGGCCAGCAGGACGCCCGCCTCCTCGTACGTCTCACGGACCGCCGCGCAGACGACGGCCTGCGCCTCGGCGACGGTGTCGACGCCCAGCCGCTCCGCCCAGGTCTCCAGGGACGGTCCCGCCCATTCGACGAGGTGGTCGTCGTCGCGCGGGTCGACCCCGCCACCCGGATAGGCGTACGCGCCGCCGGCAAAGGCCATGGAGGTGCGCCGGCGCAGCATGTGGACGGCGGGACCCGGGGTACCCGTCCCGGCCGGGTCGTCCCGCAGCAGCATCACCGTGGCCGCCCGCCTGGGCGTCACGGCTGTCAGCTCGCCGCTGGCGAGGGCCCTGATCCGGGCGGGCCATTCCGGTGGGTACCACTGACCGTTGGACATGGCCGGAGGCTATCCGGAACCGCGTCGATGTTCGAGGGGCGCCCGGCCTCGTTGGTGCCTCGTACACACATGATCCCGGCACACATGATCCCGCCCGGTCACGGAGGACCGGGCGGGATCAGCGGTTCGACGGAAGGTACGAAGGCGAAGCTACGGACTCAGGCCTCGACGAGCTCGACCTGGACCTCGATCTCCACCGGTGCGTCCAGCGGCAGTACGGCGACGCCCACGGCGCTCCGCGCGTGCACGCCCTTGTCACCCAGGACCGCGCCCAGCAGCTCGCTCGCGCCGTTGACCACGCCCGGCTGCCCGGTGAAGTCGGAGGCCGACGCGACGAATCCCACGACCTTCACGACCCGGGCGATCCGGTCCAGGTCACCGGCGACCGACTTCACGGCCGCCAGCGCGTTCAGCGCGCAGGTCTTCGCCAGTTCCTTGGCCTCGTCCGCCGTCACCTCGGCGCCGACCTTGCCCGTCACCGCGAGCTTGCCGTCCACCATCGGCAGCTGGCCGGAGGTGTACACGTACACCCCCGACCGCACGGCCGGCTGGTACGAGGCCAGCGGCGGTACGACGTCCGGGAGCGTCAGGCCGAGTTCTGCGAGCTTCGCCTCGACGGCGCCCGCCACTACGGCTTCACCCGCTTCAGGTAGGCCACGAGCTGCTCGGGGTTGTTCGGGCCGGGAACGACCTGGACCAGCTCCCAGCCGTCCTCGCCCCAGGTGTCCAGAATCTGCTTGGTCGCGTGCACGAGAAGGGGCACGGTCGCGTATTCCCACTTGGTCATGAGCCGACTGTAATGCCTGGCACACGCGGCCTCGTGCGTAGCCTGCCTGCCGACTGGTTAGGCTCGAAGACGTGAGCAGGTTCCAGGTCGTCAGCGGCAAGGGCGGTACCGGTAAGACCACGGTCGCCGCCGCACTCGCGCTCGCCCTCGCGACCGAGGGCAGGCGCACTCTCCTCGTCGAGGTCGAGGGCAGACAGGGCATCGCCCAGCTCTTCGAGTCCGAGGCCCTCCCGTACGAGGAACGCAGGATCGCCGTGGCGCCCGGCGGCGGGGAGGTCCACGCGCTGGCGATCGACGCCGAGCGCGCACTCCTGGACTACCTCCAGATGTTCTACAAGCTGGGCAGTGCCGGCCGGGCGCTGAAGAAGCTCGGCGCGATCGACTTCGCCACCACCATCGCGCCCGGTGTCCGGGACGTCCTGCTGACCGGCAAGGCCTGTGAGGCCGTGCGCCGCAAGGACAAGCAGGGCAGGTTCGTCTACGACCACGTGATCATGGACGCCCCGCCCACCGGCCGCATCACCCGCTTCCTCAACGTGAACGACGAGGTGGCGGGGCTGGCCCGCATCGGCCCGATACACAATCAGGCGCAGGCCGTGATGCGGGTCCTGAAGTCTCCCGAGACGGCGGTCCACCTGGTGACGCTCCTGGAGGAGATGCCGGTCCAGGAGACCGCCGACGGCATCGCGGAACTGCGGGCCGCGGACCTGCCCGTGGGACGCGTCGTCGTGAACATGGTGCGACCGCACCTGCTGGACGAGGACGCGCTGCGCACGGCTTCCGGGGGCCGTCGCAGGGAGATCGCGAAGGCGCTGACCAGGTCGGGCGTGACGGGCTCGGCCGGACTCGTACGGCCGCTGGTCGAACAGGCCGCCGAGCACGCCCAGCGGGTGGGCCTGGAACGCGAACAGCGTGCGGTGCTGGCCGGGCTCGGGCTGCCCACCGTCGAGCTGCCGCTGATGGGCGAGGGCGTGAGCCTGTCCGCGCTGTACGACCTGTCCATCGAGCTCCGTAAACAGGGTGTCGGCGACGACACGGCGGACGCGGCGGGGCAGGGATCCGCGGGGGACGCGCCGCGTTCCGGACAAGGGGTGGGGTCATGACAGCGGGCACGGACATCGCACCGGGGCTGGACACCGACGCGCTCCTCGACGACCCGGGGATCCGGATCGTCGTGTGCTGCGGGTCGGGTGGCGTCGGCAAGACCACGACCGCCGCGGCGCTCGGTGTACGGGCGGCCGAGCGCGGCCGCAAGGTCGTCGTCCTCACCATCGACCCGGCCCGCCGGCTCGCCCAGTCCATGGGCATCGACCGGCTCGACAACATCCCCCGCCGGGTCGAGGGCATCGGTGGCACCGGCGAACTCCACGCCATGATGCTCGACATGAAGCGCACCTTCGACGAGACCGTCGAGGCGCACACCGACGCCGAGCGGGCCCGCGCGATCCTGGAGAACCCCTTCTACCAGTCCCTGTCGGCCGGTTTCGCGGGCACGCAGGAGTACATGGCGATGGAGAAGCTGGGGCAGCTCCGGGCGCGCGACGAGTGGGACCTGATCATCGTCGACACCCCTCCGTCCCGGTCCGCACTGGACTTCCTGGACGCGCCGAAACGTCTCGGCTCCTTCCTCGACGGGAAGTTCATCCGGCTGCTGATCGCGCCGGCGAAGATCGGCGGGCGGGCCGGCATGAAGTTCCTGAATGTCGGCATGTCGATGATGACGGGCACACTCGGCAAGCTGCTCGGCGGACAGTTCCTCCGTGACGTACAGACCTTCGTCGCGGCGATGGACTCGATGTTCGGCGGATTCCGTACCCGGGCCGATGCCACGTACAAGCTGCTCCAGGCCCCCGGCACGGCGTTCCTCGTGGTCGCGACGCCGGAACGGGACGCCCTGCGTGAGGCCGCGTACTTCGTGGAACGGCTGGCCGCGGAGGAGATGCCGCTGGCCGGACTGGTCCTCAACAGGGTGCACGGCAGCGAGGCCGCACGGCTCTCCGCGGAAGGGGCCCTGGCCGCCGCAGAAAATCTTGAAGGCGTCGGCATTGTGGATCAGCCGGCCGGGAAGGCTGGCTCTTGTGACCCGGCGGACCCGGCGGCCGTCACCCCTCCCGAAGCCCCCGAGTCACCGCTCCCCCCCGAGCACAGCAACGAGCCGACGCCGCACGATTCCACCTCGCACGAGCCGCACCCCCCGAAGCCGCTCGTCCACGAACAGCACGACCGGAAGTCGCCTGCCCCCGAACAGCACGACCGAGCACCGCACGACCCCGAGCCGCATGACCGAAAGTCGCCTGACCCGTCCGGGCCCCCCACCCACACGGAAGAGGACACCACAGCCGTACCCGTCACCGTTCCCGAGGTGTCCGTCGAGCAGCTGACCGCCGGTCTGCTGCGGCTGCACGCCGAGCGGATGCAGGTCGTCGCGCGCGAGCAGCGCACACGCGACCGCTTCACCGCGCTCCACCCCGAGGTCGCGGTGACCGAGGTGGCCGCGCTCCCCGGTGATGTGCACGACCTCCCGGGCCTTCGGGCAGTCGGGGAACGACTCGCGACCGGTTCCGCTCCTGCTCCGGCCGGAGCCGTGTAGGACAGACGCCGGGCTCCTCCTCACGGGGGCCGCCCCACGCGGGTCTACCCCACGGCGGCGTACGTCTCGTGCAGTTCGTCGTCCAGGCCCACCGCAGCGGGCAGCATGCCCGTGGACCGCTCGTACTCACTGCGCGCGGTCTCCAGCAGGCGGCGCCAGGACGTGACGGTGGGCCGTCGGCGCAGCAGTGCGCGGCGCTCCCGCTCCGTCATTCCGCCCCACACGCCGAACTCGACGCGATTGTCCAGCGCATCGGCCAGGCACTCGGTCCGCACCGGGCAACCGGTGCACACCGCCTTGGCCCTGTTCTGCGCTGCCCCTTGTACGAACAATTCATCCGGATCGGTAGTGCGGCAGGCTGCCTGCGCACTCCAGTCGGTTACCCAGCCCATGCCGGCGCCGTCCTCTCCCGAATCGAGGCTCCCCCACGGCGACAGCGGCATATTCACCGCTGCCAGTTGAGGACGTTACGGAAGGCAGGCACAGCGCAACACCCCCTTCGGGCCCAATCTTGAATGGCCCGAACGGACTATGGGTAAGCGGCAGATCACCCAGAGGAGTGAGGCGAGGACATGCGTGACTATCCCGACGAAATCGGGACAGGATACCCAGGTCGCAACGGACATTCAGTGACACGTGAGGCGAATTCGGGAGCGCCTCGGCGGGTGGCTGAATTTGCGCAGGGGCCGTGCACAGGGGTTGATACGAAATCGGTCAGCTGTGACAGTTGAGAGCAGCTTAGGCCAAGGCCTATACGTGTGTCCGGCGAATGAGAACGTAGGCTGCCCCCATGCCAAAGAAGCGCTCAGGCGGGGGTCTTACGACGACCCAGCAGGCCGCCAAGTTCCTCGGTGTCGCCGCACTTTCCGGAGTTGTGCTGGCGGGCATCGCGCTGCCGGCCGCCGGTGCACTGGGGCTGGCGGCGAAGGGAACCGTCGAGGGATTCGACGAAATTCCCTCCAACCTCAAGACTCCGCCGCTGAGCCAGCGGACCACGATCCTGGACAGCGAGGGCGGCGCGATCGCCACGGTCTACTCGCGCGACCGCACCGTCGTCCCGCTCAAGGAAATGTCGCCGTACATGCAGGACGCGATCATCGCGATCGAGGACTCCCGCTTCTACGAGCACGGCGCGGTGGACCTCAAGGGCATCCTGCGCGCGATGAACCGCAACGTGCAGGCCGGCGGTGCCGCGCAGGGCGCGTCGACGCTCACCCAGCAGTACGTGAAGAACGTCTTCGTCGAGGAGGCGGGCGACGACCCGGACAAGGTCGCCGCGGCCACGCAGCAGACCCTGGGCCGCAAGGTCCGTGAGCTCAAGTACGCGATCCAGGTCGAGGAAGAGCTCGGCAAGAAGAAGATCCTGGAGAACTACCTCAACATCACGTTCTTCGGGCAGCAGGCCTACGGCGTCGAGGCCGCCTCGCAGCGCTACTTCTCCAAGCACGCCAAGGACCTGAAGCTGGAGGAGGCCGCGCTGCTGGCCGGTCTCGTGCAGTCGCCCAGCCGCTACGACCCGGTCAACGACACGGAGGAGGCGACCAAGCGTCGCAACATCGTGCTGCAGCGCATGGCGGCCGTCGGCGACATCTCGCAGGCCGAGGCCGACAAGGCCGTCGCCGCCCCGATCGCGCTGAAGGTCAAGAAGCCGCAGAACGGCTGCATCACCGCCGTCAGCGGCTCCGGGTTCTTCTGTGACTACGTCCGGAAGACCATCCTCACCGACCCGGCCTTCGGGAAGACCGAGGAGGAGCGCTCCAAGCTCTGGAACCTCGGCGGTCTGACCATCAAGACCACTCTCTCGCCGCGTGCGCAGAAGGCGGCCAACGAGGCGGCGACGTCGAGGGTCTACAAGGACGACAAGGTCGCGGCCTCGGTGGTACAGGTCCAGCCCGGCACCGGCAAGATCCTTTCGATGGGCCAGTCCCGCCCGTACGGCCTGGACCAGAAGCAGCACGAGACGGTGCTGAACCTCGCCGTCAGCAGCAGGATGGGCGGCAGCACCTACGGCTTCCAGGTCGGTTCGACCTTCAAGCCGATCACCGCCGCCGCGGCCCTGGAGAAGGGCATCAGCCCGGCGCAGAGCTTCTCCAGCGACTGGAAGATCTCGGTGCCGATGAGTTCCTTCCGGGACTGTTCGGGTGCCCCCACCGGCGGCGGCACCTGGGACCTCCAGAACGAGATGGAATCCGAGAAGGGCGCCTATGACATGACCGGCGCGCTCGGTAAGTCCATCAACACCTACTTCGCGAAGCTGGAGCAGAAAGCCGGGCTGTGCGAGACGGTGACCATGGCGAAGAAGCTGGGTTACGAGCGCGGAGACGGCGAGCCCGTCTCGGACAAGCACCCGTCGATCACCCTCGGCGGTACGGAGAGCACGCCGCTCGCCATGGCCGCCGCGTATGCGGCGTTCGCGAACCGCGGCACGTACTGCACGCCGGTCGCCGTCGAGTCCATCACCGACGCGAACGGCGACAAGCTCAAGGTGCCCAGGAGCGCCTGCTCCCGTGCCATGAGCGAGCCCACCGCCGACACCATCAACCAGATGCTGAAGGGTGTCGTCGAGGACGGCACCGGCACGCTGGCCGGCCTGACCGACCGCGACAACGCGGGTAAGACCGGTACGACCAACGAGCGTGTGGATGCCTGGTTCGTCGGTTACACGCCGAACCTGTCGACGGCCGTGTGGGTGGGTGCCGACGTCGGCAAGAAGGTGCCGATGTACGACATCAACATCGGTGGTCAGTACTACGAGAAGGTCTGCGGTGGCTGCCTTCCCGGTCCCATCTGGAAGACCGCGATGACCGGCGCGCTGACCGCCTCGGAGACTCCCTCCTTCAACCCCATCTCGGTGCCCCGCGCCAAGGAGAAGGAGGAGGAGAAGGACGAGGGCCGCGACGAGGACAACGGCGGCGACAACGACGGGTCCGACGGCGACGCCAACGGTGGCATCACCCTTCCGCCCGGCTTCATCGGCGGCAGCGACGGTGGCCCGCGCGGCGGTGGCAACGGTCCCTGATCGCCGGGTCCGGGCTCTGAAGGTCCACGCGTTCCAGGCATGAGAGGAGGGGCGCTCCAGGTTCGGGAGCGCCCCTCCTTTCACGTCCCGCGTCGTACCGCTGGACCGGTGCGGCGTACCGGCGGCCTTCCGGCGGTGTCCTTCGGCCTGCTGGGACCGCTCGGCCCGCTGCTCAGCCGGCGAGGAGCTTCTTCACGGTGGCGGCCACCCGGCCGCCCTCGGCGAGCCCCGTCACCTTCGGGTTGACGATCTTCATGACCGCACCCATCGCCCGCGGCCCCTCGGCGCCGGCGGCCTTCGCCTCCTCGACGGCCTGCGAGACGATCGCGTCCAGCTCGTCGTCGGAGAGCTGCTTGGGCAGGTACGCGTCGAGCAGCACGCCCTCCGCCTTCTCCCGCTCGGCCTGCTCGGTCCGGCCGCCCTGCGCGAAGGCCTCGGCGGCCTCACGGCGCTTCTTCGCCTCCTTGGCGATCACCTTCTGCACCTCGTCGTCGGAGAGCTCGCGCGCGGACCTGCCGCTGACCTCTTCCTTGGTGATCGCGGTGAGGGTGAGCCGGAGGGTGGACGAGGTGAGCTCGTCACGCGCCTTCATGGCCGTCGTGAGGTCTTCCTTGAGCTTGGACTTGAGCGTGGTCATGCGGCGATTGTGACAGGTACGGGGCACCCGCCGCCCTCCTGTTTTCCGCTCGCCCCACCGTGTCTGCGACGATGGGCACATGCGCGCACGCTACGGAGTACCCCTGAAAGTCACGGCAGTCGGCGCAGCGGTGGGCGCCGCCGGCCTCGTGTACGCCGCCGGGTTCGAGGCCCGCTCGTTCCGTCTGCGACGGATCAACGTTCCCGTACTCCCGCACGGAGCACGCCCGTTGCGTGTGCTCCAGGTCTCCGACATCCACATGGTGAGCGGCCAGCGCAAGAAGCGTGCCTGGCTGCAGTCGCTGGCCGGCCTGCGCCCGGACTTCGTCGTGAACACCGGTGACAACCTCTCCGACCCCGAGGGCGTACCGGAGCTGCTCGACGCGCTCGGTCCGCTGATGGAGTTCCCCGGGGTGTACGTCTTCGGCTCCAACGACTACTACGGTCCCAAGCTCCGCAACCCCGCCCTGTACCTCCTTGAGAAGACGCGGGGCAAGCACGGGCTCAACGGGAACGCGCCGGCGGTCGGTGTCGTCCACAACCCCTGGGAGCCGATGCGCGACGCCTTCGACGCGGCGGGCTGGCTGAACCTGACCAACACCCGGGGCCGCCTCAAACAGGACGGGCTGGAGATCGCGTTCACCGGCCTGGACGACCCGCACATCAGGCGGGACCGTTACGCCGAGGTGTCCGGCGGCCCGGAAACGGGTGCCGACCTCTCGATCGGCGTGGTCCACGCCCCGTACCTGCGCTCGCTGGACGCCTTCACCGCGGACGGCTACCCGCTGATCCTGGCGGGCCACACGCACGGCGGCCAGCTCTGCATCCCCTTCTACGGGGCCCTGGTCACCAACTGTGACCTGGACACGGACCGGGTGAAGGGCCTGTCCCGCCACACGGTGGGCGACAAGCGCGCCTACCTCCACGTCTCGGCGGGCTGCGGCACGAACCGCTACACACCGGTCCGCTTCGCCTGCCCGCCGGAGGCGACCCTGCTGACGCTGACGCCGCGCGACTGACGGCCCCGGGCCGGAGGGCCGCACCCGCCGTCCACGACAAAACCGGATTTCGCCTCCGGGCGCCGGTGGGCTAAAGTAATCGATGTCGCCGGGACAATCGGTGGACATCGGGGTGTAGCGCAGCTTGGCAGCGCGCTTCGTTCGGGACGAAGAGGTCGTGGGTTCAAATCCCGCCACCCCGACAGCTGAAATACCAGGTCAGGGGCCTGATCCACTTAGTGGATCAGGCCCCTGACTCATTCCTGGGGCCATCTTGGGAGCCGTTTGGGAGCCAACCCTGGAATCCGGCTCCCGGGGAGCCGCCGATGAGCCTGCCGAGCAGAACCTCGTCGAGACGCTTACGGGACGGACGCCCGGCAGAGCCTCTCCGCTGTCAAGCAGCAAACTCCACCCCCGGGGCGGAATCTTCCGGCGGGTCGAGGAGCCTGAAAGCGCAGTCTCCCGGACGCCGCCCCAAGCGCTGGACCATCAGAGCACCGAGGAGCGCAGCCCCCGGGCCACACACCGGTCCCGCATCCGTACCGACATAGAACAGGCCGTTCTCGTCCGGCTCGCGGTCCTCGTACTCGGCGCCGGCGGCCAACGCGAGGCAGAAGCCGAGGAGGTCGACGCGCAGGCCAACGGCTAGATCGCCGCGAAGGAACACCAGTGTGTGTGCCAGCCCCTCACCGTCGTAGCCGGCGGCGACAACGGCGCCCAGCCCGTCGGGCAACGGGTACATCTCCTCAGGGATGTCCTCCACGACGCCCTCCAGCTCAATGGCTGCAAGCTTCAGAAGCTCCGTGAGGACCTCTTCGTCGCTCCGCCACCCGTTCTCGGGCGCCCAGTTTCCGTTCCCGTAGAGATGAAGGACATCGGCCGTCGCGTCCGGCGGGTCTGCCAGCACCAAGTCCGACGACACGTCATCCGGCTCCTTCACCATTACGCCTTGCCCGTCCCTCTGTGGCCAGAGAACCAGATGCCCAGGACGGTGGATGTATCGAGCGAGAAGCGACCGGATGGCGACCGACAGCTGATGCTCGCTGAGGCCGGGGCGCACCAGCACGCAGTCCGGTCTGAGAGGACGGTCAATGCCGCATGCATACCGTGCCGCCCTAGGTCGTCTCCACTGCCTGTGCGTTCATCGTGTCCAGCAGCACCGGCAGCTCCAGCGCCCAGGCGTCATGTGCTCGGATCCTGCCGCGGGTCTTGCACCTTCCCAGGCACCTGAGCGATTTCCCGATACAGGTTGTGCTGACGCGAGCACACACTGTACGACCGTGACCATGCACCGTTGGTCGCCACTCAATGATCGCCAGCTGGTCCTGCTCACCCGCATCGGGGAGGGGACGGAGCCTGTTACCTCAGACAGCCCGGAACTTGCCGCCACCGCTCACGCTCTCAAGGGGCGGGGCTTGATCACCCACCTGAGAGGAGTGAGGGCATGGGGACCGAGATCGAGCGGAAGTACCTCGTGCGCACCGACGGCTGGCGCCCGCTGGTCCGGGAGAGCCACCGCCTGCGCCAGGGATACCTGTCCACCGACCCCGCCCGTGAGGTACGGGTCCGGGTCGTGGACGACACCGGGGCCTTCCTCACCGTGAAGGCCGGGCGGCGGGGTCCCGTCCGCGCCGAGTTCGAGTACCCGATCCCGGTCGGGTGACGCCCTCGAACTGCTGGCGCACCGCGCGGGGCGGCTCGTGGAGAAGCACCGGCACCGGGTGCGGGCGAGTGGGTCGTGGACGAGTACACGGGCGCCCATCGGGGCCTGACCGTCCTGGAGATCGAGTGGGCCGAGGCCGAGGGCCCGTGTCCGGACCTGCCCGGCTGGGTCGCCGGGGACGTCACGGGAGAGCGCGTGTACTCGAACGCCGCGCTGGCGGAATGATCTCCGGCTCGGCGCGGGGCGTCGCACCCGGACCGGCAGGGGCGCGGACACGGAGCGCCGGGGCACGTCACCGGCGGGGTGGCAGGGGCCTCCTGCCCGTGCCCGGCGGCGGCGCGGCATCCTCGGCACGCCGCCGCCGGGGGTGGGGTGTGTCAGGCGGCGGCGACGGGGCGCTCGGCGACCTTGCGGATGACCTCGGTGAGCGAGGCGACGACCTCGGCGTCGTCGGCCGGGTGGGTCTCGGCGAAGCGGACCACGGAGCCGGGGATGGAGAGCTTGACGTCCTCCAGGACCGCTCCGCCCGCGATGCCGACGGCCTTGCGGGCCTCGTCCTGGGCCCACACGCCACCGAACTGGCCGAAGGCGGTACCGACGACGGCGACCTGCTTGCCGGTGAAGGCGCCGGCGCCGTAGGGGCGGGACAGCCAGTCGATGGCGTTCTTCAGAACGGCCGGCATGGTGCCGTTGTACTCGGGCGAGAAGAGCAGGAAGGCGTCGGCGCGGCCGGCCGCCTCACGAAGGCGGGCGGCAGCGGCCGGGACGCTGCCCTCGACGTCGATGTCCTCGTTGTAGAAGGGCACGTCGGCCAGGCCCTCGAACAGCTCGACAGCGGCGTCCGCGGGAGCGTGCTTGACCGCGGCCTCGGCGAGCTGACGGTTGTGGGAGCCGGCGCGGAGGCTGCCGACGAGGGCGAGGATGCGTACAGACATGGGTAACTCCAGGGGAGACGGAGACTGCGGAAGCGGGCGGACCAAAGTCCGTTGAAATTTCTACCACCTAAACGGACCACGGTCCACTTATGTTCCCCGGGCGCTACCCTGAGGCCATGACCGGTTCCGTTCCACCGCTGCCCAGGCCGCCCGACCCAGGCGAGGCGCGGCCGCGTCTCACTCTCTCCACCGCCGGCGAACCCGAGCAGCTGCGATCGGACGCCGCCCGCAACCGCACCCGCCTGCTGGACGCCGCCTCACGCCTCATGGCCGACCGCGGGGCCGCCAACCTGACCATGGAATCGGTGGCCGCCGCCGCCGGAGTGGGCAAGGGCACCGTCTTCCGGCGCTTCGGCGACCGCACCGGCCTGCTCATCGCCCTGCTCGACCATCGCGAGGCACTGCTCCAGGCCGCCTTCCTGTCGGGGCCGCCGCCCATGGGCCCGGACGCCCCCGCCGCGGCGCGGCTGCACGCCTTCGGTCCCGCGGTCATGCGCCACGAACGCGATCACCACGAGCTGATCCTGGCCTCCCGGACCGACCCGCTGCGCGCCTACACCGTCCCGGCGCACCGCCTGCGCCTCAGTCATGTCGCCATGCTGCTGCGCGGGGCCCGCGTGGAAGGCAACACGGAACTCCTCGCGCACACCCTGCTGGGATCGGTCGACGCCGCCCTGGTCCACCACCTGACCAGGCGACGGGGCGTGCCGATCGAGGAACTGGACCAGGGCTGGCACGACCTGGTCACCCGCCTCGGGGCGGCGCCCCCGTCCGGCCCCGGCCATGAACGACCGTCCTCGCAGGGCGACTTCACCGGCACCCCGAACCCGCACGGGGAATGACTCGGGCTGGCTACGATTGTCCCGGCCCAGACGACCGACCCCAGAAAGGGAACCCGCACCCATGCCGGCCGAGACATTCGAGTTCCAGGTAGAAGCGCGCCAGCTCCTGCAGATGATGATCCATTCGATTTATTCGAACAAGGATGTATTCCTGCGCGAGCTCATTTCCAATTCCTCGGACGCGCTGGACAAGCTGCGACTGGAAACTCTCCGCGACGACACACTCCAGGCGGACACGTCCGACCTCCACATCGCCGTCGAGGCCGATAAGGAGACGCGCACGCTGACCGTTCGCGACAACGGGATCGGGATGTCGCACGACGAGGTCGTGCAGCTGATCGGAACGATCGCGAACTCCGGCACGGCCAAGTTCCTGAAGGAATTGAAGGAGGCCCAGGACTCCGCGACCTCCGAGGAGCTCATCGGGCAGTTCGGAGTCGGCTTCTACGCGAGCTTCATGGTGGCCGACGAGGTCACGCTGCTGACCCGTCGCGCGGGCGAGAGCCAGGGCACGCGCTGGAATTCCAGCGGCGAGGGCACGTACACCGTCGAATCGGTCGACGACGCCCCGCAGGGCACCACGGTCACGCTGCGGCTCAAGCCGGAGGACGCCGAGGACAAGCTCTTCGACTACACGTCGCCCTGGAAGCTCAGGGAGATCGTCAAGCGGTACTCGGACTTCATCACCTGGCCCATCCGCATGGCCGCCACGACGGCGGACGAGGACGGCGCCGAGCCCGGCACCGAGACGGTCAACTCGATGAAGGCGCTGTGGGCCCGGTCCAGGAGCTCCGTGACCGACGAGGAGTACAGCGAGCTCTACAAGCACATCAGCCACGACTGGACCGACCCGCTCGAAACGATCCGCATGCAGGCGGAGGGCACCTTCGAATACCAGGCGCTGCTCTTCCTGCCGTCCCACGCGCCGCAGGACCTGTTCATGCAGGGGCACAAGCGCGGGGTCCAGCTCTACGTCAAGCGCGTGTTCATCATGGACGACTGCGAAGCGCTCATGCCGACGTACCTGCGCTTCGTGAAGGGTGTGGTCGACGCCCAGGACCTCTCGCTCAACGTGTCGCGGGAGATCCTCCAGCAGGACCGCCAGATCGAGCTGATGCGGCGCCGCCTGGTCAAGAAGGTGCTGTCGACGGTGAAGGACATGATGTCCGCCGCGCCGGAGAAGTACGGGACGCTCTGGAAGGAATTCGGCCGCGTCCTCAAGGAGGGCCTCCTCGACGACTTCGAGAACCGCGAGACCCTCCTGGAGATCTCCTCGTTCGCCTCGACCCAGGACGAGGAGGGGCTGACCACCCTGCGCTCGTACGTGGAGCGGATGAAGGAGGGGCAGGAGCAGATCTACTTCATGACGGGCGAGTCGCGCGCCGCCATGGAGAGCTCGCCCCACATGGAGGCCTTCCGCGCCAAGGGCTTCGAGGTCCTTCTCCTGACCGATCCGGTCGACGAGGTCTGGGTGCAGTCCGTGCCGGAGTTCGACGGCAGGCAGCTGCAGTCCATCGCGAAGGGCGAAGTCGACCTGGACACCGACGAGGAGAAGAAGGAGGTCGAGGCCGAGCGCGAGAAGCAGCAGCAGGACTACGCCGGTCTGCTGACCTGGATGACCGGGCAGCTGGGTGAGAGCGTGAAGGAGGTGCGGCTCTCCTCGCGCCTCACCGTCTCGCCGGCCTGCATCGTCTCGGACACGCACGATGTCACCCCGGCGCTGGAGAACATGTACCGCGCCATGGGCCAGGAAGTGCCGCAGATCAAGCGCATCCTCGAACTCAACCCCTCGCACGCCCTGATCGGCGGCCTGAAGAAGGCCTACACCGAACGGGGCACGGAGCAGGGCGCCGACGACGGCCTGGCCGAGGCGGCCGAGCTCGTCCACGGGCTGGCCGTCCTCTCGGACGGCGGCGAACTGACCGATCCCGCCCGATTCAGCAGGCTGATGGCGGACCGCCTGGAACGCACGCTGTAGCCGACCCGCACCACCGAAGCGGCCGCCGGGGATTCCCGGCGGCCGCTTCCGCGTGCCCGGAGGGGCGGATGCGGAGGCACTCCTCGGCTGCCGGACAGGGCCGCGGACCGGACACGGCACACCCCTGACGGTGACTCAGAAAAGTCACGGGGGTGGCGCGGAGAATCCGTGACTTCAACTTTTCGAGGGCCCGTCGGAGGTTTATCTACGCGCGGAGCATCGGCCACCGAACGATCATTCGGGCATATCAGACGACTTTTTCCGCGGCTATTACCGACGGGTACCGCGGGCTGCTAAAAACGAGCTCGCTCCATGAACTCCCCACCCGTCCCCCACACTTCGAAGGGCTGGCAGCCCCATGTCAGTACGTACCTTCTGGGCATCCCTCTCCACTCTCGCCATCGCCGCCGTGGCCGCACTCGGCGTCGCACAGCCCGCCTCCGCCGCGGGCGCCAACTACGTCGCTCTCGGTGACTCCTACTCCTCGGGGGTCGGCGCGGGCAACTACACCTCGGAGAGCGGTGACTGCAAGCGGAGCACCAAGGCCTACCCCTACCTCTGGGCCGCCGCGAACGCGCCGTCGTCGTTCAAGTTCGTCGCCTGCTCGGGTGCCACCACCACCAGCGTGTCCAGCGGCCAGCTGAGCGCGCTGAGTTCGTCGACCACGCTCGTCAGCGTCACGGCCGGCGGCAACGACGTCGGGTTCGTGGACGTCATGCAGACCTGCGTGCTGCAGAGCGAGGCCGCCTGTGTGAACCGGGTGAACACGGCGATCTCACAGGTGCGGACCACGCTGCCGGGCAAGCTCGACTCGCTCTACGGCGGCATCACCTCACGGGCACCTCAGGCCCGGGTGGTGGTGCTGGGGTACCCGCGCTTCTACAAGCTCTCGGGCAGCTGCATCGCCGGGCTCACCGAGACCGAGCGCGGTGCGATCAACAACGCCTCGGACATCCTGAACGACGTGCTGGCCAAGCGGGCGGCGGACGCCGGGTTCACCTTCTCCGGTGTGGCGGACGAGTTCACCGGGCACGAGCTCTGCTCGGGTGACGCCTGGCTCCACAGCGTGACGATCCCGATCACCAACTCGTACCACCCCAAGGCCGTCGGGCAGTCGGGCGGCTATCTGCCCGCCTTCCGCTCTGCGGCGTAACGCGCGTAGATCATCCAGGCGCACACGCGGCGGTGCCACCGGGAGGGTTCCGGCGGTGCCGCCGCACCCCTGCCGGGAGCGGTCAGTACCGCTCGACCAGGTGGTCCCGGCCCGCCGGGGGTTCGTACGGATCGGGCCAGAAGTCCGTGACCGTGGCGATCCGTCCCTCGGCGTCGAAGGTGAAGAAATGGATGGCGTCCATCCGGTCGGGGCCGACCGTGACCAGTGTCCGGGCGGCGGCCTGCCGCCCCTCCCCGTCCGCCACGAGCTGTTCGACCCGGACGTGCCGGTCGCCCGGGTGCTCACGGTTGAAGCGCACGTACCGCTCCTTGCCGCGGATCCGCTCCCGGCTCTGCGGGAGGTCGTAGACCACGTCGTCGGCGAGGGTGGCGGCGAACGCGTCCCAGTCGCGGGTGTCCGCCGCGGCCCAGTAGGCCTCCACGGCGGTCCGCACCTCGGCCGTTCCGTACGGGGTGGCGGCCCTGCCGCCCTGCTCTGTCCTGCCGGCCATGTCGGCCCTGTCAGTCATGGGACCGAGTGTGGCCCCCGCCACTGACAATCGGCCGTGGGCCGCCGGGCCCGTCAGCCGCCGGCCGGACGTGACGCCTTGACCGAGTACATCATCGGGATGCGCGGACGGTCCGCCGGGAAGCGGTAGGAGCCGTCCGCGTGCCGCCGAAGCGCGGGGTAGCGCGCGAAGAGGGTGGTGTCGTGCTCGTGCAGGAACTCGATCCGCAGCCCGGCCGCCGCCAGCGCCGAGACCACCTCGCCCACCGGGTGCTGCCATTCCACGCTGCGGTTGTGCACGGTCGCGGTGTCGAAGTCGGCGTACGTCCCGGGCGTCTCGTCGACCCAGGGGTCACGGCTGAAGTAGTCGTAGGTGACCGTCGAGCCGGTCGTGTCGTCCAGGCATTCGGTCAGCGGGTGGAACTCGGCGAGGTAGAGGAAGCCGCCGGGTGCGACCAGCGAGGCCGCGGTCTCGGCCCAACGGTCGAGGTCGGGAAGCCAGTTCAGCGCGCCGAGCCCGGTGTAGACGATGTCGTACGAGGAGTCCGGCACGGCCTGGGCCGCGTCGTACACATCGGCGGCGACGAACGCCGCGCGCCCGGGCGGCAGGCCCAGCGAGCGGGCCAGGCCGCGGGCCGTCTCGACGGCCGGCTCGGAGAAGTCCAGGCCGACGACCTGCGCGGCGCCGTGCCGGGCCCAGGAGAGGGTGTCGAGGCCGATGTGGCACTGCAGGTGCAGCAGGGTCAGGCCGGTCACGTCACCGACCTCGGCGAGCTCGAAGCCGCGCAGCGCGTCCTTGCCCGCGCGGAAGCCGTCGAGGTCGTAGAAGTCACTGGCGGCGTGGATGGCCACGCGTTCGTCCCAGCGTGCGCGGTTGGCGGCGTGCCAGTCGTCGGGCGTCGGTGCGTACATGCCGGAAAAGTTACCCACAGGCCGTGGGTGCGCGCGAACAGTTGTCCACAGGCCGCCCGGTGCCGTCGCCGCATCGGGTTTGATGGGGGCATGAGCGACACACAGAACGAAGCGTCCGTACCGGAGCGGGAGCGGTTGCCCGAGTGGGAGCAGCGTTTCCGCGCGGCCCGTGTGTCCCTGCCCGACTGGGCGGAGGACGCTCCCGACCGTTCGCTGTTCGTCTCCAACGCCACGGGTACGTACGAGCTGTACGCGTGGGACCGGTCGACCGGGGGGCAGCGCCAGGTCACGGACCGTCCCAACGGGACGACCGACGGGGTGCTGACTCCGGACGGCGAGGCCGTGTGGTGGTTCGCGGACACCGACGGCGACGAGTTCGGTGTGTGGATGCGGCAGCCCTTCGGCGGCGGCCCGGACGAGCCGGCCGTGCCCGGTCTGGAGCCCTCGTATCCCGCCGGGCTGGCCATCGGACGCGACGGGACCGCGGTGGTCGGCCGGTCGACGGACGAGGACGGCACGACGGTGCACGTCGTCCGCGACGGCGCGGTGCGCGAGATCTACCGGCACCGGGAGTCCGCCGGAGTCGGCGATCTGTCCCACGACGGCACGCTGATCGCCCTGGAGCACACCGAACACGGCGACGCGATGCACTCCGCGGTGCGGGTGGTGCGGCCGGACGGTTCGACGGTCGCCGAGCTGGACGACACCGAGGGCGGCACGAAGGAGCTGGGACTGTCGGTGCTGGGTTTCGCACCGGTGGCCGGTGACACCCGGCTGCTCGTCGGGCACCAGCGCCGTGGGCGCTGGGAGCCGATGATCTGGGATCCGGTCGCGGGGACGCAGACCGACCTGCCGGTCGACCTGCCCGGCGACGCGGGTGCCGAGTGGTATCCGGACGGGTCGGCGCTGCTGATCGAGCACGGCTTCGAGGCCCGCAGCGAGCTGTGGCGGTACGAGCCGGGTGCCGAGGGGCCGGTGCGGGTCGACACGCCCGCCGGGACGGTGTCGGGCGCCACGGCCCGCCCCGACGGCACCGTGGAGTACCTGTGGTCGTCGGCCGCGCGGCCGCCCGTCGTGCGGTCCACCACGGGTGGCGTCGTCCTCGATCCGCCGGGGGCGAAGGCTCCCGCATCCGTGCCGGTGCGGGACGCGTGGGTGGACGGTCCGGGGGGCCGTGTCCACGCCCTGGTGCAGACGCCGTTGACGGGTGACGGCCCGTTCCCCACCGTCTTCGAGATACACGGCGGGCCCACCTGGCACGACAGCGACGCCTTCGCCTCCGGTCCCGCCGCCTGGGTGGACCACGGATTCGCCGTCGTGCGGGTCAACTACCGCGGGTCGACGGGCTACGGCCGCGCGTGGACGGACGCGCTCAAGCACCGGGTCGGGCTGATCGAGCTGGAGGACATCGCGGCGGTCCGGGACTGGGCGGTGGAGTCGGGTCTCGCGGATCCGGCACGGCTGGTCCTGGCCGGTGGCTCGTGGGGCGGCTATCTGACCCTCCTCGGCCTCGGCACGCAGCCGGACTCCTGGGCGCTGGGGCTCGCGGCCGTCCCGGTCGCGGACTACGTGACGGCGTACCACGACGAGATGGAGGCCCTGAAGGCGATGGACCGGACCCTGCTGGGCGGGACTCCGGAGGAGGTGCCGGAGCGGTTCGAGGCCTCGTCCCCGCTGACGTACGTGGACGCGGTGCGCGCCCCGGTCTACATCTCCGCCGGCGTCAACGATCCACGCTGCCCGATCCGTCAGGTCGACAACTACGTGGACCGCCTCGCGGCGCGCGGCGCGGTCCACGAGGTGTACCGCTACGACGCGGGCCACGGTTCGCTCGTCGTGGAGGAGCGGATCAAGCAGGTCCGGCTGGAGCTGGACTTCGCCCTGCGGCACCTGGGACAGGCGTAAGGACCGGATAAACGGTGCACCCCGCTCCGTCCGGCCGGAGCGGGGAACCGTACCGTGGAGGGGTGTACAGGTTCCTGCTGACCCCGCGATGGTGGGGGATCAACCTCTTCGTCGTGCTGGCCATCCCGTTCTGCGTGTTCATGGGCACCTGGCAGCTCGGCCGTTTCGAGGACCGTGTGCGGTCGCACGAGGAGGCGGAGGAGAGGCCCGGTCCGGGCACCCGGACCGCGAAGCCGCTCGACGAGCTGCTGCCGGTGAGCACGGAGACCTCGGGCCGTCCAGCCGTGGCCACGGGCACGTACGCCGACCAGTTCCTGGTCCCCGGACGCACACTGGACGACCGTGACGGCTTCTACGTGCTGAACCTGCTGCGTACCGACGGCGGCAAGGCGCTGCCGGTCGTACGGGGCTGGCTGCCCGGCACCCCGGACACCGCCGAGGCGCCCGCGGCACCGGCCGGCGAGGTCACGGTGACCGGCGATCTGCAGGCCTCCGAGAACACCGGCAGCGACGGCGTCGACCTCCGGGGCGGGCTGCCCGAGGGCCAGCTCGGCATGATCAGCGCGGCATCGCTGGTGAACCTCGTCCCGTACGACATGTACGACGCCTGGGTGACGCTGACCGAGCCCGAGGCGGGCGGCACGGGCGGGGCGATGGAGCCCGTGCCCGCCGCGGCGGCACAGGGCAGCGGGCTGGACCTGAAGGCCTTCCAGAACCTCGGCTACACGGGCGAGTGGTTCGTCTTCGGCGGCTTCGTGCTCTTCATGTGGTTCCGGCTGATGCGCCGTGAGGCGGAGGCGGCACGCGACGTGGAGCTCGGACTCGCGGCCGACGCCGACTGACACGGGACGCCGGCCGGCCCGGGACACCGGACGACCCGGACGACGACGCGAAGAGGCCCGCCGGATCCGGCGGG
>NZ_JBHXRD010000018.1:98781-156234 GCF_042717325.1 Streptomyces sp. NPDC058637 | reverse complement strand
GGCCCCGACCGGAAGAAGGCCGGGGCCCGCACGCACGAGGAAGCGGGGGACTGATCTCGACTCGGGATCTACGGACACGCTGATCGCGGTCTCCGCCGCCTCCAACCGGTCCAAGAGCGACAAGGACCCCGCGCAGTGGATGCCCACGGACGGGGCCTACCACTGCACCTACGCCGCGACCTGGGTCGCAACGAAACTCCGCTGGGACCTCGCCGTCGACGACGCCGAACGCCAGGCCCTCCTCGGCACCGCCGAGGACTGCTCCGACACCACCGTCACCTACGAACCCGCCCCATAACCCCCGTTCGGCTTCAGCCGACCGGGGGTGCCGACACGGCTGAGCCCCGCCCCCCGCCCCCACCAGCAGACCGCGCCTGGGGGCGGGTGCTCTCCCCCTTCTAGTCTTGTCCGTCACCGCGACGCCGTACGGACCGGACCCGGCCTTCACTGCCTTCGCTTCGGTGCCGGCTTTCGGGCAGAGAGGCAGCTCGTTGCCGTCAGCCAGAATCTTCTGCCCCGCCGGGTCCGGTTCCAGATCAGGTGCTTGCCTGCTTTGCCGTTCGTCTCCGCCAGCCCCAGCTCCGCCAGTTCCTTCAACGTCCTGCGCACGTACGACCGCCCGTCCGGCTCCGCTCCCGTGATCACCGAAGCCATCTACCGAACCGTCGCTACACGGGACGGCACGACAAGGCGCTGCAGTAGGTTCCCTCGGGCGTCCGACCGCCACTTCAGGCAGCCCTTGACGATCGGACAGCCGGAGCAGGCGTGCTTGGCCTTGGCGAGGGCCTTCTCCCGGGCGCGGGGGTCTTCGTCGGTGTTGTGGATGTCCTCTATCGCGAACAGGTCGGGCTCCGTGCGGCAGCGCAGAACCTGCTCGGACACGGGAGAGGGGATCCGGTCGTCGGATGGGATGAACATCGGCGGCTGCGGGACACCGGTACGGGAGCCGGGCATGAAAAGTTTCCTCGGGTGAGCGCGACAAGGTGTGTGGTGTGAGCGGGGCGGGGTCAGGCGTGGTCGTCGCCGCGGCGGCGTCCGACCTGGGCGTCGGAGGCGAACCGGCCGAGACGGGCCTCGACAGGGTTCGCCGTGATCCAGGACTCGGCGCAGCTTTTATGGGCCGGCTCGCCTGCGTGGGAGCGCATCGGTGTGGGCTGGTCGCACAGTGCGCAGGGGCGGTCCTGCCAGCGGTCGAAGTGGCGGGCATCGCGCCAGTCCAGGAGGCCGCCGGGGGCCGGGATGAGGCCCGGCTCCACCGGCGGTTTCTTGGCTTGGGTGCGGGTCACGGCCGGAAGCCGGGCAGCTGCTGGAACACCTGGCCCAGCAAGTCGGTGGACGCACCGCACGCGATCATCCCCGAGATCCTCACCCTGGTCAGGGCGCGCCTTACTGCACCGTCCGATCACCGACCCACTCGAAGGAGAGCAGTCGCTTTGGCGAAAGCCGCCCCCGGGTACCGGCGCTCCCGCCGCGCTGGACCGGACGGAGACAGAGCTCGGGGAATCTTCAGCGCTCTGGACGCCACGACCACCGGAGACGAGACCGGGCGCCTCTCCGAGGAAACCCGCACCGCCGTC
This sequence comes from Streptomyces sp. NPDC058637, assembly GCF_042717325.1. NCBI lineage: Bacteria > Bacillati > Actinomycetota > Actinomycetes > Kitasatosporales > Streptomycetaceae > Streptomyces > Streptomyces sp. NPDC058637. Next base: position 154,657 of record NZ_JBHXRD010000018.1, on the reverse strand, counting down.
CGGGACATCCTGGGCGATCAGCAGCACGCTCACGAACGAGTGACGCCTCCCGCGCCGGTGGCGCGGATCGGCCAGCGTGACCAGCCGCTGCGACAGATGTGGCAGCGCGCGCTGCTGACGCGACGGCGACTTGATCAGGCAGATACTGGCAGACCGACGGCACATCGAAGCTCCGGTTGGACAGAGCGACTTGGCAAGGCCACCCCTTCAACTGGAGCTTCGTTGCGTACGTGGCGGGTCACCGATACACCGTCGCACGGCCGTGACCTGCATAAATTCATGAGCCGCAGGACTTTGAAACCGCCCTGCCAACGGCATGACTTTGCTGTTTCTTGCGCCTCTCATATGGATCGCCACTGCGGTTCCGTGGGTGATCCTGCACAGCACCCTCGGAAGACGTCATCGCAGGACAGCCCTGACTGCAGGGCTCAATTTCACCCTGTGGTTCACCTGGTTCCTTGTCACATGGCTCGGCATGCCGGACTCCTACCCCGCCCCGTTGTGCCCGGGCGACGTCCAACCCTGTGGCCGGGCTTCATCCCAGCATGACTCCGGCGTAGCCGTGAATGACCTCGACAGCGGCAACCTACTCAATAGCGCCCCCCGACCAGCCGCGGCACGCCAGCAAGATCGTGTTACGAGTTCTTAGGAGTGAGCACCACATAGGTAACGGCTGTCCCGTCATCCATGACACCCCTGAAAAATTGTTCGTTCAGCAAGGGTGAGGTGGTGAGAACGGATGCCAACACGCCCGCGGCCGAAGCGAGGAATTCTAGAACCGCAGGCGCCCCCACGAAGAGTGCGTCTTCGATTGCTTTCTGACCGGTCTCCGTTAGGAGGTCCGTCAGGAGCTCGCTGATGGCTTCTTCGACGTCACTTGGAGGGTCAGACGGGCCGTTATAGATCTGCACATAGTAGCCCCGCTCCTGGCGTGGACTGACCGTGATACGCGCATCGTCTCGAATTGGCTTACCCTGCGGTGCCTGTGAAGGTATCGGGATCAATGTGCCGTCCGGGTCGGGCGCGGCTTCAAATCGGGTCGTATCGTCGCTTGCCGGGTTGGGCAGTGCGTCTGCCATGTCGGACCCTCCGATGTTTGCCAAGTGCAATGATTGAGCTGAGCAGCAGATTCCCTCGGCGAGGAAGGCGGGATCATCGCCACCTTGGCCGGTGACGGGCGGCAGTGTGACCGGCCCATTCCGCGCACGACCGGTGCGTGTAGATCGACATCGGCCCGAGCCGCGTCCACCGCTACGCCACTGCGCTGGATGGCTCCCATGGTCCGCATCCTCGACGAGGCGTGAGTCGAAGTCTGCCCATGCACCGCGTGGCTGGGAAATGGAGCAGGTCAGGGGTTGAGGGTGATGCCGAGTGTGGTCGCGCGCCGAACGCCGTTCTCACCCATCAGTTCCGCCACGGCGGCGTTGAAGTTCGCGAGGGCCCCGTCTTCGAAGCCGTCCGCCTCCAGTCCGGCAACGATCTGCTCCGGGTAGAGTCGGCTAGCCAGCACCTTGCAGTTGCCCAGCGAGTGAAGCGTCAGGCGGTCGAGAACGTCGTCCGCGGCCGGGTCGACCTCGAACAGGACGTAGGCACGCACGATCATGGTCCATCAACCCCAGGTGGTTCAACAGGCGGCAACTTTGCCCCGCCACCGCCGTGTTCGGGCGCGCCGGGGAGTGCCTGCCACCCGTGCCGGGGCCCTCGGGAGGTACCGCGGGTGTCGTCGGCGTGGGAGGCGGCTTCAGGGTGGATTTCAGTCCACGCGGTACGTGACGTAGTACGCGGATCCCTGCGCGTCGTTTTTGGCGAGCTTGGCGAGGCTTCCCTGCCCCTGGTCCCCTTCTTCTATTTGGAACGAGCCCAGGTGCTCGTGACCGGACGTGTCTTCGTCCCAGAGGGAAACGTTCTGGGGGAACGCGACATCGATCGGGACGTTGACCGATGCCGAAGCTCCTGCCTCCACTTCCATCGAGTCCTCGTCCTCGACGTCGGCCCGGGGCCAGAAGGAGTTCTCAAGGCCGTCGTACGGAGTCTTCGTCATGTAGAGGTCGTCCGGCCACTCGCCAGCGGTGTCGATCGCCGCTGCGACTGCGGGAAACGACTTGATCGACTCGTCCAGCTGGAACACATCCGGGACGATCGCGGCCGCCAGCTCTGCCAGCCGGTTTAAGACCTCGATGTCCGTCCCGCTGGACGGCCGCACACAGAAGACGTTCTCGATCGTTGCCGTGGCCATGGTCTAACACCTCCGTCCGTCTCAGGCACTCCGAGTACCTTCCAGCGTAGATCTCCCCGGGGGCCGTCGCAGCTCCAACCAGCCAAGTCAATTTCGGTGTTCGCACCCGCATCCGCCCCTTTGGATGCAGGATCAACCAATGGGCGGAACCGCCCACCGGCTAGCGCCCGTCACTTGAATGGGAGCGCCGCTGAGGAGGCCGGCAGGAGCTGCGCACTGGCAGCCACCTGCTACCTGTGCGCTCCCCCACCCACAAGGAGCTGCTCGAGGCCGGCTGGTTGGACATGACGGGCAGCGGGGCAGCGTCAAGCACTAGCAGTTCGCCTGTCCCAATTCGAGGACCGCGACCAGGCGGGACGTCACCTGCGAGCCGTCGGAAGCTGAAGGCGATATCCGACGCAGCGTCGTGGAGTGATCGGACTCTGGAGTCGGATCGCTCCACGACGAGTGGAACTACAAGGATCGTCGCGACTCCGCTGTGCCCAGGCAATCACGGCTTGCTCAGGCACTCGGCGGCGAGACCGAGCAGCGCCTTACGCTCAGCCTCATCGGCTTCCAGGTCCCAGCGCAGCTTCGTCGATGTCCACTCGGCCGCGTACTGGCACCGGTAGTCGTCCGCCGGCGGCAGCCACCCGCGGGTCCTTGTCCGACTTGGACCGGTTCGACTTCGCGGTGACCGCGATCACGCGGGGGTCCACGATTCTCCGTCAAGTGCGCCGGCGTACTCTTCCGTCCGCGTTGCTGGGCCAAGCCCGCAGCACAACGAGCGGAGGCTCGTGAGGATCGAGGGGCATGTGGGACTTCTGGTAGCGAGGCGATCAGGTCGTGCTCACAAGGAACCCGGCGCCACTCACCGATTCGCTCACCACCGCCACCAGGTTGACATTACGGTTGGGGAGCACGCCGACTGGTGAGCTGGCGCTTTTGCGGCACGGCACACTGTTTCCTCACCACCGCAGGTCAGGGCCACCTCTTCTGCCTGAAGCACCGGGGTCGTGCAGAGGAGCGCCGGATCCAGCCAACTCACCGCGGCAGGAACCGAGTGCTTGGCCGTGCCACCCAGAAACTCACCACGCCACCCGTTGGCGATTGGCGGCCGCGGTGGGGGTCGTCGCCCGTTTGGTGACCATGGATCACACGGGCTTCAGCGTGAGGCTGTCGTGGGTGCTCGCCGCTGAGAGGCCTACGGCCAGTGAGTGCAGTCTCTTGGGTGGCAGATCTGACAGCAGCCCGAGTATCCACCGCCGCACCCGGCGTCTGGTAGCTACTCATCCCTGGTCCGATTCAGTGTCAGCGCGGGGGACCAAGCGTGGCGCGGCGGATCGCTTGATCATTCCCGTTAATCTCTCTAACGCTGCGTAGATGAACACGCCTCCTCTGCACCATATACGACAAATTGGAGAGCCCAAGATGGGTCGAACTATCAATCATCAGTCATTCTTTGACTTTGGTCTTGGTGTTGATTCGATCCAACAAAGAAACCGGGGGCGTGCCATTCGGCCCGCGGATGCGCGTCCAATGCAGGGGGCGGCCGGGCAATCAACGCTCTTCCGATTGGACATGATTGAGTCTCAACGCAATTTCGAGAAGGTTCTCAATATTGCCTCAAGCGCCTCATTGAGCTATGGGCTAGAAGCTCTGGGCGCCGGCGCCAGTGTAGATGCAAAATTCGATTTCGCAGAGGAGAACACGTACAGTGAATATAATCTCACCATTCTAGCCAGGGTGAAGGTCGAGAACCCTACACTATTGCTGCAAGCTCCTGAATTGCTGGACGAAGCGAAAGAACTCTATGCCATCAGCGCTCGTGACTTTCACGAGCGCTATGGGGACACGTTTATCAGCGGCCTCCATACGGGTGGCGAGTTTTTTGGCCTAATCATCGTAGAAACGAAGGATAAATCCAGCAAGGAATCTGTTCATGCGAATCTAACCGCATCCGGCGCCTTCGGCGCCTGGAGCGGCTCATTTGGTATTGACGTCAATAAAAAGACACTGGAAACTACTTCGACCAAGCGCACTAAGGTAATGATCTTGAGGAGTGGTGCGGGCGGAAGGGTGGAATCAGACATCAATGGGATGATGGAAATGGCGCGGAATTTCCCGAGCGAGGTCGCGGCGACAGCTGAAGGAAAAGGATGGCCGTTTGCCGTTGACTTGACGGAATATAAACTCCTCGACCTCCCACCAACGGCAAACGCATTCGACTTGGAGCGACAGCGGGAACTCCTTACATATCTAGGACAGCAGCGCACTGAGGCTCTGAGCAAGCTTAAGGAGTGCCAGTATATTCTGGCCAACCCCGGCGAGTTCGATACCACGACCGAAAGCCTTTCCCAGCTGGGGACAGAGCAGCAGCGTCTAGCCGTGCTCCTCGATGCCATTTACACACAGGCGTCGAGCTGCTTCAATAATTACAGCAAGTGCAGATTTGCTGAGGATCAATTTGTTGTTCCAGTCATTCAGCTACCCGACAGGAAGGTGCAATCCAAAGGTATCTCCTGCATCCTTACGGCAGGCCCCAATTCGTGGCCAAGATTCCCCATTAGGGAGATCAATAAGTTTCCCGACTTCGAGGCTACTGCAAAATTGACCGTGCACTACGCGGAGGAGCGGGTGCCGTCCGCGCGCTACGCAGGAATCGGAGTTTGCGACAGGAATTGGGCTGCAATGAACGCCGGTGCGGAATGGGAGGGCTTTCGCACCATGCGCGGAGTTCTGGTGACGGTAGCCAGAGCGGTTGGCTCTGCAGGCCAATTGATTGCCGCTTCGGGCGGCATGGTCTTGCGCCCCAGGCCGCCGTCCTCCCCTCCGCATGACGGCAGCTCACCAAAACCACTCCGCACACTCAGGAAAAGATCAACGGGATCCGTGCCGTCGTCAACTCCCCCGTCTGACGTATCCTCCTATAAAGGTCTGGCTAGTTCCGCAATCTACACCGACGAAACTGTGCACCTCAAATTGACTAAGATGGGGAATCTTATTTCTACCGCCTACAGCGCGGATGGGGCGGAATGGATCCCCCTTCAAAATGGATACAATGTAGGGGATCATCTTGGGGTCGATTTCGACGTTTTTCTGTTCGCTTACTCGGCCGACGCTACCCCTGTGACTGCACAATTTCATGACGTCGAAGTCAGCCCCCTGTGACCCTTCGATGCCCTTCGTCCGGGCGGAGGCGTACGCGATGTGTGCCCAACGACCTACTATTGGGTCGCTTCATCGTGTGGTGGGCTGTGGGCGGACGCGGTAGACGTGCGGCCAATGCTTCCCGGTGATGAGCAAGTCGTGAGTGGAAGTATCCACGGCGATGCCGTTCACGTTGCCGGGACGGCGAGCAGCGGGCGGAAGATCTGGGAGGGCGCCGATGTGCAGGGTTGCCTTCACGCGCCCTGTGATGGGATCGATGCGGGCGATGTCACCGGTGGGCCAGACATTGGCCCACACGTCCGTGCCGGTGCACTCAAGCTCGTTCAGCCCGCTGACGGGCCCGTTGCGGTCGTGGACCGTGATCCGGCCCAGCAGCTCGAAGGACTCCGGGTTGCGCAGCGACAGGGTTGCGCTGCCGTCACTCATCATGAGCCGACCCCTTGCTCGATCGCGGCACAGGCCCCAGCCCTCACCGTCGATTCCGGCCAGCTCACCGTGCGCCCGGAGTCGACGGCCTGAGCGACCAAGGCCCGGCTGGAGCAGACCCGGATCATCGCGGCCGCCAACAAGTCGGCGTGCCGCACGGTCGTGAACTCCCTGCGGGGCCTGCCGCCCGGAGCCGCGCCCGTCCCCAGTCCGGCCGATGCTGTCCCGGCAGACCCGGCCCCGGCCGCGCCCACCGGTCCGGCGAGGACCCGGGAGACGGCGTGCGAGGGCTACCGCCGCCCACCAGGAGGTCGCGCCGCCGCGCCGGGTGGACCCGGGCATCGCGGAGGCGGTGGAACGACAGACTGCCGCGATGCGGGAACTGTCCCGCCGTGCATTCCCTGAGACCGACGCCGCCGTTCCGGACGACGCACCGACCCCGTTCCATGCCGCCCGATCTGAGCGACGCCGCCAAGCTGAGGTCTCCCGGGCGGCCGCACTGCGCCGGGCCCGGCAAGAGCGCGCGGCCAGGGAGCCCGGGACGACGAACGGCGTCCCGGAGTCGGCTGGACTGCGGACCACGGCCTGAGCCAACTGATAGATCAGATCCCCCTGTTACTGGTGGTTGTCCCGGCGTAGCGTTACGGGTACACGTCTGGTACACCGTGCGTCGCGCACCGAAGGGGGAGTCGTGCAGGCAGGGACCGTGCTGGACGGCCGCTACCGGCTGATCGAGCCAGTCGGCGCGGGCGGGTTCGGGCAGGTCTGGCAAGCCCACGACCCGAAGGTCGACCGGCTGGTGGCGGTCAAGGTCCTCACCGGTGACGGCAGCGCCGACCACGACCGGCAGGTGGCCCGGTTCGCCCGAGAGGCCGCGGTTGCGCATCTGAGTCGCTGATGCTGTCATCTCATCCGCGCCGATTCGATGATGGATTCCGCTTCGGCCTGTGCGGCCTGGATGATGCGTTCCGCCTCAAGGCGGGCCGTGGACAAGGCCTCGGTGCCGCTATCCAGGAGGGGGTCCCGTTGCGTGCTGTGCCCGGTCTCGTGCTGAGGTTTCGATTGCTTCCGCCGCATGACGGACTGACGCTGGCAGAGCTTGACCCGCTTCCACTTCTCTCGCCATTGCTCCCGCACTCCTTGGTCAGGCCCAGCGAGCTGGCGAACCAGCTCCAGGGTGAGTCCAGCGACGGGAGCCGCTTGCCGCTGAACGCCTCGGAAATGGCAGAGGAGGACAGAGGTACGCGCCCCGCCGTCTCGGCTGCTGCCGAGATCGCGCGGTAGGAGGGGGACCCGCGGTCGACGTGCAGGACGTCTAAGGCCTCAGCGAAAGCAGTGAGTTCACGGGCGTACACGTCGGCAGGGTCGAGCTGCTCCTCGGTCGGATCGGTCGGCCTCCTCCTGGCCGTGCTGGTCACTGCCGCCAGCGTCTCCGACAACGCCGGCGGAATCCGCCTGCTCTCGAACATTGCCGAAGGCCACCCTCGCGTCACGAAGGCGTGGGCCGACAGCGGCTACCGCACCAAGGCCATCGACCACGGCGCCCGCCTGGGCATCGACGTCGAAGTCACCCAACGCGACCCCGCCCAGAAGGGCTTCAAGGTGATTCCGCGGCGCTGGGTCGTCGAGCGGACCTTCGGCTGGCTCATGCACCACCGCCGTCTCGCCCGCGACTACGAAACCCACCCACACCGCTCCGAAGCCATGATCAACATAGCGATGATCGACCTCATGAGCCGCAGACTCACCCGCGAATCAACCCATAACTGGCGCGACAGCTGAACGGCAGCAGAGTAGGGCCTCTGTGAGTCATAGCAGGTAGGGCCACAGGCTGACACTGTTCCTCTCCACAATGATCTCGACCCACGTCCCATCGACAGCAGTCGATGGCGGCGGGTCAGCGAGGTCGAAGAGGATGTGGGCTCCAGCTACTTCCAGCACGGCTCCGCCATCGCCCGTCAGGCCCAGCCGCCCCCGAAAGACGATCCGACCGCCTTCCTCCTCATCCACCCCGGGTGAAAATGAAGTGGTCGGTCGAGTGTTGCCGCCCCAAGCCGCGTCCTCTTCAACAGTCCACTCCACATGATGCTCGCACCCCACTCCCGTCGGATCACCGCACCAGAACGCCGCGGCGGCACCCACCTCCGAGCGCACCCGAACCGTCGCGCGACCGTCTGAGACCTGCCCCACCGCTTCCACTTGGACCAACACCCCGCAATCATCCATGGCAGCACTGCGTTACCAAACACTCCTGCCAGGACAAAACGCTCTTTCAAAGGTCCTGAGGTCCATGCCGGGAGTCGGCATCAGGACAGGAGCCCGCATCCTGATCGAGGTCGGCGACGGCAGCACCTTCCCAACCGCCGGCCACCTCGCCGCTTACGCCGGACTCGCACCCGCGACCCGCAGTTCAGGATCCTCGATCCGCGGCGAACAGCCCTCCAGGAGAGGAAACAAGCAGCTCAAACGAGCCTTCTTCCTCTCCGCGTTCGCCGCCCTGGGCGACCCGGCATCGCGGGCCTACTACGACAAGAAGATCGCCCAGGGCAAGCACCACACCCAAGCCTTGCTCTGCCTCGCCAGACGCCGGGCCGACGTCCTCTTCGCGATGCTCCGCGACAGAACGTTCTACGAACCGCAGCCGGTTCGGGCCGTCGCTCCGCAGACCTAGACCATGGCCAGGAGATGACCCGTGGGGCCGTAGTCGATCTTCCAGTCGGTATAGACCCCCACGGCGCCGTCCTTTTGGCACCGCAGCCCAACCGTCACCCAGCGGACCGATTTGTCACCGGCGAGCGAGAACGCGACTGCCGTCTCAAATTCCTCGCTCCCGCACGGGCAGCCGGCCTCGCCAGGATCCGCGTCCTCCCAGAACTCCTCGCTGTCCGCGATGAACGCACGGCCGCCGCAACCAGCGCACACCCGCTCGGCTCCGCCCTCGACATCGTCAACGAGGACGAAGAACACGCGCCCGTCACACCCGTCGCAGACGGAAGGAACGATCTTCACCGGACGGTCGTCGGCAGCGTTCCGGAGAAACGCCGCGAGCTCCGCAGAGACGCCTTCACCAACCTGATCATCAGCATGCACAGGCACATCGTTCCAGACGCCCGAACCGGCACCCATCTACCTTGACCAAAGACATAGGAGCACCCCCCAAGACATGCGATCGACAGGGGGAGACAGTCATGCCAACTCCGAAGGCCGGGCGCCCCGTTGCAGGGCAACCAAAACGGTAATGGGGACGTCGGCCGGCCGGAGCGCTGCGCGGGGCGGAGGAGTACCGAGGTTCTCAGCGGCGTCCGACCCATGCCTGGTGGTCAGGCGCGACGTGCCGTCCTTCGCGCACGCGGCCGCGCAGGACGCCGACGCGGGTGGCGACCGTGTTGCCCTTGAAGAACTTGCGGTACTCCAGGTAGCGCCCTGAGTGGTTCCAGGGGTAGTCGGCGAGCATGCGTTCAGCGCCCGGGAGGACCTCCTGCCAAGTGGTGCTGGTGTTCAGCCGCCGCGCCTCAGCGCAGATCGGGGAGGGGTCGTTGTCGCGGATGGCGGCGGCGGCCCGGCTGCGCGGATGGTTGACGGTGCCGTGCCGGGGCGCGCCGTTGTGCGCGGCCGAGCCCGAGCCGGAGCGGGGCCTCCGAGGGGACCAAGGACCTGCCCCCTCGGAGGCGATGGTGACCTCATTGGTGAACTCCGTGAACTCGCCGTCGCCGTCCATGGCGCGGATCTTCACCTGGTACCGGGCGTCGGGTGCATTGCCCAGGTCCACCCAGTGGGAGTTGGACAGGGTCCAGTCACAGGCCGGCCAGTACAGGAAGACGGTCTGCCGGGGTTGACCATTGATCCACTCTTCGTACATGTGGGGGTACGGCGCTTTGCCTTCGTTCCAGTCCGACGGCGGGGGCCATTGCCCCTGATCATGCGAGTTCGCCCCGATCAGCTAGCGCAAATCGATACCGAACATCTGTTCAGCGCCGTCGCTGCGCCGCTTGATCTGGGCACGCAGCTCAGAAGGAGCCGCGCTGATGAATGTGCTCATGGAGTCCCTTCGTTCGACCAGCACGTCGGTAGAGGCCGGTAGGCGGGCCCCTCAGCATGCTGACTGACTCGGGACCTGCCCCTCTCCAGGGCTGTCCATCCATCCGACATCAACATCGAGTGACTGAGCGAACACATCAAGTCGCCGAAGGGTACTGCAGTCGAGGCCGACGGGGCGCCAGCGGCGCGCTCAAGGTCTCATGTCGCAGTTCGCCGGCAGCGAGTGGCGTTTGGCACTCGGCCTGCAGCCACTACCCCTCCAGGGAGTCGTCGTGGTCGACGCCGCGGTCCTCTCCTCGCTTTTGAACCGGCGTCCGGACCCCTTCTACGCATACCTCCACAGCCTGCTGTCGGACTACGCCAGCACAATCCTCGGACAGGCAGATCACGGTTCCTGATCGCAGGTTGCCAACTAACCCGTGGAAGGGGAGCCCAGCCGGCCGAGTCCGGCGCCCGGTCGGCCAGGTACCAGCGCTCACACGGTTCGGGTGCGTGCCGGTTCGCGGGCGGTGGGGCGCATGTGCAGTCCGCGGGGGTTGAGGATGGCCCCGAGGGCGGGAGTGACGTCTGTGCCGGGGGTGTGGGTGAGGCACCAGCGGGCGGTGATGGTGGCTAGGGCGAGGGTGGCTTCGGTGACACCGAAGGTGTCGGCGATGCATTTGCGGGCGCCCCCGCCGAAGGGGATCAGCAGGCCGTTGCGGCCGGTGGCGCTCTGGCCCGTCCACCGGTCGGGATCGAAACGCTCCGGGTCCGGGTGCAGGTCTGGGTGGTGGTGGATGAGGTAGGGGCTGCACACCACGGTGGCGCCCTTGGGAATCGGGTAGCCGTCGAGGTCGGTGGGGGTGGTGGTGATGCGGGTCAGGAGCCAGCCCGGCGGGTACAGGCGCAGGATCTCGGTGATGATCCGGCCGGTGTAGGTGAGGTGGGGCAGCAGGTCGAAGGTGGCGGGAGCCCCGGCGGGCAGTGCGGCGTCGACCTCGGCGTGCAGGCGCTCTTCCGCTTGCGGGTGGCGGGCGATTTCGTGCAGGGCCCAGGCCAGGGTGGCGGCGACGGTCTCGATGCCGCCGAAGAAGAACGACATGACTTGATCGTCGATCTCGTCGTCGGTCAGGCGCTGTCCGTTCTCGGACGTGGTCAGGAGCATCGACAGCAGATCTGTCCCCTGAATGCCGCGGGCGCGGTGGTCGGCGATGATCGAGCCGATGGCTTGGTGCAGGTGCGCGCGGGCCTGGTTGTAGCGGCGGTTGGCGGGCAGGGGCAGCCGGTCGAGCGGGTGGGGCAGGAGCATTCGCTGGTAGATGCCGTGGGAGAAGATGTTGAAGCTTTTCAGCACGGCGGTGGTGTCGGTGCCGGGGGTGTCGGCGAACATCGTGGCCATGGTCGTGCGGGCGGCGATCTCCTGCATCACGGGCAGCACGTCGATGTCCCGTCCGTGGGTCCACCCGTCGACAGCGCGTGTGGCCTCGCGGGTCATGACCTCGGCGTAGGCGGGGATCCGCTGGGCGTGGAAGGCGGGCTGGGTCAGGCGGCGCTGGCGGCGGTGGTCGCCGTGCGGGCACGTTCCCAGCCCGTTGCCCAGTCCCTCGCGGACCCGCTCGATGAGCAGGCCGCCCTTGTCGAAGGTCCGGTCATCGGTCAGGACCCGCTGGACCAGGCCCGGGTCGCAGACCACCAGCGCGCGTACCGGCCCCACCCTGATCTGCACCAGATCACCGTGGGCGGGCAGCGACATCATGAACGCCAACGGGTCCCTACGCAGGGCCAGCCCGTGACCGAGCAAAGGCAGTGCGCCGGGGGCCTGGGGAACCGTGCGGACCATGCCCATGCTCACTCCTGCGGAAGAAGGGGATCGGGCGTGCGAGAGGAAGCCGAGAAGTGCGTTGGAGGTTATGTCTGAACGGTTTTCAGTGTTCCAACTCGACAAGCCCCGCACTGGAGGAAATCCGGCCATGCAGGATCTGTGAGCGTGGCCCGCACAGCCTCGTCAGGTCACCTCCGTCCCGCTCTGCCCCTGCTCCGCCGGCCCTGGTCCGGTCACCCACAGCACGACCGGCCCTGCTGGCCGCGTCCAAGCGGTTCGGGAACTGCGTCCCTGGTGAGGGCCCAGGCCGCTCTGGGCCCGGAAGGCGGCCTCGCCGTGACGGTTCATGGCTCGGCCGCCTGACCGGTGGAAGGGTGCAACCGGTCTGGCCGGTGGCTGCCCCTGCGGCCTGTTCTCGCTCTTACGCACTCCAGTGCCCTTCGGCTTCGCTGGGGTGCGATGCCTTTCCCGCGGGCGTGACAGCAACCGTGGCTGCGGTACGCGATCAAGCAGAAAGCCCGTTGTGAGCCGCACGGATGAGGACGGTCGGCATGCCGCAGGACATCGACTTCGCTCTGCCCTTCCCCTTAGGCGTCAGCGCCGACCTGGAAGGCGCGCGCGTTCGCAACCTGCGCTGGGTCCAGCAGCAGGGCCTGGTCACCAGCCAGGCCGGGTTGGAGTGGTACGTCTCGTGGGACATGCCCCGCCTGGCCGCCTACGGTTTCCCCTACGCCCAGGGCCCGGAACTGGACCTGGCCGCGGACGTGATGGGGTTCTTCTTCGTCTTCGACGACCAGCTCGACGGCCCCCTCTCCCGCCGTCCCGACAAGGTCGCCCGCGTCTGCCAGAAACTCATCGACATCGTCCACGGCGCCTCCCCGGGCCCGGGAGCCGACCCGTGCTCACGCGCGTTCGCCGGCCTGTGGCAGCGCAGCCGCCAGGGTGCGCCCGCCGGGTGGGTGGCGCGGGTGGCACACGAGTGGGAGTACTACTTCGCCGCCCAGGCCCACGAGGCCGCCGGCCGGCTGCGCGGCACCCCCACCGACATGGACACCTACCTGCAGGTCCGCCGGGGCATCGCCGGGACCGCCCTGACCATCTCCTGCGGTGAGCTGGCCGCCCACCTCGACGTACCCGCCGCCGCCTTCCACAGCCCGCAACTGCGTCTGATGCGGGAGATCGCCGTGGACGTGCCGCTGATGTGCAACGACGTGTACTCCCTGGAGAAGGAAGAAGCCCGCGGCGACATGGACAACCTCGTCCTGGTCCTCGAACACACCCACCAGTACACCCGCCCCTTGGCCGTCGAAGCCGCCCGCCGCGAAGTCACCACCCGCATCACACGCTTCCAGCACCTCGCCGGCAAGATCCCGGCTCTGTGCGCCCAGCTCGGCCTCGAGCCCCACCAGCAGACCACCGTGGAGCGGTACGTCGAGGTCATGACGGCCTGGATGTCCGGCTACCACGCCTGGCAAACCGAAACCCTGCGCTACACCCACACCAACCAGACCCTGCCGCCTTCCGGCCCCGGCTACTTCGACAACATCCTCGACGCCTGAACCTCCCGGCCGCCAAGCATCGGAAGTGCGCGCTGAACGTCGCGGAACGGCCGGCGACGCGACTGTGCGGCTGCACCCAGGAGCTGACGGACACGCACGGCTTCGCCCTCATCATCGGTTCCCCCCGACGCGGCTGACACCAGGGCACCGTCCCGTCGCAGTCCGGCCCGGCGGCCACGCACGGTGCGCACTACCGGTGCGCACTACCGGTGAGCGCGCCCCGATCTGCGCCGCCCGTCCCGTCGTCACACGCATCTGCCCGTGTCGGCTTGCCCTTGTCTCGCCATTGCTGGGGCGTTTCCTTGCGGCCGTTGGTTCGTTGGCAGCTGTGGGACATGCATATGGCCTGCATCGGGGCTGAGGGAGGGGGCGTTGATGGAGGCAGAGGGAGTCCATCATTCCTACGGCGGTCGCCGGGTATTGCGCGGTGTTGATGTCGCGTTGCCCGCGGGGTCGGTGGTGGGCATTGTCGGTGAGAACGGGGCGGGCAAGTCGACGCTGTTGAAGATCCTTTCGGGGGAGCTGCGACCGGACCGGGGCGTGGTCCGGCACGGTGGGCGGTTCGGGTACTGCCCTCAGCAGGTGGTGCTCAACGACGCGTTCACGGTGCGCCAGCACCTGGACTTATTCGCCGCGGCCTATGACGTTGCCGATCTGCGGCGGGCGGAAGAGGTCATGGAGATCCTGGGTTTCGACCAGTACGCCGGCGTCCTGGTGGGGACGCTCAGTGGCGGCACGCGGCAGAAGCTGAACCTGACGCTCGCGGTGTTGCACGACCCGCAGGTGCTGCTGCTGGATGAGCCGTACCAGGGCTTCGACTGGGAGACGTATCTGCGGTTTTGGGATCTGGTCGGAGACCTGCGTGTGGCAGGCCGATCGGTCCTGGTCGTCTCACATCTGGCCTACGACACCGAGCGGCTCGACCAGGTGTGGCGGTTGCGGGACGGTGTGCTGCATGGACGGCAGGAGGACGTGCGGTGAGGCGCGGGGTGCGGCTGTTCAAGATCGCTACGCGTTATGGGCTGGTGGAGCACGCCAGGAACCGGTTCGCCATGCTGCTCGTGGCGGTGTTTCTGCCGGTGTGGGTCATGATGACGGGCTGGGCCATCGCCCAGGAGCCGGTGCAGTTCCGGCTGCACGGCACCGGTCACGTGCTGACCGCCGGAGGTGACAAGATCACCCAGATCACCGGGGCGCTGAACGGGGTCACGCTGATCACCGGGTTCATGATGTTCGCGGCGACCTTCAGCAATGGGGCCTTCGACCGGCGTCTGTCCATGGCCGGGTTCCCCCGGGTTCCGCTGGGGCTGGCGAAGGTCGCCTGCCTGGTCATCGCGTCAGTGGTGGTCTGTTCCTACGCCACCGCGGTCATCTGCTGCTTCTGGTCGCCCAGGCAGCCTGTGCTGCTTGGCGCGGCGCTGTTTTGCACGGCGATGACCTACGGCACGCTGGGCGTCGCCCTCGGCACGCTTCTACGCCGGGAGGTGGAGGGCATGTTCACCATTGTGATGATCAGTGTCGTGGACCTGGGCTTGCAGAACCCCCTCGCCAGCGGCGGAGCGAACAGCGACATGGTGCGCTGGCTGCCCTCCTACGGTGCCATGCAGGCCGCGACGGCGGCGGGTTTCTCGACCACCGTGCCGGCGGTGGATTTCGCCGTCCAGCTGGCCTGGTTCACCGCCGTCGGCCTCATCGGCCTGCTGGCCTTCCACCGGCGCACCAGGTCCGCTCTGACAGCCACCGTACGGATCGGCCAGCAGACGGATGCCGACCCGGTGCCGTTGAGGAAGGCGGCGGATCGGTGAGACACCGTGTCCCCGCGCGGGCTGCCCGCGCGGGGACCCCGTGTCTTCAGCTCCCGGGACTAGCGCGTGGACGGGGCTGGGGCGGCAGGTCGGCTGATCTCACGGCGCAGGCGCTCCAGGTCTGGGCCCTCCGCTGCGGTATCGGGCTGATACCTTTCGGAGTCCTCCTGCCGCATATCGAGGAACAGTTTCAACATGTCGTAGATCGCCGCATACCGGTTGCCCTGGCCGGAGAGGCCGGGCAACGTGCGGAAGAGTACGGGCACGTATGTGAATACCGCGTTGAACTGGGCACGTTTCTCCGCCACCTGGCGCTCCACCCGCTCGATGGCTTCCGCGCGGCTGCACCCCAGCTCGTGACGGATCGCTCGGACGAGGTTGTAGGGGACCTGGTCTGCTTCGTCCTGGTCCACTCCCGCCATGTCGTTCTCAGCGAAGATGACGAAGAAGCCGAGGTCCTCAAGGCGTCGAACCATGCGGTGGCTGCGCACCGCCGACGGCATCTCCCGGTCCTGCACGATCTCCGAGCACGCCATGCCGACCTCGAATCCACCGGTCGACCTCCGCAACGACAGCCAGTCCGCCGGTGAGGGGATGTATCCGCTGATGCGGTGGTGCGTCTCACGCTCGCAGGCGTAGAGCCAGTCCTCGATGTTGTCGAGCAACGCCTCCTGCCATCGCACTGTCCTGCCTTTGCACAGGTGTGGCCACAACTGAGCCCAGGACGTCGGGATCGCGCCGGGTGCCCAGGGTTTGCCCGGGTCCTGGCGCAGTGTCGCCACCAGTCCTTCCCTCAGTGCGGTGACGGCTTGCGGGTCTGTCAGCTGCGGATCTTCGAACAGGTCGTCCCACACAGCGAACACCGTGCCCAAGGCTGCACTGGTCCGCTTCCTCTCAAGAAGTCCATCGTCGCTGCCATCGGCGTTGGTGGCTCCCTCTGCCACCCGGGGAAGGACCCGCTCGATCATCGACAAAGAGCCCGTCAGCCGGTGGTGATCGGCCTCGACCGGAGTGGCGGCGATGCCCGTGTCCACCAGCCAGCCCTTCATCCACTGCGTGACCTGCTGAGCTTGCATGCTGTCCTGGGGCTGAGGTGCCTGCCGGACCTGGCGGGGAACGGTCACGGGGCGGGAAGCAGCCGGCCGGTCGAGCATCGCCCGGGCGTAGGCCGCCAGCCCATCGAGCGTGTGGGGGCGATCGGCGAGATCGGCGAGCTGATCAGCGGCTGTGGTCATGTGCGCGTCGGCAACCGCCTGTGCCTCCTGCACGGCCCCGGAGGCGAGAACGAGGTCCCGGGCACGCGCGGCCTCCTCCTGCGTCAACTCCTTGCCCAAGAAGCGGGCAAGGTCGCGGTCGCGGGATGCCGCGCGGATGACCGGCAGGGTGTAGACACCCTCGGACAGATCCGTGTTGACGGGCTTACCCAGCTCCTCGACGGTGGACGTCAGGTCGAGGATGTCATCGCGCAGCTGATAGGCGCGTCCGAACTGCCAGCCGAATCCGGCCAGTGCCTCCTCCCGGCTCTCCTCCCGACCGTCCTGCCGATCGCCGGCCTTGTGCGCCTGCATTGCGCCCACCCGGCAGGCCAGAGCGAACAGCTGCGCCGTCTTGCCGTCGATCGCGTCGAAGTATGCCTGCTCGCTGCGCGAGGCCGAATGCAGGTCGGCCGCCTCCATCACCATGCCGGCGCACATCCGCTCGTTCGCCATCGTCCCGGCGATGACTTCACGCTGCCCCAGCTGCGCCAGCATGTTCAGGCCGGCGAGCATCACGCAGTCCCCGGCGAGGATGGCGAGGTGCTCACCCCACACCGCGTTGGCACTGGGGCGGCCCCGGCGCTCGTGAGCGTGGTCCACGACGTCATCGTGGTAGAGCGCGCCCAGGTGCAGCAGCTCAACGGCCGCGGCGGCACGCACCGCCCGGTCATCGGCCCGCACCGAAGGATCGGTCAGAACGTAGTACGCGAGCAAAGCAAGGGTGGGCCGGACCAGGCCACGGGACGTGCCGGGCCCTTCCTGAGTGAGCGCGTCGAGTTCGGGCCGGCCCTGGATACGCACCGGTCCCAGAACGTCACGGACCCTGTCCAAGTCCGCCTCCAGACAAGGAAAAACGGCAGGGTCAATCCCAGAGGGTGGCATTCTGCACTCCTGACACTGATCGGTGTTCAACGAGCGGAAGGACAGCCGACACGCAGCAGCAGGACATCGCAGTATCCGCTCCCCGTTGTGACCACCCCCGCGTCTCGCCACCAGGAAACAGAAACCTGTCGCAGTGCGCGCACGGTCCTGACTTAAACCACCTAATCGCATGAACTGGCCGAATCTACTGATGTGTGACTTTGGTCAGTGAGCCTTTCTCCAACCTCTCCGCGTAGCGCGGCCATTTCCCCATGCGGAACCGGCCGGCCGCCCAACATGGCGCATCTCCCGTCTGTCTCCGCCGCGGCCCGCTTCCATGAGCGTCAACGGCGCCCTGAGGGGGCCCGGTCGGGTTTCGGTGGAGCCGACCGATATCACCCACTCCACCGAGTGTCGGCGTACAAGTGGACGTGCACCACCTCGTACGGGTGAGATGCACCAAAGTTGGTGCGGTGAGAGGTGGGGTTCGGGGAGTCTGCTGTCGTCTTGTTGAAGGGGCGGCGGAGGGCGGCGAGGGTGGCCTTGGATCCGCATCGCTGGTTGGGGTTGCGGCGGTATCGCGGTCTGTACGAGTCCGGTGCGATGAGCCTGCGGGAGGTCGCGAAGGAGACCGGGCTCAACCGGCGGACGGTCGCCAAGTACTTGTCGGGAGAGACTTCGGTCGCACCGCCGAAACGGGCGGCGAACGATCAGCCACGTCGCCGGGCCGTGGACGAGGTGGCGCCGCTGATCGATGCGATGTTGAGGGCGGAGATTCTGCTCAAGGGGGCGGTGATCCACGAGCGCCTGGTGGCCGAGTACGGGTTCACCGGCAGCTACCAGCGGATCAAGATGTACTTGCAGGAAGCCCGCCCCCGGATCGCGGAAAAACTGGGCATCAGCCCGAGTGAACTGGCGGGCCTGCACCGCAGGTTCGAGGTGGTGCCCGGGGCCCAGGCCCAGGCCGACTGGGGTGGAGCGACACGAGGTCGCGTATATGAGTGAGCTCGCAGATTGAAGGCCGGTTATGCCGGTTGCGTAGTTCTCGGTCAGTGTTCGAGATCGATCTCCGCTCTGACGTGCGTTCGCGGGTCCTGCCCGTCGAGGGTGCGAAGCTCAGGGAAGACGCCCAAGGGCCCCCCGATCCGTCAGGGGGAGCAACCGGGCAAGGAGAAGGCCGGACGGACGGCCGCGAGTGAACCCCCTGTGATGCCTCGTTATCGACAAACCCGGGAGACGGGATGAATGCCGGGTTATAGGGCCTGGCCGCTGGCAAAGGCGGCGAGCGACGACCGGAGCCTGCCCCGTCGGTCGTGTGAACACCGCTGGTCCCGGGGTTTAGGGGGCGTCCTCCCCGGTCGCATCTCGTATGCGCGGAACGTGGAAACCCCGTCGGGGTCCCGGCCTTGAGGCCGGGTAGGCCGATCGCGAGAGGGGCGGAAGCCCTCGGCGGGACAGGAAGCCCAAGAAGCGGATGCCGGCCGCCGAAAGGCAAGACGAGGCCAAGATGGGCTACCTCGACCTCATCGATCTGGTGTTGTCCGAAGAGCTCGCCGTCCGCGAGGACCGCCGCTTCCGCACCGGCCTGCGAACCTCAAAACTGCCACACCACAGGACACTTGAGGACTACGACTTCTCGTTCCAGCCCGAACTCGACCCGCGCAAGGTCAAAGACCTCGCCACCCTCTCCTTCATCGAGGCCAAGGCCAACGCTGCCCTGCTTGGGCCGCCCGGAGTGGGCAAGACACACATCGCCGTCGCCCTGGCCGTCGCGGCCTGCCGGGCTGGCTACTCGATCTACTTCACCAGCCTCGACGACATGGTCCGCAACCTCCAGGCCGCCGAGGCCACCGGGCGGCTGACCAGCAAACTCGGCAGCTACCCGCGGCCTGCTGTTCTCGTGGTCGACGAAGTCGGCTACCAGCCCCTCGAACGCGCGGAGGCGAACCTCGTCCTCCAGGTGATCTCAAAACGCTGCGAAAAGGGCTCGATCATCCTGACCTCGAACTTTTCGCCCGCTGGATCCGGCCGAGCGCTGATCAATCGCGATACGTGGAGGGCGTGAAAGAGATAGCACAGAAATTCACGGAGCTGGTGCTGAAGATTGCAGAGGACCCAAGTGCGCTGGCTCGGTTCCGGGAGGACGCAACCGGCACAATGGAGGGCGCCGGTCTGACCCCCGCAGAGCAGACGGTGCTGGCAAGTGGCGAACGTCTCGGCATCTCGCGGGACAAGCCGGAACAGGTAGCCAAGGCCGCCGTGAAGGTCGGCCAGGCAGCGACGTGAGATCCAGTCAGAAACACCACGCGCCGGACGGGTTTCCCGAAGGGAATTATCATGAGCATTTGTAGCCGGAAAGCTTCAACCGCCGATCTTCCGACACCATCTGGGCATACAGCTCGGGGTTCGCCTTGCCGTTGGCCGAGTAGTGCTGTTGGCCGTCGACCTCCAGGACCAGGCGCACCCTGTGGGGCAGCCGCAGGTGGAAGTCCATGCGCTGCCTTGCCAAAGGGCCTGGCGTGGTCCCGGCCTTTGCGGTGTAGGGGTCGTTGTGGAGATACACCTCTTTCGGGAGGGGGAAGCGCGCCGCTGCGGCGTCGCCGGGGGGCTACGGCCGCGGCTGGGTGAACAAACCTTGCTCGGTCTCGACCAGGATTCTGCGCTCGGTCAGCCGTTTGAGCTTCAGGCGGGTGTTGTTGATGTTGTTGGGCGCGATCTCCAGATCCATCGCCTCGCAGACCGCCCGAGCCCGCAGCGGGGTGTCGGCCGCGGCGAACACCGCCATGATCTGCCGGTAGGCCGGATGGTCCGGCAGCTCCGCGGCCGGCGGCGTCGGCGGGGACGGATCAGGCAGCGCCAGCAGTTGTCGTCCCAGTCGTCGTCGCGCTGCATGTAGCCGAGCATCGAGCGGGAGTGCCGGGCCCAGCCGCCCTGGTCGGCGATGGCGATGCCGTCGCGGCCCTTGCGGCGGGCGACGGAGGCCAAGCCGATGCGCAGGGAGTGCCCGGTCCCAGCGATCGGCACCCCCGCCCTGTTAGAGATCCGCTTGATGGCGCGGGTGACGGAGTCCGGGCACATGCCGCCGGTGACGTGGCCCCACTGGTCGATGCCGACGAACGCCGACGTCGACGGGTCGGCCCACTGCGGGCCGTGCTCGGCGACCAGTCGGGTGCGGTAGACGGTCCAGGCCCGTACCGGGCAGAGCTCGGGATCATCGGCGTAGCGGATCTTCGCGTTGCGCAAGGAGTGCTTGGTCTTGCCGGTAAGCGCGGCGACGACCAGGCCGCGCGGGTTCAGGGTGACATCACCGGTCAGCAGCCCGGCCGGGTCCTGACTGCGCGAGGCGTAGTGGAAGCCGGTCAGAGTCAGGGCCTTGTCCCGGTCACCGGTGAGGGTGTCGGGGCAACCCGGACGATGGCACGCAGTCCGTCGAAGTCGGCTCCGACCGCCTGCCTGCGGCCGCGCCGTTCCCCAGCCTGCAGGAGCTTGACCGCCAGGCCCTCCAGCGCGGCACGGGCCTCGCGCTGGTCGTCACCGGAGGCCGTCACGCCGCGCTCGCGCAGCCCGACGACGGCAGCCGCGAGGTAGGTGGAGGCCGACGACAGGGCGTAGCCCTTGCCGTTCTGCTGACCCTCGCGCAGCAGCCACGTCACGAACGCCACCAGGGCGCCCCGGGAGCCCTCCCGTTCAGGCAGCTCGGTGACAGCGCAGAATCGGGGGTGTCGGTAAGAACCCTGTCACCAGCCGCAAACGGTGGCGATTAATATTCCAGGCCCTCACTCTCCCCCTCCGGACTCGGCGGCTGCCGCAACGTCCGGATCGCCGCCGCATGGAAGTTGAGCCGTGCCGTGTTAGCCCGGACCGTCACCGGGTTCCACTCTTCCCAGTGCGGACAGATCGCGCTGGTCGCCATTTGAGCTGCGATCACGTCCCGCATCTCCCGCAAGGCGTCCTCCATCGCCCGTACCGCGATGTCGATCCGCTGAGGGCCCAACAACTCCACACGTTCGAGATCCCTACCGACCGCGCGCCGCGCGTCTCCCAGCACACGGCTTGGTTCCTCATTCGGGTCGTCGAGTCGGTCGCCCTGCTGGTACTCACGTACCCGCGACTCCCACGACTGCTGCACACGCTGGAGGCTGTCCACCGTGGTGTCCCAGGTGTCTACGAACGCCAGGTAGGCCTGTTGGCGTTGCCCACGTAACCATTGGCCGTGTTCGACGGTGGCCTGGTCGGTGGTCTGCCGCTGGCCAGCCCTGTAGCCGATGTACGCCACTGCGAGGGCGAACAGTCCGCCCGCTATGGCAGTGAAGATGGTTGCCGCTGCGTCGCTCATGGTGCGCATTCTGCCGTTTGCGGCTGGTGACGGGGGTCTTACCGACGCCCCAGATCCCGACCTCTGACCACCGCCCTGCCGGAGCCGTTCGGGGAACGGTCACGGTAACCGTTCCCCGAACGCTTGCGCAAAGCTCCTGGTCCGGACTGACAGCCCTTGACCTGCTGCTACGGGGTTCAGAAACAGGCACTGAACTTGTTCCTTAACCTCTGCCCGTGGTCGGCCTCATCGCTGACCACGGGTTTTCGTCTTCGCAGGACAGCTGGACGACGTCCGCGTGATCATGTCCTTCGGCCGCAACGCACGATGACGACCTGAGGACGAGTGTGCTGGAGGGTGCCGATCGCGCCAGAACATTGAGCGTGATGTCCGACTTCCGCGCGGCTTTCTACGGCTGCCTCGCTACCCGGGCGGATGCACTGTTCGAGCTGACCGATGCCATGCTCTGCGCGGACGGACCGGTGAAGACCCTGGTCGACCTGACGCTGACGCCTGAGCACCGGCGAGGACACGGTGCTCTCTACGACGGATTGAACCGTGGCCGGATCGAGGTGGACCGACTCCGCGCCGAGTTGTCCAGACTGCCTCTCCCCAGAGCAGCCGACGGACGGATCGTGCTCGCGGTGGACGTAAGCCCGTGGCTGCGCTCGGACGCGCCGACCAGTGCCGAGCGGCTCTTCTGCCATGTCTACGGGCGCGCGAAGAGCACATCGCAGTTCATCCCGGGCTGGCCGTACTCCTTTGTGGCCGCGTTGGAGTCCGGCCGCACCTCGTGGACGGCGGTGCTCGATGCTGTCCGCCTCGGCCCACAGGACGACGCCACCGCGGTGACCGCCGACCAGCTCCGCGGCGTCGTTGACCGCCTGATCGTCGCTGGGCACTGGCAGGCCGACGATCCGGACATCCTCATAGTGATGGACGCCGGCTACGACGTCACCCGTCTCGCCTTCGTCCTGGCCGACCTGCCCGTGGAACTTTTCGGGCGGATCCGGTCGGACCGGGTACTGCGGCTACCGAAGCCGCCCAGGATGCCGGGGACCAATGCCGCCCGCCCAAGCACGGCCCCGAGTTCGCGCTGCGCAAGCCGGTCACCTGGCCCGAGCCTCAACACGCCACGACCACCGAGACCACTCGCTACGGCACCGCAAGGGCCAGCAGCTGGGACCGCTTGCATCCCCGCCTCACCCACCGGACCTGCTGAATCGACCACGACGGCGACCTCCCCGTGATCGAAGGGGCGTTGATCCGACTGCAGGTCGACCACCTCCCTGGTGACCGCGATCCCAAGCCCGTCTAACTGTGGTCCTCCCGCACTGGCATCACTGCCCAGGACATCGACCTTCGCTGGCAGGCATTTCTTGCCGATTCGATCTCGAACACACCTTCCGGCTGTTCAAACAGACCCTCGGCTGGACCCGCCCGAAGATCCGCGCACCCGAAGCGGATGACCGCTGGACCTGGCTGGTGATCACCGCCCATACCCAGCTCCGTCTCGCCCGACCTCTCGCCGCGGACCTCCGCCGACCATGGGAGAAGCCCGCTGCGCCCGGACGCCTCACCCGGCGCGAGTCCGGCGAGGCTTCAGAAACATTTGCGCGAAGTCCCTTCTCCCGGCCAGCGCGCCGAAACCTGGAAGACCTGGCCCAGGCCGACCACTCGGATCCGCCAACCGACAGAAGGCCCCGCGCTTCGGCGTGGGCAAGACCGAACTGCGTGACCTGACGGTCACGGAACGACGACAGCGCATGCCACAGGGAACGCGACTGCCTGACCCTGTCGTTGGTCCACCTGGAGAGGAGTGTCCGTGAAAACACGTCAGCGGGACCGAGGTGCCCCCGACCCGCAGGCACCGTGGAACGAAGTCAGGCCGCGGCTATGGCTGGGCGGGCACTTCTGGGCTGGCCCTGAAGGCGAGGTGCAAACCGCCGTTGTCGGGACTGAATTTGATTTGGTCATCAGCCTGTTCACCCGATCAGGCCATGGACCGCCCCCCGGAGTCGCCCATCTGATCAGTGAGATCCCAGACGGCCCCCTCACGGCTGAGCAACTCCACTCGGTCCAACAGCTGGCCGTGACGGCCGCTGAGGCGGTACGGAACGACCGCAACATTCTCGTGCGCTGCCACTCCGGCTACAACCGCTCCGGCCTCGTCGTCGCACAGACCTTGATCGAGCTGGGTCAGGACCCCACCACCGCCATCGCGCTTATCCGGCAGAGACGATCGCCCTGGGCTCTGCACAACCAGACCTTCGAGCAGTACCTCAACACGGGACTCGGCGTCGCCTACCTACTGGCCGGACTCGAAACCCTCAGCTGACCACCAGCGTCAGAGGTTAAAGAACAAGCTGAACCCTCGTAGCGTCACTCGAATGACTATCCCCGCAGAGACGGGGAGCAAGTACCGCTTCGTCCGGTCGTACGGGACGTCGTTGGGACCATCCCCGCAGGCGCGGGGAGCAGCCTAGGGTCCCAGGGCGCCCCTGGAGCCCTCAGGGTACGCTGCCGCGTCGCGGTGGCCCGTAAGCCGGCGCAGCTGTCCTGTGACAGCGAAGTTGGACCACCGGCCCTGCACGCCGGTTAGCGGGGTGTGCCGGCCCTGCCGTTGTGGCGGGGCCGGCACACGGTCGCGCCTCGGGGCGCGGTTGTTCTACGTGAATTGGAGGTCGATGACCTGGTAGAAGGCCTGGCCGGTGTCGGCGACCTCCCAGACGGAGAGCAGGACGTGGTGGCCGGCGCGGCGCTCGGGCAGGCGCATGGCGTGGGTGGTGGGGTTACCCGTGGCGAGCGGGTACTCCCAGTAGGGCTGTTCGGTCAGCTGGACGCTGTGGAATGGCTCGGCCTCGAACTGGGCGCGGGTCAGGGCCTGCTCCGGGTCCCAGCCGTTCTTGGTGAGGAAGTAGTTGAAGCGGCGGGTCTTGTGTTCCGCGTGGAACCCCCAGGTGATCTCCAGGTTCTGGCCGGAGGTGACCGGGTGCTTCTTCCAGTCGCGACCCACCTCGTCCAGGGAAGCCGCGTAGTCCTTCCCGGCGCTGGCGATCCGCCCGTCCGCCGGCGGCTGGGCGTTGACCACGTCACTCGGAGCGAAGGGATCGGACAGGCCCGCCTGCGTCTGAGGGAAGAACTTGCCCGCCTCCAGGCCGTTGGCCTGCCAGTCCTCCAGGTAGAGGTGTGCTCGGGAAGGGGGAGAGCTGACTGCTCCATGCCTGGGCTGCATAAGACGCTCCTTGCACTACGTGTACGTACGTTAACGGAACGCTACCGGGGCGGTGCGCCGTTCACTCGACATTCGGCCTCGCGCCGCGGTTCTCCTCGCCGGTCGGCGTTGACGTCGGCGTAGACGTCTTTGCGCCCGCGCCTGACCGCCACTCAGGAAAGCAGGGGCGCAGTGTGTGGAGGGATCAGCGCCGCCGTCACGCCACTCCCAAGGGTCTGTCCGGGCGGCACACCTCGCAGGCCGGGGCGCCGTCGGCAAGCTCCGCCAGGGCGCGCTCCCGGCTGATCGCCCGCAGCTCTTTCCTGGCAGCCCAGCAGTCACCGCGGTGAACCTCGACAACCGACCCCGGACCGGCCTCGCTGATGCCCCAGTCCGGAGGGCGCGGCTGCGGCTTCTCCTCGACCTCGCGGCGCCCCGGTCCGGCCGACTCCTCGGGTTGCGGCTTGCGCCGCCCCCGCTCCTGGTGCTCCTGGGCTTCGAGGTCCCGGATCCGCCCCCGAACCTGCCGCAGCTGAAACTCCAGCCACTGCGCCAACGCCTTGTACTTCTCCAGCGGAGTCGGCTCACGCAGGTTGTCGTCCGGGGGCGGGGCGGCTTCGTACCGGCGCGCGTCGCGTACGGCGGCGTCCGGAGACATACGCGGCCACTGCGGCCGTGCGGCCCGTGGGTACGGGGGCGGCGATAACCCTGACCAACACGTCACCTCTCCGGTCGGCCCCGAGCTCCCCGACGCAGGTCCGGCCGGGACCAGCGAGCACGACCAGGACGGCATCGCCGCAGCGGCCCTCCGGCCGGTACGGCGTGGCAGGGCCGGTGCGACGTCCTCGGGGAAATCTGCGAGGCACCGCCCGCCGCTGACCCGATCCCTGACCCGACCTCTTCCACAGCACTACGAGGGAAGGCCGGCACCATGTGACGGAACACCCGCCCTAAACCCTGCGGGACCATCCCGACGCCGCGAGGACGCCCGCGAGGGGGTGCACCCGGATTGGGGCGCGGGTGGACGCAGAGGGCCCGTCGTGATGACAGGGCCCTCTGCGTTGCAGCGCGGCACACCCGACAAGTCCACCACAGCGTGACCACCGCAATGAGTACGACAAAGCCTCCCACATGCGATTCGGCTGAGACGTAGAAGGAAGAGGGGCCGGTTATGGAGACCGGCCCCTCTTCCGCAGTGAGGACGAGGCATGTGATCACCGCCCTCACCTCCCCGCACCGAGCACAACCATGCTCACTTCATCGCGTGACCTTCCGGACGCAGCACGGCCCCGCCGGAGCAGAGCTCCGCGGGGCCGCGAGTGCTGGTGCTAGGTATCGAGCGACGTCAGTCAGTGAGGGCGTCCTTGACCTTCTCCTTGGCCTGACGGGCATCGCCCTTGGCCTGGTCGGCCCGGCCTTCGGCCGTGAGCCGCTCGTTGCCGACAGTCCGGCCGACAGCTTCCTTGACCTTGCCCTTGGCCTGCTCCGTCTTGGCCTGGGTCTTCTCATCAGCAGCCATGTCACTCACACCTTTGCTGTGCTCGACGTTGCGGTCCCCCACCACCTGACCACCGAAACCGCATCCAAACCTGCCGCTCTGAAAGTCCGCAGGTGGGCCGCTCCCTGCGGGGACCGCCTGAGGGAGCGGGACGGTGACCCGAACCTCCGCCTGGATGCCGGTCGCCGGGGCCGGCGTCGAGGCCGCACCGGCGCAACCCGAGCAGCGCCCCGCCCAACTCCGCAATCGGGTCAGCTCAGGAAGCCGAAGAGGCCGTTCCTCTTGGCCTCTTGCCGGCCTTCCGCCTCCCCCGCGGCATGGGCCGTAGCCTTCTCCTGTTCGCGCCGAGACCGAGCAGCCGACGAACGCGCGCACCGTCCGCGACACCGGGCGGTTCTGGCCGGTGTCGGGGGGACGCTGCAGGAGCCGGCGTGGAGCCAAATCCGGGCGAAGGCGGCCGAGGGGCGCACGCGCCTGTGGTCCGCCGCCGTCGCGCAGCTGTTCGTACACCGGGGCAACATCTTCTCCGCGCTCGGTCTCTTCGGCCGCACGGAGGCAAGGGAAGGCGCCGGGCAGGATCCGAGGCCGCTCGCGGAGCTGCTCCTGGGGGCGGAAGCCGGTGACGCGGCCGTCTGGGCCGCCCTGGTCCAGCGGATGGCACCGGCACTGATCCACGCTCGCAGCCGTTCATCACCCCCGGGCAGGGCAGTGAGGCGGGCGAGGGGCGCAACAGGCGCGCCGGGCGTCAGCCGGGCCCTTCTCCTCGCCTTCGCGAAGGCCGTGCTGGAGCACCCGGACGCGGTGCGGCCGCCCGAGTCGGACGACGGTACGTCCCTGGTCTGCTACGGCGAGCAGGACTGGGCCGAGAAGGACCGGACAGCGATCACTGCGGGGATGGTGATCGCTCCGGATGCCGAGGGCCGGCCCGCCCGTTACATCGCCGACAAGGAGTGGTTCGACGAGCTGTTCCCCGTCGCCCTCGGTACCCCGGCGTCGGCCGCGTCCAAGGACACCGCCAACGCGCCTGCGGGCACCGGGAACACCGCGGACGCCGGTACCGCGACCACCACGCACGGCGAGGCGGCTGCCGACCCCCGAGACCAGTTGGCCACGCTGCGCCGGGAGCTGCCGGCACGGGTCGAACTGGTCGAGGGCAGTTACCTGAAGGCAGTGGATGCCGCCCACGTCCTGATGACGGACTTCGAGGACGCACACCGCCTGCGCGTTCAGCTCGGGGAGGAGCCGCTCCTGGCCGAGCAGCGGATCGAGTGGATGGAGAAACTCGCGAAGGTACGGGCCGCCGCACAGGCCAGCGTGACAACGCTCGAGCAGGTGGAAGCGCTGATCCTGAAGGTCTGACCGGCCTGAACGAGGAGGGCCCCGCAGCGATCGGGGCCCTCCTCGTTCCTTCCCGGCCAGCGGTAGACGGCCTTGTTGCCAGGATCCGTGACCCGCGGGACTACGTGGACCCGGCTGGTCGCCGTCGCAGCCCACGACGCAGCTCCAGCCAGGCCGGGCGGTCCAGTGGTCAAGCCCTTCGGCGAAGCGGTCCAGGAAGGCGAACGGTTCGGTGCGCGCGTCCGCCAGAGACCTCGGGGTACACGCGGGACCGGGGGCGGGCACACCCGGATACCGGGCTCGGCGCGGCGCTCTGTCGGGCGTATCAGAGCGTTTGCGCGCGGCCAGGCGCGGCGGCGCTCACGTGAAGCGTGCGCCGTTTCAGCTCGGCCCGGGCAGCAGGCGTGCCGGCTGCGGTGGACCAGAACGGATGCCACTGGATCCGCGTGGACAGGTGGAGCAGGCGGCGGCGCAGCTCGGTGGCGCGGCGCGGACGCGGCGCGGCGAGCGCGCGGTAGGTGTCGTGCCACTCTCGCTGGGCGCGGATCAGGTCGTTGGGGAAGAGGTGGGGGTCCATCCTTCAATTAGATCGTATGTTCGAATTTCGGTGCCAGTCCGTGCCCGACCTGGGCGGGGGTCGTTGACCGGGCATGAAGCGACTTCTCCGCGTCCTGGCCGTGGGCCTCACCGTCACCGCTCTCGCCATCGCTCTGGACGTCCCCGCGCATGCCGCCACCTCGGCCTGCACCCATCACTTCTCCGGCCCGCAGGTCTGCATCTCCACAAACGGGGCGGCGGGCAGTGAGAACCCGGGGGTCGTAACCACCGCTTGGATCAACCCGCCGCAGGGCAGGCGGACCGCGACGGTGCACATCACCGAGCCCGGCGGCCAGCGCTACACCCTCACCGCCCACCGCTCTCACGGCCAGCTCATCGCTTCCCTTCACCCCCGGTGCCCTCCCGGACGGCAAACTCTGCGCCTGCTACCAGGTCAGCTCCCGCACGGCGTGCGTACAGATCATCGACCGCACCTGACCACCTCACCCCAGTTGCGGGCGAAGTGGTCAGCGGACCCGTGCGACGGTCAGCGTGCCGTGACGGCCCGACCCCGCGAGCACTCCACCACCAGGCCGGTGTCCAGCGCGGCGTACGCCTCACTGCTCATACGGCGCTGCCCCGTGACGGGCAGTTCGCGCGCTTCCTCACCCGCTACGGACACGACGCGAGTGCCTGGACAGCCCGCCGACCCGCCAGCCGGTGGCGACGAGATCGGGGCCGAGGAACCCCTGCACTGCCTGGACCACAGCGGCCGGTGCCTCGCCGAGCACCCCGAAGCGGCCGCGGCAGTAGAAGCCGCGCCCCGGGGCGAATCCGGCGCGCAGGCCGACGGCTGCGGTCGCGTCGTCGGACATGAACTCGTCGCCGAAGTCGTGGACCGGCCTGGCCACGGCGGCGATGCAGTCGAAGATCTCCATGCGCAGAAGGTCGCTCACTTCAACTCGGCAGGTCAAGGGGGTGATTCCTGATGGGACCCTTTAGGTAATCTGTCGAGTCTCGCTGGATATCCGCCGTCTGCACATGCTGAAGACCGTCGCCGCCCGCGGCTCCATCACCGCGGCGGCCCAGTCCCTGGAGCTGTCCGCCGGTGCCGTGTCCCAGCAACTGGCCGCACTGAGACACGACGTCAGGACCGATCTCCTGCGTCCCGACGGGCGAACCGTCGCACTCACGGAGGCCCGCCGTGTCCTCCTTCGACACGCCGACCGGATCCTCGCCGTCATGGAGGAAGCCGAGTGCGCCGTCGCGGCAGTCAAGGGCAGGGTCGGCGCCACCGCCACGCTCGCCGCGCTTCCGTCGACCGTCGCCACGATCGTGGCCCCTGCGCTGACCGCGCTCGGCGCGGACCATCCGCAGCTCGCCGTGACCTGTCTCGTCACCGACCAGACACAACTGCGCGAACTCACACTCGGCACCGTCGACGTAGCGCTGGGCCAGCGCTACCACCACCTGCGGGAGACCACACCCCAAGGCATCGTGGTCTCGCCGCTGCCGACGACCCGCTGCTCGTCGTCACCGCCGACAACGGATCTGACGGAAGGCCCTTCGAACTGCGCGAACTGGCCACGCACCAACTCGTCGTGCCACCCGCGACCACGGACTGCGGACAGGCCATCCTGCACGCCTGCCAGCAGGTCGGCTTCACCCCCACGACGCGCTACATCACCACCGACATAGCCTCCCAGATCACCCTCGCCCGGTCCGGCCTCGCCACCGCACTCGTCCCCCGGACGGCCATCGATCCGACTACACCAGGCATCCGCACGGCCCCTATTGAGGACCACCCGACCCAACGCCTCCTGTTCGCCGCGACCCGCCACACCGAAACGACCAACCCGACGACCGCGGCCGTCATCGCGGCGCTCGGCACAGCGGCGCAGCAGGACCACATCACATTCTCCTCGGAGCCGAAGCTGACCCCGTGCCGAGGGCAGGCGCTCCAGGAGAGGGCCTAGGCCAGCCAGCCAGTCGTGCCGACGTACTGTGGGGTCAGAGGGGGCAACACCGACGAGGAGCGGAAAAGGACATCCGCACTTGGGGCGCCAACCGGAACCAGGACCGCAAGCACTTTGTAGGAATGAAGGCAACTGACGCGACCCTCGAGCCCGTCACCTCATATTGCCGACGGCTTCCTGACCCGGGAAAACAGGTTGTGTGTGCAAATCTCGGCGCTGGTCGTCCGGGCGGGTGGCGCGATTGAGGGTGGCGCACATCCGTGCCGCCAGGCCGTGCAGAATCGCGGTGCCTGGGTCGTCGGCGAGCAGGCGCACGATCCCGGTGACCACGGAAGCCACCGTGACGAGCCGGCCGCTAGCGGGAAGCTGTTTGACGCCCAGTTGCTTGGTCAGGTGGCCCTTCGGATCGTAGTCCATGAGGAGCACACGTAGTTGGGGGCGGTGTACGCGCTGTCTGCCTCGACGGGCGTGGGCACGGCGGTCTCGGACTCTTGCTCAGCCAGGAGGGCGGCGATCCGTGCGTTCTCAATGTCTCCGAGAAGGCTCCGCCGGCGAGGCGCGCCAGTTTGGCGTCCTCGGCGAACGCGCCTCCGACCCCGGCATGATCCAAGGCCCAGCCGGAGCGGGCCCGCGATCCCGGGCTGCGGGGCAAGTGCCTGCGGCCCGGCCCGTGGTCAGCGCCGGCGGCGGCCCTTCAGCGCAACGTCAGCAAGCCGTTCTGTTCGACCACGTCCAGGGAGAGCGTGCGGTAGCCGGCCGTCTCGAACAGCACGGTCAGCCGACGGCCGTCCTGGCTCATCACCGAGCCGTCCCCCCATTGGCCGTGCCGGACCCGGGCGCCGAGCCGGAAGGGGTGCGGGGCGTCGTCGGCGCGGCTCACCTCCTGCGGGACCACCGGTCCGCCGATGCCGGCCAGCACCCCCGCGGCCGCCTTCGGGCCGTCCGGGGAGAGTGCGGCGGCCTCGCAGCGGTCGCAGGAGCCGCAGGATCCCCCGGCTTCCGATTCCTGCCCGAAGTAGCCGAGCAGGAACCGCCGCAGGCAGCCCGTGTTCTCCGCGTAACCCCGCATCATGTCGACCCGCGATCGCTCCAGCTGCTGGTGTGCGTCACCGAGTTCGACGGCCTTGCGGGCGGCCTCTGCCGGATCGGCGGCGCCGGTGGTCTCCAGGGCTCCCGATTCGGTGGTGCGTACCGCTTCGACCTGTTCCAGTAGATTGACGACGGCCGTCAGTCGACTGGCCGTCAGGCCCGTCTCGCTGCGCAGGTCGCTCGGCCGGACCGGGCCAGCGTGTTCCTCCAGTGTGCCGGCTACCTGGGCGACGGTGTCCGGATCGGGGCGTCCGGCGGCGAAGAACCGCTGCATGCCGAGGTCCTGCGACCGGTAGGCGAGGATCGCCCGGGCCGGCTTTTCGTCTCGTCCGGCGCGGCCTATCTCCTGATAGTAGGCGTCCAGGGAGCCGGGCACCGAGGCGTGCAGCACGAACCGGACGTCCGGCTTGTCGATGCCCATCCCGAAGGCGGAGGTGGCTACCACCACGTCCAGCTCCCCCGCGAGAAAACGGTCGTGCACCGCGCCGCGTTCCTTGACGGGCAGGCCAGCGTGGTACGCCGCCACGCCCAGCCCCAGGTCGCCCAGCTCGCGGGCGTACTCCTCGCACTCCTTGCGGGTCGCTGCGTAGACCAGCCCGGGCTTGGGTTCGGCGGCGGCACGTTCGACCACCGCCCGGCGCTTGTCGGCGGCGCTCCGGAAGGGGATGACCTCCAGGTGGATGTTGGGCCGGTCGAAGCCGGTGACCACCTCCCGCACGTCGCGCATGCCGAGCCGCTGGACAATGTCCGCCCGCACCGGGGCGGCGGCGCTCGCCGTGAGGGCGAGCACTGGCGGGCGGCCGATCCGGTCGATCACCTGGCCCAGCCGCAGGTACTCGGGCCGGAAGTCGTGCCCCCAGGTCGACACGCACTGTGCCTCGTCCACGACGAACAGCGCGGGCCGTGCCGCCGCGAGCTGCTCGACCACTTCGTCCTTGGCCAGCTGCTCCGGGGCGAGGAAGACGAAGTCGACGTCTCCCTCGCTGATCCGGTCCCACACCGCGTCGTTCTCGCCGCGGCTCTGGGTGGAGTTCACGGCCGCGGCGTCCGCACCGGCCCGTCTCAACAGGCCGCTCACCTGGTCCCGTTGCAGGGCGATCAGAGGGGAGACGACGACGGTGGGGCCGGACAGAAGCACCCCGGGCACCTGGTAGACGGCGGACTTCCCTGCGCCGGTCGGCATCACCACGAGAGTGTCGCGCTGTTCCATGACCGACTTCATCGCCCGCAACTGCTCCGGGCGCAGCCGCTCCCATCCGAACACCTTGCGCGCACTGCGCTGCAGTCGCCGGGACAACGCGCTGAAGGTGAACATGGTGCTCCTCGAGGGCTGCGGGATCGTGCCGGGCGGCAAAAGCGCCGTCCGAGTGACCTCCGACTACCCCGCGTCCGCCACCTCACGGCACCGAATGCGGCCGATCCCGTCGGCCGGCAAACGAAGTCAGGCGAAGAGGAGCCACCCCTTGCGGGCCCTCGGGGGTGGTGTCCTCGGCTCGCGCGGCGACCGCCCGGCTCCAAGCAGGAACCAGCCGTCGACCTCCACCGCCCGGCGCTCCCTGGCTGCCACCCACCGGCCAACACCACGTCGAGCAAGGCCCGGACGGCGCCGGGCTCGTGCAGGTTCAGCCCTGCACCCCGGATGAAGCCCACGTCCCCGGACCCGAACGGGGCCCCGCCCGGGACGTATCGACAAGGACCGGCGGCAAACACAACGCGCAGAGGGCCGCCGGTGCCGACCGGTTGCGGTGACAGAGACAGGGTTTGGCGGCAGTCCACAGACCGGCCGTCGGCGTCCTTTCGGTGGCTGTGGCGCATTGTCCACATGTACACGCGTCCGTTGGCGACCAGCCGACGGGGCTTCTTCGAGTGGCGGGGCACGCAGCCAAGGGTACGCAGCCTGGGCTACGAGACACCCCGTGCAGAGAAGCTGGCAGCCGTCGGGATTCGGCCGCTTGTTCGCTCACCGGTCGCTGAACCCCGTGGCCTACTGCTGCTCCGGGGTCAGCGCTTGACGCGATTGCGGACCGCCAGCACAGCAAGGCCGAAAAGAATGGGCTCTGCAACGCGGGAGCCCATCTCGATGTACGTACCAGAGGTAGTCAGGTCCTGCCCAGAGGAACGGAAAACCACCGAGTTGAGCGTGACGTTCAGCGCCTTCTCGAACCGCTCTCCCGTGCGCCAGTCCCCAGTGGGGTTCTGAGGATCGGCTTTGTCGATCTCAAAGGTGACCTTCCCTCCCCCGGCGGGCACCGTCCCGGTGGCCTCCTGCTTTGGTTTCTCGTTCGGTAGCCCCCACAGCATGATTGTCGCGACCGTGACGCCCAAGGCCGCGCCCGGCCAGACGAGTGCGCGGGTGACGCGCAGGCCGTACCCCGAGATGGCCCGGTACGTGCGCAGTAGCCACCGTTCAGCCCGCGGGCGGCGCCTGTCGTAGCGGCGCATCTCGCACTCGCCGTAGTAGAAGTCGGCCGCGTCCGGCTCGTTCTTCCCGTCCTCGAGCGACTTGCACAGCTGCCGGTACAGCACCGCCACCGCAGCCGGCTCCAGTTTCGGTGCCTCCTCGCTAGGCACCGTCCAGCCGCGGCTGCGTCTAGGACGGCGCGCACCTCGCACGCGCCAGTGAGACTCCTCCGCCAGGATCTGCCGCCGACTCCATCGCCAGGGGTAGCGCCAACTCCATCCTGCGGGGGTGGTTGCGAAGGTGCACCAGCCGTCTACCTTCAGCTGGTCAAGGTGTACCGCGCCTGCGAACAGGCACTCGGTCAGGTCGATGTCGGCGAGGACCAGGTGCGCAGCGTCCACACCACGCAGCGAGGTCAGCCGCACCGTGCTGGAGGCCCCGGCAAGCACCTGCTCCTGCAGCAGGGCGCCGCCGGGAAGTGGGAAGGGATCAGGCTCTGTGGCAATGGTCAGGGGGTACTCGAAGACCGCGTAGGAGAAGTCCACCGTGGCGTAGCGCAGCCGCACCTCGGCAGTCGACGACCAGCGGGTGCGCTGGCACTCCACTCGACGCGCAGCAAGTGTGAGGGTGACCGGCCCACCAAACACTGCCCAGGACAGCATTACCCGCCCAGCCGGTCGTGACGCCTACCTGGCCTCCCTGTCCCCTGGCGCCGACGTTGACCACGGCGGAACCACGTTCAGGCCGCCAGGACCTCAGCCGCCCCATGCGTCGTTCGACGGGTGCCCGGGCCGTGCGTCTGCTTTGCGGCACGACGAGGGAGTGACCGGCGATTCGGCGGCGGCTGTTGCCTGACGTCGTGCCGGTCGCGGGGCCGGCTCGTCAGGGGCGGTGGGCGTCAGCCCGCGATCAAGATCCCTCCCGCCACGGCCGCAGCGACCCCCACGAGAAGGGCCCCGACAGCGAACGCGATCTCGCCGACGTGGGGGCGGTGTTCGGCGGCGAGGTCTGTGGTGAAGACGACCGGGTCGTCGGGGCGGTAGTGGATCGTGAGGTCCCGGCCGCGCGAGCGGGCGGGATCGCTCAGCCCTACGGTGCGGTAGGCGGTGACGGCGGTGCCGTCGTGGGTGGTGAAGGCGACGACCGGGGTGTGGCTGGTGGCGGTTTCGCCGTCCTCGTCGACGGTGACGTCCTTCAGTACGGCGATGACGCGGCCCGGGACCGGGCCGCCGGAGGCGAGGCCCTCGATGCGTAGGCGTGAGTCGCGTATGGCCCCGGGCAGGTAGGTCGCGCCCAGCAGCGTCCAGGGCACGCCGAAGCCGATGAGGGCCCACGGCCAGCCCCAGTCGATCGAGGCGACGACGACCAGCCCGACGTAGATGAGGAAGACCGCGAAGTTGGGCCAGCCGAGGCCGCTCCGTCCGGCGTCCGGGTCGGTGGTGAAGCGGTAGGCGTGCGGGCGGCCGGGAGGGTAGCGGATGCCGATCTCCCGGCCCCTCCAGGCCGTGCTGATTCGGTCGCCGCACTCGCCGTCATTGGTGACGGTGAACTCCTGAGACCCTACCGACCGGCCCCCCTCGGCCGCTGGGCCCGCCGACCCCGGCACCTCGTCCACCACGATCGTCTCGGCCGCGGCCGGCACCGTCGCCCTCGGCCCCGGACAGTCCCTGTCTGACGAGGGCCGGCTAGACGGTCCTGCACGACGACGGTGATAGCCTGGCGCTTTCTGCCGTTGCCCTTGGTGAGCGAATCGACCGCCAAACGCCCGGCACCGCTCACGCCTACGCCGGTGCGGTCATCGACCTTTTGGCCGACCGGGCGCCGGGCCTGCTGAAGGTCCTGCGCGAGACCGATCCGGAGTACGTAATGCTCGACGGGACGCTCGCCGAGTGCGACCGAGTAGGCGACGGCCAGGCCGACTACTCCCACAAGCACCGCCGCCACGGCGTGAACGTGCAGGTCGTGACCGACCCAGTCAGCAAGGTCAGGTGGATCTCTCCCGCCTTGCCCGGCAGGTGCCACGACCTGACCGCGGCCTGCACCCACAGGATCATCCGGATCTGCGAACGCCAGGGAGTCCCCATCCTGGCCGACGTGCCTACACAGGGGCCGGCCCCTGGCTCACCACCGGCCGCAGACGCCCACCCGAAGGGCAGCTGTCCCTAATACAGCAAACGGTTAACCGGGCACTGGCCACGGCCCGGGCACCCGTCGAACGCGGCATGGCACGACTCAAGTCCTGGCGAATCTTCCGAAGATCGCGATGCAGCCCGAACCGCATGACGTCAATCGCCAAAGCCGTCCTCCCAAAGCCGTCCTCCTCCTGGAGAGGCAACGGTGAACACGCTCCCTGACTCCGGCCGATGGCGGTGACAGCGAAGCCTTGTGCGTTGCGGTCCTCACCTCAACCTCACCGGGATCACCCGATCAGTGGCCACGCTGAAGTCCCCGGCGGCCGGGTAGCGCTGTGCGAGGCCGGTGACGTGGGAGGCGAGGACGGTCGCCTGGTGGGTGCGTACGTGATCGGGATGTCCGATCAGCTGACTTAAGCGTCATGGGTGATCAGGGCCTGCGGGGCGTACTGCCCTGATGGAGGCGATGATCGTTTCGATCAACTCGTCGATCGGGGTGTCGCGCGGCTGCGGCCGACCCGGGGCCGACTCGGGGACGCGCTCATCGGCGTGGCCGAGTAGTCGCGGTTTCCCGGTGCCCGGAACGGTCATCGTAATCGGCCACCTGCCTGCGATGCCTGGGAGGTGACGACATCCGTCCCCAGCAACGCCGTGGGGGAGAGAGAAAGGCGCCTGGACGCCTACCGGGCCGCGGCCCGGGCCGCCACAATCTCGGTATGACGATCACGCCGGCCCCTCCGAGCGCACTGCCGACGCGCCGCACCCCCCTCGACCTCGCCTGCGGGATCCTCACGGGCGCGGTGATCGGGAGCTCGCTCGCCGCACTCGTCGTCGGCACTGTCCTCGAACGCGTTCCCCTGCTGGTCGGCGGCTTGGCCGTCCCCATCGCCTACGGACTGCTGGTCCTCGCCGCTGGGGCGCCCCAGCGCGCACGCGAGGCGGCCATCGTCCCCCGTACCACGCTCGCCAAGATCGAGAGCCTGCGCGCCACCAGCGGGGAGACCAGCGACGTGCCCGTCCGCTTCGACCTCACCGTCGCCCCGGACGGCGGACCGGCGTACCGCGTCGAGTCCACCCAGTCCGTCAATCTCGTCGACCTGCCCGACTACAAACCAGGCGGCATCGTCGTCGTCCAGTAGACCTCTTCGGCCCGGAACCGATATGCCGAAGGCCGCTGCGATCTGGGCCAGGGTGTCGTGCTTGCGCAGGTGCACCAGAGCGACCAGCGCGCGCCTGTGCGGCGGGAGTTTGCAGCGGCGGTCAGGCTCGCGGGTGACGATGAGCATGGTGACCCACTCGACCACCGCATGAGGCAGGTCGAGCGCGGCAGGATAGGGAACCAACGAGGCACCTGCGCTGAAGAGTTGAGATGTCGAACATCTCCCTCAACGGCGCGGGTGCCTCGTGCGTTGCGCCCCTCGTCGCAGGGGTCACTCGATCGGTGGCCACTCTGAAAACGCTCAATCAGCTGGTCCCGACTGTGCAGGCAGCCGCCGTCACCGATCAGATCGCCCACGCCGACTCCGAGAGCCGGTCGGTGCTCACAGACCTGCTGAGCATCCTGCGCGGGCGCAGTCGGAGCGCCTGACGGCACGGGACCCCGGCTCTGCAAGGTCTTCACTCCGCCCCCCAGCCAGCAGAGCGTAGGCCAACCGTGGGGCAGCGGAAGGCCCGGCCCGGGGCTGTTCTCAGTGGTTTGCCGGGCAGGCGCTGGTCCCTCCGAGGCCCGGCTGCTTGCTTGGCTCACCGTCGTCACGGCCCTGGTATCGGTCGCCGTCGCCTTCATCCTGGCGATGACCGGCCACTCCGATGTCGCCAAGGCGGTCGCCGTCGTCGGCGGCACGGTCGGTGTGGCCGGCGGCATTCGAGTGATCGTCCAAATCGCGACGTAGTCAGGCTTCCGGCCCACCGGGCGCGGCAATCTCCTCGCAGACGGGGTGCCGTGACCTTCGTTCCAGACCTCGCGGCCGTGTCAGCTGTTCGCCGGCACGGCCGCTTTGCTGCACCGCTGCCCGGAACCGCCGCGCCGTACACCGACAGCCGCACGTCCCCGAGCATTAACACATCAGGGCGTCAAACGCCAGGCTCGGGCCGGATCGTGTCCGACCCGGGCTGCCAAGCCCCGGGCCTACGGTTCGGGGAACCTGTCGAGGAGTCCGAAGTGGCTACGGGTTCTTCTCGATCTCGTAGCCGTACGGCTTGTCGACGTTCGTGCTGAAGAAGAGCACCTGGGGCGGACCGTCCTCGGCGACCATGAGGGTGGCGACCTCCTCATCGGTGGGGAACGAGCCGCCGGCGTCGATCATCAGTTGCAGGCTGTCCTCGTCGACGTCCTGCTGCTGCCAGGTTCCCGCACCCGAGACTCTGGTCGCACCGTTCCGCGGCTCGCTCCAGGTGAAGTCGACGGATTTGGCGGGAATCCCCTTCATACTGAACCAGCCATCCGCGTGGAACTCGACCCGGCCGCCGCCGCTCCCGGTCCAGACGCCCGGCAGCCCGTCGGTGTCCACGGCCGTGGTGCCGGCAGTGGAACACCCGCTCAGGGTCACCGCCAGCCCCAGGGCCCGGGACATGGCGGCGCATCGCCCTCTTCCCACCGACATGCTCCCCGTCCCCCTACTTGTAGATGGTCTCTTGCCAGCGGATCTCG
Organism: Streptomyces sp. NPDC058637; assembly: GCF_042717325.1. Classification (NCBI taxonomy): domain Bacteria; kingdom Bacillati; phylum Actinomycetota; class Actinomycetes; order Kitasatosporales; family Streptomycetaceae; genus Streptomyces; species Streptomyces sp. NPDC058637. The sequence goes on along the minus strand of NZ_JBHXRD010000018.1, from coordinate 116,375 downwards.
ACCCGGTAGCCGGCGAAGAATCCTCCCGTGTGTTTGGGACCATTGTTGGCGGCCTCCTGCCACTTGGCGTGCATCGGTATGAACGACTCGTTGTTGATGTCCGTCGTGGCGGTGTACTTCACCGTGAGGGTGCTGCCCTTGCTCTCGGTGATCGTGTAACTGAGGTCGTAGGACCCGAGTACTCTCTGGGCCTTCTTGTCGTCCTTCCCTATGAGCAGTCCGCCGACGTCGGAAACGTAGACACCGACCGGAGTCCGAGGTAGCCGTCGCCCAGGAGGGGAAGCCTTGGCGGATGAGGCGTCCGAAGCGGCTGCGGGTGACGTTGAAGGCCGCCTCGTCGGTGGGCATGCCGAGGAGATCGTGCAGTGCACGGGCTGACGCGACGAAGGCACTCACTTGGTGGGCTCGCGATTGTAGAGCTTCTTGGCCCATAGGTAGGCGCCCAGAGTGATCAGGAAGCACCAACCGGTGGCCAGGATTGCGCTGTTGTCGATCGGGGTGCCCATCAGCAGCCCGCGCAGGGTCTCGATGAAAGGGGTGAAAGGCTGGTAATCGGCGAACCATTTCAGCCCGGCCGGCATCGATTCGGTGGGGACGAACCCGCTGCCCATCATGGGCAGGATCATCAGCGGCGTCAGCATGCTGCTCGCGGTGGCGACGCTCTTGGCGACCATGGCCAGTGCGACCGACAGCCAGGTGAGCGCGAGGATGATCATCACGAGAACTCCGATCGCGCCGAGCCATTCGCCGAAGTCCGCGGTCGGCTCGAATCCCACCATCAGCGCGACGCCGATGACGGCAGCGATGCTCAACAGGGTCTGGGCCAGGCTGCCGAGCACATGACCGGTGAGCACAGAGACCCTGGCGATGGCCATCGTGCGGAACCGGGCGACGATGCCCTCGGTCATGTCGATGGCTACGGAGATCGCCGTGCCCTGGGCCGCGGTCGCCACAGTCATCAGAACGATGCCGGGGACGACGTAGTTCACGTAGGCGTCCCGGCCGCCCGACGGCCCGCCAAGGCCAGTACCGAGGATGCCACCGAGAACGTAGACGAACAGCAGCAGGAAGACCACCGGAACGCCGACGGCCGTCAGCATGAGCGTCGGATAACGCAGCATGTGCCGCAACTGGCGGCGAAACATGGTCGCCGAGTCGACAAAGGCGTGGGACAGAGTAGTGGAAACGCTGCCTGAAACGGCACTCATCGGACGGGCTCCTGTTCCATGACCGGGTTGCCCGTCAGGGCGAAGAAGACGTCATCGAGATCGGGGGTGTGGACCTGCAGTTCGTCCACGGAGAGCGAGGCACGGTCGAGCCAGTCCAGCAATGCGCGCAACGACCGGACATCGCCCTGGCTGGCGATCTGCAGGGTGCATGCCTCATCGTTGCGGGAGACCACGTCCAGCGTCCGGGCCGCGTGGTCGTAGCCGCGTGGGTCGGTGAATCGCAGGGTGATGTGGCCGCCGCCGACCTGCCGCTTGAGCTCCTCCGGCGAGCCTTCCGCCACCAGCTTTCCCCGGTGCAGCACCGCGATCCGGTCGGCGAGCCGGTCGGCCTCCTCCAGGTACTGGGTGGTGAGGAAGATGGTGACACCCTCGTCCGACACCAGCGTGCGGATGACCTCCCACATGGTCCGCCTGCTGCGCGGGTCCAGCCCGGTGGTCGGCTCGTCGAGGAAGATCACGCGGGGCCGGCCGACCAGCGTCATCGCGAGGTCCAGGCGGCGGCGCATCCCGCCGGAGTACGTCGCAGCAGGCTTGCGGGCTGCGTCCATCAGATCGAACCGCGCCAGCAGGTCGGCGGCACGCTGCTGCCGTTGCCTGCGGGGCAGGCGGTTCAGGTCGGCCATCAGCAGCAGGTTCTCCTCGCCGGTGAGGAAGTTGTCCACCGCCGAGAACTGGCCGGTGACGCCGATCGCGGCACGGACCGCGTCCGCATCTCGGAGCACGTCGTGGCCGGCGACCCGCATGTCGCCGGCGTCGGCGCGGATGAGCGTGGACAGGATCTGCACCACGGTGGTCTTGCCTGCGCCATTCGGGCCGAGCAACGCGAAGACAGACCCCGCAGGGATGTCGAGATCGATGCCGTCGAGCACCACATGGTCGCCGTACGCCTTGCGCACCGCAGTCGCCGCGACCGCGGGTCGACCTGGATCTGTAGTCATCGGCATCACTCCCGTTGGTGAGATCCGGCGCCGCACGGACACCTTCACAATTTGACGAAAATTACGTTGCATATACGAGATCGTCAATCGGATCCATGCGATGCAAACAACAAACATGCAGGTAGGCGGGTTCAAATCATTGCATGACCCATGGCGGCTAATGCAACAGCGTTGCGTTGCATTAAGCTGGCCTCGACGCCGATAGCGGAGGACACGCAATGCCTGGTGACAGACTCACCCTCCAGGACCGGCAGCAGATCGCCGCGGGGCTGCGCGAGGAGTTGACCTACGCCGCCATCGGCCGCCGCATCGGGCGGCCGACCTCCACCGTCACCCGCGAGGTGATGCGCAACGGCGGGCCGCGGCGCTACCACGCCGAGGCGGCCGACCGGGGCGGCACACGACACGCGCGTCAGCGCAAGACCACTCCGCCGACACCTTCCCCAGGAAGGGCCCACTTCGGTGGGCGCGATCCACGCCTCGTGGACGAGGTGGACGCGCAGAGCGTGGAACTGATGATGCGGGCAGGCCTTCCACCGATGATGGCCAGGGTGCTCGCCGCGCTTTTCACCACCGACAGTGGCAGCTTCACCTCCGCGGAACTCGTGCAGCGCCTGGAAGTCAGCCCCGCCTCCATCTCCAAGGCCGTCGGCTACCTGGAAAGCCAGGCACTCATCAAACGCGAGCGCGACCCTCGCAGCCGCGCCGAACGCTACGCCATCGACGACGACGTAGCGTTTCAGTCCATCATGGCAAGCGCGCATGCCCAGACCCAGATTGCCGAAGCCTGCAAGACCGCAGCCCGGAAACTCGGCACCACCACCCCCGCCGGCGCCCGGCTGGAGAGCATGAGCCAGTTCCTCCTCCACGTCATCGACGACCTGGTCTGCTCGGCCCAGCACTGGCACGAGATCTACCCCACCCAGCCGCGGAAGACGTCCGAAGCCGGCGACTGAACAGATCACGTTGGCCTCAGAAGACGGTGCGTCCGTCCTCGGTTCGTGATCGCTCGATCGTGGTGACGATCGTCGTGCGGGCCATCTGTTGGGCATGCCGATGTTCGGATACGGGGCATGGAGCGAGAGCCGTACCCGAGCGACTTGGCGGACGAGCAGTGGGCTGGCTTTGTTCACGAGTGTCGGCTCTGGCTCAACTTCTGTGAAGCCGCCCCGACCGAGTTCGTACCCGCCCTTCGGCAAGCCTCCGGTCTGCCGGTTCGTCACGAATATACCGACCCCGGACACCGAGGATCGGCTCGATTTCACAGAAGTTGTGCCAGAGCCCGAGTGTCCGACAGCGATTGTTCAGCGCTTCGGGAGGCACCGACACCGTGCTGTGTTCGATGGTCAAGAGGGATGACAGCGCCCGGTCCGTGGCGCCTCAGTCCTCCCGGTGGATGGCGACGGCGTCATCACCGAAGGACGCGGCGAGCGCCCGTGTGACCAGGTCGGGCAGCTTGGTGTGTCCGTCGTCTTCGGTCCAACGCGTCAGCGCCGTGTGCATCGCGGCCATGCAGGCGCTGGTCGCCGCCTGGGCGCGGAACGCGGCGTCGGGATCGGTCGCGTCATCCCCGAGGGCGTCGACGATGGCCTGTTGCAGCGCGTACTGGCTGTCCAGGTGCCGGGCCCGCAGCGCAGGCGTCGAGACCATGAGCCGGAGGCAGTCCAGCAGGAACCGCTCGTTCGCCCCCGGTTCGTCCCCGTTGCCGCCGGTCAAGGCCGTGGCCGCGTCGATGAGCGCGCCGCCGACGCGGCGCACCAGGGGGTGTGTCGCGGACGACGCGGCGACCTGCTCGGCGATGAGCTGGGCCGGCTGGTCAATGAGGACGAGGTCCTCCTTGGTGGGAAAGTGCCGGTACACGGTCATTGCCGAGACGCCGGCGGCCTCGGCGACGTCGGCCACCGTCACCGCGTCGTAGCCGTGGTCGGTGAACAGCCGCACCGCGTGCGCTTGGACCAGGCGCCGCGTCTCGGATCGCCGTCGTTCCCGCAGGGTTGGTTGCCGCTCACTCATGTGCTAGACACTACCATCATGTTAGTGACTAACACGTGGATGGAGTGAAGACATGGGTGATCTGACGGGCAGAACGGCTCTGGTGACGGGCGCGTCGCGCGGCATCGGGCAGGCAATTGCCATTCGACTCGGGGTCGAAGGGGCCACGGTCATCGTGCACTTCGGCACGGATGAGAGCGGGGCGGCTGCGACGGTCGACGCGACAGAACGCGCCGGTGGGACCGCCCTCTCCGTCCGAGCCGAACTGGGCGTGGACGGCGATGTCGAGACGCTGTTCGCCGGTGTGGAGGCCGGCTTGGCCGGTCGGCCGCTCGACATCCTCGTCAACAATGCGGCGGCCGCACCGGCCGGTCCGCTCGGCGTGACGACCCGGGCGGAGTTCGACCACTTGTTCGCGGTGAACGTGCGAGCGCCGTACTTCATCATCGAGCGGGCGCTGTCTCTGTTGAGCGAGGGCGCCCGGATCGTCTCGGTCTCGTCGGTGGCGACCCGGATGGCCAACTCAACCCAGACATCCTTCGCCATGACGAAGGGCGCGATCGAGACGATGACCAAGACCATCGCCGTCCAACTCGGCCCCCGAAGGATCACGGTGAACGCGGTCGCTCCTGGGGCCACCAGGACGGCGACCAACGGAGTTGCCTTCGACGCGCCGGGCCTCAAAGAACAGATATCCGGTATGACGGCACTCAACCGGCTGGGCGGGCCCGACGACGTAGCCGATGTGGTCGCCTTCCTCGCCTCCGATGCCGCCCGCTGGGTCACTGGTCAGATCATCGACGCGAGCGGTGGCCTGTTCCTCGGCCCACGCATCTGACCAGCGAAGGCTTGGCGAGGGCAGCGCATCGCGCAACTCCACACACCGTTCCGGCTCCGCGGCATCCGGCCACGGAACGCACGCAGGAACTCGTTCGGCGGGCCGACTCGGCCAGAACCTGCGCTGCCCGAAATCGTGGACCGTTCGATTTCTGCGGCGCTTCGAGCGCCGCCCGATCCCGTGTACAGGTGCTGTCGGTTCTCGGGTTCCGTCTCAAGTTCTGTGGTCTGTGACTTTGGGTCACCGATTAGATCTCGAAGAGAGCTTCCTCTTGTGGCGGGATCGGAGGGTCAAGGAGGTCGCGGAGGTGGGTGATCTCCTGACGCCAAGGGGCGGCGGCGGGTACAGCCGGCGAGGGAGCCTCGGGAACCGGTGTCACCGGAGCAGTCAGATCGACCGGAGCCGCCTTCAGGGCGGCGGGGTACAGCTCGGCGAGCTTGTCCTGGAGCCGTCGTTGCCGAAGGGGCGAAGGTGGGGCGGCCGCCGGTCTGGCCTCGGCGGCAGTTGATCGACGGCATGCGGCTTCGGGTCCGGACCGGTGTTCCGTGGCGGGACGTGCCTGTCGAGTACGGGCCGTGGGGCCGGATCTACGACCTGGCGAGACCATCGGGCTGCGCCCGCCGGCCCCGGCGGCCGCTCCAGAAGTGGACTGACCAGCAAGATTCACCTGGTCTGCGATGCAACACTAGATCAGCCCTCCGCACCCGCTACGCCTTCCGTGCGGACGTCCAGCCTTGGCAGCGGAGGCTTTCGAAGCCGTCCAGGAGGAGGTCGAGGGCGAATTCGAACTCGAACTGGTCATCGCAGCCGCCACCGACCGGGGAACCCCCGTCGTGTGCGGCCGTCGCGGCCAGCTCCGCGATGTGCGGGTAGCGCACCGCCAGCTCGGGGCTCGGCGGGCCGGAGGGGCCCGGGGTGTCGAACAGTTCCTGGCTGAAGCCCAGCAGGCGGCTGCCCATCGCGTGCATGACGTGGTGCGTAAGGTCGGCGGAAAGGCCGCCGCCCCGGAAGCTCCCGGCCATGGAGTCCAGATACGCCAGCACGGCCGGGGTGGGGCCGGTCCGCGATTCGATGACCCGGGCCGCCCAGGGGTGGCGCAGCAGGACCCGTCGGGCCGAGAGGATCCGCCCACGGACCACGCTCTGCCAGTCGGGGCCCGCAGTCGGCGGGGCGATCTCGCCGACCACTGTGTCGACCATGCCGTCGAGCAGCTCCTCCTTGTTGGCCACGTGCTTGTAGAGGGCCATCGGTACAACGTCCAGCTCCTGCGCGAGCCTGCGCATGCTGAGCGCGTCGATGCCGGTGGCGTCGGCGAGCGCGACGGCGGCGCGCAGGACGCGGTCCTTGTTTAGGGGGGTCCGGTGCGTATGTGTGGCTTTGTGTCGGCTCATTCCGGTCTACCCCTTCCCTCCTCGACCACGCTCTCTCCTTGACGAGTGTACGCCGTACACCTATGCTCCGCCAGGTGTACGGCGTACACCACCACCGAGCGAGAGGTACCGAGAAGATGAGTCCGGATCGAAGAACCGCGGTGGCCACCGGGTCGCTGTTCCTGCTGACCGAGGCCGCCGCGATAGCGGGGGCCGTTCTGTACCGCCCCCTGCTCGGAGCGGCGGACGGCCGGCTCGCGCAAGGCGCCGACATGCGGGCGCTGCTCGGGGTGCTCTGCGAGGTGGTGCTGGTGGTGGCGGTGGCCGGTACCGGGGCGGCACTGTTCCCCGTCCTGCGGCGCCACGGCGAGGGGCTCGCGCTCGGGTACGCCTTCGGGCGGCTGCTGGAGGCGGCCGTCATCACCCTCGGGATCGCCGCCGTCCTGGCGCTCGTCACCCTGCGGCGGGACACGGAGGCGGCGGCAGGCGCCGACATCGCGCTGGTGGCCGTGCACGACTGGACGTTCCTGCTCGGACCCAACATCGCCCTCGGCCTGAACAGCGTCCTGCTTGCCTACCTTGCGTACCGCACACGGCTCGTGCCGCGCTTCATCGCCGTGCTCGGCCTGGTTGGCGGGCCGCTGATCTGCGCCTCGGCCGTCGCCGTGATGTTCGGGACCTACCCGCAGCTCTCCGTGGCGGGGGCGGCCGCCGCGCTCCCGGTGTTCGCGTGGGAGCTGGGGCTGGCCGGGTGGCTGATCGCCAAGGGGTTCGGGCCCGGCTCAGGCGCCGCGTCCCGGGCAGACGGAGAGGTGGCTGATCCGGCAGGTGTCCGTCGGTGAGGTCGGCCCGAGCTTGACGACAGAGCCGTCCAGGGGACGCGCCAGCCCTGCCCGGGCAGGGGAACGTCATGAGCTGCGAGAAGCAACGGCCAACACGCGCTCGAACGGCATCAGCGGCCGCAGAACCCGCACCCGTCCGCCCCGGCTACAGCCTCGTGGGTGGTCGCCACGCTGCTTGTCCTGGTCGCCGTGGTCGGTGTGGCGCTCTGTGTGGGGGCTGCCGCCCTCGTGTGGGCCAGGCCCGGCGCCGTGGGGCCGTTAACCGCGGCGCTGAGCGTGGGGGCGTTCCTAATCGGCCTGGCAGCCCTGGTCGTGTCCGTGCTCGCCCGCCGGTAGACGCGCCCGGGCGCTGTCTTGTACCGGGCCACGATGGCTGTTGCCGGGCTTATGTGTGGGCGAGTTCCTGCAGCAACGCGTCGAGGAACTCCGGGTCGCCCTCGTCGTGGAGGCCGATCTGTGCGCCCCGCCCCGGTCGACGAGGAACTGGCTTCGCTCTCGCGTGACGGCCGGTACCACGCACCTCCGAACTACTCAAAAACCGTCCTCCACAGGTACGTTGCCGCTGGCAGGATGTGAAGCTATGGCAAACCATTTGAATGAAGAACTACAAGCGATCGCTAAGGTATTCCCCGAGGACCTGGAGGAGTGGCCCACTATCCCGTGTCCCACGTGCATGCGAGGGGTCTTGTTGCCGGACCCCGACTCGTTCGTGGATGAGGAGACGGTCACCAGCAAGTCCTTGCAGAGTCATGACGAGTGGGACCCCGAGTGGATCCAGGGCTACTTCCAGTGCGTGCTCGTATGCAGAAAGGCCACCTGCGACCGGGTGCGGGTGATCGGGGAGTCATCAGTCGGTCCGGGAGGCTCGTACGACGTTCAGTGGGAGAAGCTACTGAGGCCGACCATGTTCTTCCCTGCGTTGCCCCTGCTCCAAAGCCACAAGCATTGCCCCCGCGCGGTCTGGGAGCGGGTCAGCGCCGCATCCAAGATTCTCTGGCTCGACCCCAGTGCTGCCGCGAACAGGATCCGGGCAGCGATCGAGACCTTGTTGGACGACCAGAAGACCATCCGCGAGAAGGCCAATCCCGATGGGAAGGTCATCAGGCTCAGCCTCGACAGCCGGATCACGACCTTCAAAAGAGCACTGCCGCAGCATGCAGAAGCTGCCGACCTGCTCTTGGCCGTCAAGTGGATCGGAAACGTGGGCAGCCACGAGGACGTTCTCCGCATCTCTGACGTCCTGGAGGGAGTCGGGTTTCTGGACCACGCGCTGTCCCTGATTTACGACACGAACCACAGCGACATGAGAAAGAGGGCGTCTGAGGTCACAGCCCGGCGAGGACGGCCCGGCACCAAGTAGGGCCCGTCCGAGGGCTGAGCAAGGGACAGGCCCCGAACCGCGGGGTCGCGTTGCTAAGAGCTGTCCCGTAAATGATCTCTGAGTCGTGTGGACGCGGTCGGTGGCCAACCCGACCGCTCGTCTATCCGGCGAGGTTGAGGTTGTGCAGGCGGGCGATTCCGAGCATGGCGTGGTGGACGCCGTCGCCCCTGAGCACGGTGTCCTTCGCGAACCGCTTGCGGGGTGGAGGGCGAGCATCAGCCCGAGGTGATCGATGGTCCGGTCCGCGGCCGACTTGGACACCCCGAACAGCGGAGCGAGCTGCCGCACAGTCAGATTCGTGCGCCAGTAGGCCGCGACCAGCAGGGCCCGGTCCTCCAGCGGCAGGCTCCACGGCCGGCCCCTGCGGACCGCGTCCGCATCCTCACGCCGCAGAAGTGTCACCAACTTTGCGAACAGACGAGGGCTCAGCCCGGTGAACTGGGCTATCCAGGACGGCTCCGAAGCCGCGATCACACCAGACACCACAAGATCATTCCATGATGTTTTGTATGGCATCGAGAATGTCCATATGACTGTAGAACTGGTGAGGTTCATCGAGGCGCGGCTGGACGAGGAGGCCGACTTGGCTCGGCGCTGCGACGGTGACGGATGCGGGGAGTGGTCGGCCCACGGTCACACGGTCGACTTCTGCCAGGTTGACCTCACTGGCTTCCACCCCGCGGTTGCGCTGCACGTGGCTCTGCACGACCCGGCCCGCGTCCTGCGCGAGATCGAGGCCAAGCGGCGCATCCTGGCCCGTCACGCCCGCGACCCCTGGCCGTGCCACGACCTGCGTGACCTTGCCTCGCCCTACACCGACCATCCTGACTTCCCCGCAAGGGCCTGAAGCGGCGCAGTACATGAGTAGAAGCCCCAGCAAAGCCGCGAGACCAGGCGTCACGTCGGCCTCGGAAGATCATTACGGGACAGGACTCAGGGATCGTCGCATTGACCGCTGACAGAGAGGTCACGAGGCGAGCAGTACCCGCTTGCGCAGAAGTTTGAAGCCAGCTCGTCCCTACATCTGCCGCTTGATCATTTTAATGCGGTTGACATGGCCTTCGACGACGCCTGAGCTCCAGGGCAGGGTCAGGCCGGCGGTGACGGCCGCTCGGTCACGTTCGAGGCCGTTGATGAAGGTGTGCATGCTGGGCAGGTCGTCGGCCCGGACCGCCGCAATCCACTCGGGGAGCCGTTCTTTCTGCAGCTGGGTGAGCATCTGTCCGAAGGAGCGGACGTGCCCGGCGAGGGCGTCCAGCTCAGGGCAGTGGGCCAGAACGGACTTCAGCTTCAGTTGCTCCTTCTCCGGAAGGGCGTCTGGGTGAGATCCACCCGGCCACAGTTCTGGGCGACGCCGGCCGTCCCTCCGGCGCGGCATCTTGGAAGGGACGAAGGTAGGCACGGACGGCACCGTATCCGCCTGCGTATCCGTGGCTCTGGATTTCCTTCCAGAGAGTCCAGGCATTCGTGCAGCCCTCGGCCCATCGCTCGTGCAAGTGCGGCTTGAAGTCGTCGAGCTTCGTTCTGCGGCTCTGCCACTGTCCTTGGAAGAGTTCTTCCGGGCTTGCCGCGTCGGCCAGGCGCGCTTCCCTCCCGTAGCGGTTATGTGGCTGCATTCGCACTGTCTTGTGAGGCGTCTTCCTTGGAATGCGGCTTCAGGACGCCTCGCCGCCGCGTTCGGTCTATCTCGCGCCACTCCGGCCGCAGTCCAGCCAGATTCGTGGTGAGGAAGTAAGCGGCGCCGCAGGTGAGCAGCACCGGCACGAGTCCGACAGCGGTCACCGCCGCCCCGGCGATCAGCCCGCCGAGAGGGATACCTGCCCAGGCCAGCGAGTCACCGAGCGCGTTGACCCGGCCCAGCATCCGGCGTGGCACCCGCTCGACGAGGACGGCCCCCAGCACTGGGTTGACGAAGCCGGCGCCGAACCCGCTGACCGCGAAAACGGCGAGTACCACCCCCAGCGGGGCATCGAAGGCGAGGATCAGGAACCTCGGTGCCCCGGCCAGCAGGAACCCGGTGAGAACCACCATCCGCCGCCTCAGCCGGTGCGCAACCATCGCCGCGATCAGGCTCCCGCCGACTCCTGCGGCCCCCATCACGCTGCCCATCAGACCGATCGCGGCCGGCCCGTAGCCGGACTCCCTGGCCCAGACGGGTACGAGCACCGAGGTGATCGCCGCGTCCAGCAGGTTGGTGACGCCGACCATGACGATGACGGTGAGCAGCAGCGGCTCGCCGCGCAGGAAGGTGAAGCTCTCGCCGAACCGCCGCCAGTAGCCCGGTTCCGTCTTCCCGGCCGCCGAGAGGGCTTCCTCGGCCGTGTGCCCCATGCCGCGCGGCAGCGCGAGTTTGATGATCACCGATCCGAGGGCGAAGCAGCCCGCGTTGACGGCGAGTGCGGCCAGGGGGCCGAGGAGCGCCACCAGGGATCCGCCGATCGCCAGGCCGACGGTGGAGGCGAGCCGCTCGATCACGCCGGACAGACCGGTGGCGCGCTCCAGCGGTACTCGGCCGCGCTCGGCTGCCTCCGGGACCATCACCTCCTTGGCCAGGTCGCCGGGTCCCCGGGCCGCGCCGATCAGTGCGACCAGAACCAGCAGAAGGGGAAAGGAGAGCAGGTCCAGGGCGTGGAGCAGGGGAACTGCGGCGGCGGCGGTCGCGCTGGCCAGATCGGTGGTCCAGGAAACGGCCCGCGGGCCGATCCGGTCCACCAGCGGTCCGGTGAACGCCTTGACCACCACGTAGGGAGTCATCTCGCAGAAGGTGACGAGTCCGGTCTGGGTGGCGCTGCCGGTGGTGACGAGGACGAACCAGGGCAGTGCCACAACGGAGATGCGCGTGCCGGTCAGCGACACGGCCATGGCCGCCAGCACCCCGCCCAGCGGCCGTAAGGACCTCTTGCCAGGTATGCCGCGGGCCTCCGAGGCGTCGTTGGTCATGACGTCGGGATTCCTTCCTCTTCCTGAGGGCCGGAAGGGGGCGACGGCGCGGCAGCCGCGTCCAGTTCGGGCAGGACATACGTGATCACGGCGACCCGCTCGGCTCCTTCGGGGGCGCTTGCCGCTGCACCCGGGTCGTCCCGCCGGTAGCGCGAGATGACGTCCTTCAACTCCCGGTCCAGGGCGGCGGCCTCCTCGGGCGTGAGCCGCAGGGCCCAGTCGCTCATGTCGAAGGTGTTCCGCCAGGCGCGGGGCATCGTCTGAAGCCCGTTCAGGGTCTGCTGCGTGCGCAGGGTGTAGATGGCGGCGACCGACTGGTGGTAGGCCAGTGCGGCCTCGGGCTCCCGGTCGGCTAGTTCCGGATCGTTGAACCAGGTAGTCCGGTGCACCGACCGCCACCAGCGCTCGCGCGCGTTGCCGCGTTCGGTGTCCTCCTCGACGAAACCGGCCGCGCCGAGCTGCCGAAGGTGGTAGCTGGCCGTGCCGGAATTCACACCCAGCCGCTCCGCGAGGCGGGTGGCCGTCGACGGGCCGTACTTCCGCAGTAGCCCGACCAACTGCACGCGCACCGGATGTGCCAGGGCACGCAGCCCCTTGGCATCCAGGACAACCGAGTCCTCTTCAACGTTCGGGCCATCCGGCCTCTCCGCTGCATCAACCATGCGACATACGGTAGACCGCGAAGAGTTCTTCGCAAAGAGGTATTCGCAAAGAAGTCTTTGCGGTTCAGCCTGCCTGCAAGGCGGCACTGCTCATCTGTCGACCGATTCATGAGCAAGATCAATAAGCGGCGGCGCCCAGCCGGATCGACGCCGGATCATGCCCATAAAACGGTGTCAGAAAGTCGATGCGCTCGCGAACTTGAGCAGCACCGTTTTCTGTACGATCTGGCAGGTGCAGCCACTTCAGGATGACGACGCCGCCGATCTCCTCGCCCCCGTTCCGCCCGTACGGACCGGCAGGCTCGTGGGATACGCACGCGTGTCCACCAAGGGGGCAGTTGCTCGACCGGCAGATCCACGCACTCAACACAGCGGGATGCATCCGGATCCTCGCCGACAAGAAGTCCGGCAAGAACGCCGAGCGCGAGGAGCTGTGAAAGGCCCTCGACTTCTTGCGCGAGGGCGACACGCTCGTCGTCCCGTCGATGGACCGGCTCGGCCGCTCCATCCAGGACCTCATCGCGATCGTGTCCGGCCTGCGTAAGCGCGGCATCGGGTTCACCTCGCTGCACGAGGCGCTCGACACAACCACGCCCGGCGGGCGCCTGGTCTTCCACGTGTTCGCGGCCCTGGCGGAGTTCATCCGCGAACTCATCGTGCAGGGCATGAACGAAGGCCTGGACGCAGCCCGCGGCGCCAGGCTCGGCCGCCCGCCGGCGATGACCGAGGAACAGGTACGTCACGCCCGCGACCTACTCGCCCGCCCGGAGAACACCGTCACCTCGATCGCCAAGCTCCTCGGCGTCCCGTAACACCATCACAACTACGTGCCCGGACTCAAGGGTGGTCGCCTCGCGCTCGCTGGGGCGACCCAGACGGCGGAACTGCCCGGCCCTCCAGGTCAGAGAACTGACCACCGCCGTTTGCGGCTGGTGACAGCGTTCTTACCGGCACCCCTGGTCGGAGGCGGCCACATGTCGTGGTCAACGAGTGCTGTGCCGACGTGAGGCCCTACAGGTTGAATTCGATGTGCTCGACGTCGGTGAACTCCACGAGGAGTCCGCCCGCCCGTCGGCCGCCGTCGCGGAAGTACGTCTCCTGGAGGGCTTCGGCGGCAATGTCCTGCAACTGCTGGTCGGTGGCGCCTTGGTCGCGGGCTTCGAAGAGGCGGGCGGCGTAGGTGGGTGGGAGGGCGACGGTGAGGTGGCGCAGGCGGGCGTCGTCGGTACTGCCGGGGGCAGCGGTGTAGCCGAAGCGGGCGCGTGTGTCGATGACGATGCCGTGGGTGGTGGCGGCCTTCTGCTTGGCCTGGGCGCGGATCTGTGGCTGCCAGCGCTTGGTGACTTCGCCTTCCAGTCGGGTGGCGAGGTCCTTGCGGGGCGTTTTGATCTGGTTCTTGACGTAGCGTTCGACGGTGCGCTGGCTGATGCCGAGCTGCTGGGCTGCGGCTCTGGTGGATTCCAGCTGTCGCACGAGGTAGCGCATGCGGGCGCCGGCCGAGGTGGGGATCGGCCGGGTGAAGGCTTTGTGGACGGCTTTGTCGAGCCCGTCGGCGAGCTGTCCCATCGGTTGCTTCCTACTCCCCGTTGTCGGTTCGGGTGACCTGGCCGTCCTTGATGTACCGGGCGATGTTCTCGTCCCGGCCGTGCTGTTCGTAGACACTTTCGGCCCACAGGGTGGTCTGGGTGCCTTCATGCTTGACCATGCCGGGGCTGACGCCGAGGCGGAATCCTCCGGGCAGGGGCTTGTCGTCCTTGTAGGGGAGGAAGTCGAGGGGGCTGGGGCCGTCGCTGGCGTAGACGGCGCAGTCGGAGAGGATCGCGAGCGGGTATTGGCCGGTGGCGTCGGCGAGTTTGAGCATCTTGCGGTGCATGTTGGTGCGGGCCTTGGAGATGACGGCGGCGCGGATGTCGGGGCGCCAGGTGGGGCGGGACAGGGCCCTCCAGGGCTCCCCCGGTTTCCAGCCTTCGCCGCGGGGGCGTTCGCGGAGTTTGCCGAGGCCGCCCTTGACGGTGGCCTTGACAGCGGACAGGAGGGTCGCCATCTGCGGGTCGCGCAGGCGGTGGCCTTCCATGGCCGCCAGGAAGTCAGCCGGGGCCAGGTCGGTGGTGACGCCGAGGTCGGCCATCGTCGCGATGTAGGCGTCGCGCAGCCGGTTGTACCAGCCGTCCAGGTAGCGGCCGCTCTCATGACGGACGTACGCCTCGGCGGGGGTGACCTGGTAGCCGAGTTCGACGGCGTAGGCGACGGTCGGTGTCGCGTACCAGGCCGGACCGGGGGGCCTCTCGCCCCGTGGGGTGAAGGGTGAGGGGAGGCGGTCGTCGAGTTCGATGTGGGAGAGGTCGACGAGCCAGGAGCCGGGCAGCTTCGGGTCGAAGGCAGGCTGGCGCACGTGGGTGGGCGCTCCCAGGCCGACGGTGGTGCCGTTGGCGGCGGCGGCGAAGGCCATGTTGACGTCGATGCCCACGACGTACCGCTTGGCGCACTCCTCGTCGGTGAGCGGGCGTGCCCAGTCGTAGGCCTCTTCCATCAGCATCTCTGCGGGGGTGCGCTGATGGAAGCGCGGCAGGCCGGCCAGGAGAGGGTGGCCGTCCGGTGCCTCGCACGGTGCGCAGTCCACCGGCTCCTTGCCGAGCGAGCCGGGGTTGTGCTGGCTGTGCCTTTTGCCGGTGTGGTCAGGTTCGCTGGCACGGGTGGGCGGGTGCAGTGCGGTCATCAGTTCCAGGCCGGTGACGGCCGTGGACCCGCGCGGGGTGATCACGCGGGTGGCGTAGGTGCCCAGCAGGCGGGCGAGTTCGGGGGCGGGGAGCTGTCCGGTGTCACCCCAGCTGCGTTTGTCGAGCGCGTTCCAGGAGGGGATGCACAGCTGCACGCACGCCCGCTTGCCGCCTTGGGCGGGGCGGTAGATGCGGGCCCACGGGCCGAAGCCACGGCGGGTGAGCTGCCAGTCGGCCCGGGCGAGCTGCTTGATGACCTTGTGGCCTTCCGGGAGCCGTCCGGCGCTGCGTTCCTCATCGCTGAGCCGGACCGGTAGACCATAGCGTTCACACGCGGCGGGGGTGAGCACGATCAGCGGGTCGGCGTCCTTGCCGGACCCGTTGAGCCGGGCGGCGCCCAGCTTCGCCTCGTTCAGCGTCCAGTCGACCAGAGCGGGGACGGACCTGGCGGGCACGTCGAGGACGAGACCGCCCACGCAGTACGCCACGGTGTGCCCGTCCTCGATGTCGACAACGGCCAGTGGGCCGTTCGCGAACCGCGGATCAGCCTGCGCCGGTGGCACGGTGGTCTTCGCGGCCGCCGGGCGACGGGGCACCGTGCGCGCCGCGCCCGCGGGGGCGGGTGCGTGGACAGCCCGGGCGGCACCGGCGGCCGGAGCAGCAGGGGACGGCGTGCCGGTGGAAGGGGCGGCGTCGGGTACGGCCGGCGAGGGAGCCTCGGGAACCGGTGTCACCGGAGCGGTCAGATCGGCGGGGTACAGCTCGGCAAGCTTGTCCAACAGCCGCGCGTATGCCTCACGTTGTGGAGGGCGTGGTTCTGTCTTGCCGTTCTCCCAGGACACGACGGTCGCGCGGCGTACATCCAGCGCCTTGGCGACCTCGTCCTGCGTCAGACCGTGCGCCTTGCGCAGGCGCTCCCGCTCCTGCGGTCGCGGCAAATATGCGCGGCCCGCGATGAGGGCATCGACCGCATCAAACAGTTCAGACATCACATGCCTCCTGAATCCTGTTCCGAACCTACCTCTCACACCTCGATGAAATCAACTTTTTCCGGACTTTCCCCGAGCATTAGGCGTACTTCAGTACCGGTACGTGAGCACGGGTACCCGTCCGGCTCCGCCAGGAGCGGGCCTGCGCGAGCCCGGCGGTCGGCAGCTGCCGTCCTTCGAGATATGCAGCCGCCGGGCGCAGCGTTGGCCAAAGGCTGGTGGGGCGGTCCGCGGCGAAGCCGACCTCTGGCCTCCCCCAGCAAAAAAGGCCGGAAAGCGCGGGCGGCTGCGAGGTCCGCACTTCGCAGCGTGCGGGGATGGCAGGAGGTCCACGCAGCTGGTCAGGGCACCAGGTGCTGGCCCTTGGAGGCGGCGGTAATGGGCAGGACAGCGCAGATGCGGGTGCGAGATCCTTGAGCGCGGGGGTCCGGGCAGACGGAGGCGGTCGTGCAAAGCACCCTGCGTCTCGACACGGTACGTCGGCCCGGCTTCGGAAGGCCCGCGTTCAGGCGGCGGTCCGTCCGCGCCAGGTGCGCGGCGGGCGACCTTATCGGAGGCCGCGGTTCGGATCGGCAGTACGACCGCGACCGTGCGTGGTTTGATCACCGACTGGTCCGCGTGAGGCCCGCCGGTGTCCCGGCGGGCGCGAAGAGCGCTTCAGGCCGCGGATGGTGTGCTGGCCGGCGTGATGCCTCGGTGGGATTCGGTGTTGAGGCGCTGGGCTTCTTCGAGCTGGTCCTCGAGGATGACGATGCGGCAGGCGGCCTCGATGGGGGTACCGGCATCTACGAGTTCTCGGGCGCGGGCAGCGATACGCAGTTGGTAGCGGGAGTAGCGGCGGTGGCCGCCCGGGGAGCGCAGTGGGGTGATGAGGCGGGCTTCGCCGATGGCGCGGAGGAAGCTCTGGGTGGTGTTGAGCATGTCGGCGGCGCGGCCCATGGTGTAGGCGGGGTAGTCGTCGTCATCGAGACGGCTGAACGAGTCGTCTGCTGTCATCTGTACCTTCCTGTGGAACACGCGTGGAGGGGCCCTGGTGCCTGTGGCACCAGGGCCCCGAAGGAACTGCTACACCATCTGCCGGCCCTGGTACTGCGCCGGCCTTCTGTTTCCGCCGACCCGACCTGAACTCTGTCGGGGGTGCGGGGATCGCGGTTGCTTGACCGGAGACCACCTCACTAACGATGTCCTGCGGTACCCAGGCTCAGACTTCTACCCGGGCGATCCTGATGGCGCTCAACTCCTCCGTTCTTCCCTCTGGGGATCACTTGCGAATTGCGGATGCTGCTCATTCGGTACTGCTGGTGATGCGAACTGCTCGTGGCTTGATCAAGCGCCACTCTTCGGCAGCCAGCCCCGTCGCCTGTCCTGCATCTGCTCTGGCTTAGAACCCCACTGCCGAACTTCCCGGTACGCGCGCCACGGTCTGACGCCTTTTGCCGAGGGACCACTGGTACTGCGGACTGCACTTGCGTACTCCGGTACTGCTCGCGGTGGCCCCTGATCACTGCGGGCCACCCGGTCCGGGGTCAGTCCCGTCGCCGTCCTGCAACCGCTCTGGCTTCGAAACTCCACCACCGCACCGCTCTACTGGTGGCCTGTGAAAGCGCCACTCTTCGGCAGCCAGCCCCGTCGCCTGTCCTGCATCTGCTCTGGCTTAGAACCCCACTGCCGAACTTCCCGGTACGCGCGCCACGGT